>JAYUUC010000286.1:0-5495 GCA_043755105.1 Myxococcales bacterium
GTCGAAGGTACTTCCGCCGGGCCTGAGAAAATGCCGCTCGTGCCGGGGCGATCACCAGCTGGTCAAAGCTCATGAACTCGGGGAACTCGGCGAAGATCGACGATTCCTGGAGCGCGAAGGGGTACTCGTTCGATTCGTATTTTCCGTAGACCGCCTTGAGCGACTGCACGACCTTGATGCGGGGAAATCCGGTGGAGTGGCAAATCGAATCGACCATCGCCTCGACCGCGGGGACGATGTAGTCCACCCAGGAGTAGAGGGTGTTGTCCATGTCGGTGACCACGAGCTTGATCGGCATCGGGCGGCTTAAAAACACACCCCCGGCGCAGAGTCGAGCCAGCCGCGCCAACCTTGTCAGGGGGTGCCGGATCCCTGTCGCAGCGGTCGAAACCTCACACTCCCGCCGTTCAACAGTCCAGACCGTTTAGCGTTCAGCCCCCTCCACCGCCCGGCGGGCGCTCCTGTGTGTTACTGAGGCATGCGGCTTGCAAATTCGGTTACCTTCCCGAGCTCCGATGCGGAATCTTTTCCTCTACGTGCCGCTGTGCGTGGTCCTCGCGGGCTGTGGCGAGACCCGTCTGCGCAAGACCTTGCCTCCGGATGTCCGGGTCGACACCTTCAACCAGCTCTCGGCGTCGAAGGTCGACGTGCTCTGGGTGGTGGACAATTCCGGGTCGATGGCGGCCCGCCAGGAGAACCTGGCGAAGAACTTCCAGTCCTTCATCTCGGTGTTTTCGCGGGGGTCGATCGACTTCCGGATTGCCGTCACCACCACCGACATCTTCAAGGACCAGGGCCAGTTTCGCGGCAACCCCAAGGTGCTCAGCCCGAGCACTCCCAACCTGGCGAGCGCTTTCGCGGCGAACATCCGGGTGGGCTCCAACGGCAGCCCGTATGAGGCCGGGATGCAGGCCGCACAGCTCGCCCTCGACCGACAGAGCGCCACCAACGTCCCCCGCTTCAACGCGCTCGACACCTGCGTGTCCACTTGTGCGCTGAACACGCTGTGCAAGACCAACTGCGAGACGAAGAACCCGATCGACTTTCTTCGCCGCGACGCCTACCTCTATTTGATCTTCGTCACCGACGAAGAGGACGAAAGCGGCCAGGACCTGCGCTACTACTGGAGGGCCTTCGAGACGGCGAAGGGGATCGGCAACGACGGCACCGTGACCACGGCAGCGATCATCGGCGATGTCCCCAGCAACGGGTGTGGGGCGACTCCAGGCGCGCGCTACCTTGGCCTCTCACAGCTCACCGGAGGGGAAGTGGGAAGCATCTGCGACGCCAGCTTCGGTTCGACCTTGAAGAAGTTGGCCAACAACGCGGTGGGGCTGAAGCGGAAGTTCGTGCTCGCGAAGGCGCCCAACCCGGACACGATTCAGGTGGCGGTGCGCTACCCCTGTGACACCGCGGACGAGGGTCTGAGCACCTGCGTCGACCTCAACCGCGACGCGTGCAAGGACGTTGCTCCCGAGACGACGGGGCTGGTGTGCACGCCTCCGCAAGGAGGAGCGGACGGGTGGAGCTACGAGCCCACATCCAACGCGGTTTACTTCTCCGGGGACTCGGTTCCCGGACTGCATGCGGCTGTCGATCTGCAGTACTACGAAGAAGGGAAGGGGCCATGAGCTCGAGTCTGTCGAGGGGGTTCCGCCGAAATCTCTCTGCGCTCGGACTGCTCCTGCTGTGTACGGCTTGTGGTGGCGACCGGACCAAGGGCGTGCGCGCCCAGCTGGTGCCTCCCGCGGACCAGCTCGATTTCGGAGCGGTGCCGGTCCTCAACACCAAGACCGCCGAGATTCCGGTCCAGGACGTGGGCCGTGCGGTGCTCAAGGTGGTGGGGGCCCATCTGAAAGAGGACAGCGTGCCCTTCACCGTCACGGCGGTGCCCGCCGAAGTGCCCTCGGGCGAGACGCTGCCGATCGGCCTTTCGTTCTTGCCGACGAAGGAAGCCGACTACAGCGCCACCCTGGTGCTGGAGACCGCGGACCCCGACCAGCCTTTGGTGGAGGTGAAGTTGCTGGGGAAGGGGTCGACCCGCGCGATCATGGAAGTCGACCCGGTGGCGCTCGACTTCGGCCGGGTGGGCGAGTGCGGCGCGGCCGTGAAGACCTTCAGCATCCGCTCCAAGGGAAGCGCTGATTTGATCATCGAGGAGATCGCCTTTGCCGAGGGCACCTCGCCGGCCTTCAGCTTCGTCGGCTCGACGAAGACGCCGAGCACGGTCAAGACGGTGGGGTCGAACGGGCTGCAAGGGCAGATCGAGCTCACGGTGAAGTACACCGTGCCGGCCGGGAGCACCGGGGTGGCCAACGGGGCGATCCGGGTGCGGGGCACCGACCCCGACCAGCGCGAAGTGACCATCGCTCTCACCGGCACGCCCAACCGCGCACCGATTCCGGACATCAAGCCGCTGGGCAACGGAGCCCCCGGACTGCAGCTGACCCTGGACGGAAGTGGCTCGACTGACCCCGAGGGGGACCTTCCGCTGCTCTACAAGTGGACGTTGCGGAGCAAGCCGATCGGCTCCACCACCACCATCGCGGGCCCCGAGCAGGCGGTCACGTCGATGACCCTCGACCCGACCTTGCCCGGCGAGTACGAGGTCGAGCTCAACGTCACCGACAGCCAGCAGGTGAAGAACTGCACCGCGGCGCGCAGCAAGGTGGTGGCGGCCCCGGCGCAGAAGCTGCTGGTCGAGATGTTCTGGAACAACGCCCGCACCGACATCGACCTCCACGTGCTCCGGACCGCCAACTCCCAGGTGGGGGCAGCGCCCGATGATTGCTACTACGCCAACCCGACCCCGGACTGGGGTTTGGCCGGTGACTCCAGCGACGACCCCCAGTTCCTCCGCGATGCGCTGTCCGGCTACGGCCCCGAGGTGCTCGGCTACGTCAACCCGATCGACGCGAGCTACCGGCTGGTGGTGGAGTTCGCCCACGACCATCTCGACCCCAACCCGGCCACCGAGGTGACGGTGCGGGTCTACGAATACGGGGTGGTGAAGGGCGAGTTCAAGAAGACCCTCGCCGCGCGGGGCGACGTCTGGTCGGTCGCGGATCTCCAATGGCCCTCCGGCGTGCTCACTCCCCTGCAATGAGCTCACCCCTGACCCGTCGACCCCGCAGTCCTCTTGCACTTCTCGCGCTCGGGTTTTGGCTGGGAATGTCTGCTTGCAGCCAGGTCGCGGCCAACCCCGATGGAGGCAGGGCGCCCGAGTGTCAAAGTCGGGAAGACTGTGAGGCGGGAAAGATCTGCACCTCCGACAACCGCTGTGACGGCTGCGAGTCCTCGGGACAATGTCGGTTGAAGGAAGTCTGCAACCCCACCTCGCTGGCCTGCGAGCTGCGGCCGGAGTGGGGCACCGATTGCGCCACCAATGACCAGTGCGGCGCGGGCTCGTGGTGCCATCAGGGACTGTGCAAGGACCGCTCGGCGGTCTCGCTGTGTCCGGGGGGCAACCGCAGCGAGTGTCCGCAAGGGCAGCGCTGCAACACGGTGAACGCGGTGTGCGAGGAGGATCTCGGTTGCAGCGCCGACGCCGATTGCGCGGTGAGCGAGATCTGCAACACCGGAAGCCACGCCTGCGTGGCACGCTGCACAGCCGACACGCAGGCCCAGATTTGTGCCGGAGGGGAGCGCTGCGTCGCCGAGAAGTGCGTGCAGTGCTCTGTCGATGGCGACTGCGGTGTGGGGTTGATCTGCGACCCCGCGGGGAAGTGTGCGAGCGCGCTGCGCTGCTACCAGGATCGGGACTGCAAGGTCCCGCTGGTCTGCTACGTCCAGACCGGCGCTTGCCTTGCGAAGCAGCCTCCTTGTGTATCGGACGAGAACTGTGGACCCGACCAGCGCTGCAATGTCGGGACCGGGAAGTGTGTGGCCCGCAGCTGTCAGCCTGACCGCTACGAGCCCAACAACGACACCGCCCATGCCTTCGGAGTGACTGCCACCCGCTACCTCGACCTCACCCTGTGCGCCGCGGACGTCGACACCTTCTCGATTGGCCTAGCACGGGGAGACCAGCTGGGGGTCAACCTCGACGCCGACCCGTTCGCGGAAGCGACCTTCAACACGGTGGTGAAAGACGGCAGCGGCCGGACCCTGTCGGCGGGGAAGCTGCTCGCCAGCTACGTCGCTTCGACTCCCGGCACCTACTACGTGGCGATCAGCACCACCGACCCGTTCCAGCCCTACGACGTCACCTTCCTGCTCTCGCGGGGAACTCCCTGTGACGACGATGGTTACGAGCCCAACGACCAGCCCGCCCAGGCCACTGCGGTGAATGCAGCGACCTCGCTGGAAGGCGCGATCTGCCCGCAGGACCAGGACTATTTCAAGGTCGCGGTGCCCGCGCAGAAGGGCGTCAAGCTCTCGCTCCGGAACTACAGCTCGGGCAACGGGCTGCTCTCGCTCTGCCTCTTTGATGGCCCCAACGCCCTCGGCTGTTCAGAAGACCCGACCTTGCCGCAGGTGAGCGCAGCGGCTGCCCAGGTCGGAGGCAAGCTGCTCACCGCGCGGGTGGCAGGCTCGACCGACCGGATCGCCAACAGCTACACCCTTCAGGTGGAGTTCCCATGAGCGCAACGTCGACAGCTCCTCGAAACGGCCTTGCCGCCGCGCTGTTCGGCCTCGGTCTGCTCGCCGCGACGGGCATGGCCTTTGGCTGCGGAACCCCGAAGGGCCCGGGCGATGCCGGAATGCCGCCCCGCGTCGATGCCGGCCCCGCGCCGCTCGACGCCGGACCCGTCGTGTTCGACGCCGGTGTCGACGCGGGGCCTCCCCCCGAGTTGAAGATTCTCAAGGTGCTGCCTCCGCGGGCAGGCTCGGCCGGAGGAGCGCAGGTGCTGCTCACCGGTTCGGGTTTCATCGAAGGCTTTGCCACCCGGGGAACCGAGGCGAAGCGGAGCACGACGATCAAGTTCGGCTCCAACCCGGCGATCGACTTCCAGATCATCGACGACCAGTCGATCGACGTTCGGGTGCCGCCTGGCAACGCGGGGCTGACCAACGTCAGCATCAGCAACGGCAATGGGCTCTTCGTCTGCAGCGGCTGCTTCACTTACTTCGACGAGCTGTTCGTGGCCGCGGTGAGTCCCAAGGAAGGGCCGCTCAAGGGTGGCAACGTGGTGGTGATCGACGGTTCGGGATTCACCCCCGACGTCCAGGTGCTCTTCGGCGGCCGTTCCAGCCCCAAGGTCGACCTGGTGAGCTCGAAGCAGCTGAAAGCGATTGCGCCCCGGGGGCAGCTCGCCGACGCCGTGGACATCACCGTCTACAACAAGAACGGCGTCGGCTCACAGCGGCGGGTCTACCGCTACGTCGATGACTTGCGGGTGGCACAGGTGGCCCCGCTGACCGGGCCGCTGGCGGGAGCAACCCAGGTGGTGCTCACCGGCACCGGGTTCGCGGGGGCCAGCGCGGTCCGCTTCGGGGCCGTTGCCGCGACCTCGTACACCGTCGACAGCGCGACGCAGATCACCGCGGTCAGC
>JAYUUC010000287.1:0-15690 GCA_043755105.1 Myxococcales bacterium
CGGACCTGGTCGCACCGAGGGTGGTGGGCTCGGTGATTGCCCTCCCGCTGCTCTGCGTGTTCGGCACCCTGGCGGCTTCATTCTCGGCGGCCTTGACCGCCAGCATTGCCTTCGGCGCGGACGGTTACGCCTTCATCGACCCCCGTTACATCGATGGGGGAGACCTCGCGTGTGCGGCGATCAAATCGCTGCTCTGCGGCCTCTACATCCCGGCCGTGGTGTCCTGGCGCGGGCTCTCCGCCACCGGGGGAGCGCCCGCCGTCGGGCTCGCGGTCACCCGCGGTGTGGTCGACGCCTGTCTCGGGTGCCTGGTGATCGATTTCCTGGTCGCGCTGGCCTTCTTCATCGCCCGGGTATGAGCGCCGCGGCGGCCTCGCACTCCGCCGCCACTTGCGGATCTCGGAAGGTCAACCCGCCCGCGTCGTGGGTGGACAATCGAAGCGTGACCTTGCGGAAGCGCACGTCGATGTCCGGGTGATGTTCGTGCCGCTCGGCGATCTCCGCCACCCGCTGGACGAAGGAGATCGCTTCCGGGAAGCTGGGAAACTCGAAGGTCGCCACCAGGGTCTCGGCCTCGAGCGACCAGCGCGGGTGCCGGGAAAGAAACTGCGCTCGTTCTGTTGCTCCCAGAAGCATCTTGTCGCGCGACACTGTCACTTCCACACCAGGAAAGCGACCGAGAGGTTCTGGTAGTAGTGGGCCATGTCGAACGAGAGGCCGAAGCTGATGCGCTGCGGCCCGAGCTTGAACAGATAGACCTCGCCGCCGAAGGTGATGTGGGGGCGAACCAGCGGCGCGGTGGCCACCAGGGGAGGTTCGAGATAGCCCCCCAGCCTCAAGCGGAACCGATCTTCGATCAGCTCCTTTTCGATCGCCGCCCGAGGCTCGAACGAGAGGTGGGTTCCTGCAGACAGCGTTGGCGTTCCGATGTTCTGCTCGAGAAAGGACGAGGCGTTGGTGGCGTTCGACACCGGAAAGAAAACGTCGAGCTGGGTGGTGAATAACCAGCGGGTAAGCGCGGCGGAGAAAGCAGGGCTGCCGTCCGGGTTCGGCTCGTCCAGCCGCGACCAGCCTTCGCGCGAGGTGATGTTGTAGTGGCGCCCCGAGGAGCCCAGCGCCCAGCTGGCGCCCAGCGAGAGCCGCGCCGGCGCCACCACTTCCTTGAAGGGGATGAAGCCGCCAATCAGGTCCTTCTGTGAGGTCGGCTCTCCGGTGGTCTGGGGACGAAACGAGAACCCGAGCCGGTAGTCCTCGTCGACCGGGCGCCACAGCGCGCCGAGCTGAATTCCCCAGCCGTGGTAGCCGAGCGAGTCCTTCACTGCCGGCAGCAGCCCCGGTTGAGGGTCGAGGAAGATGAACCCCGCGCTGCTGCTCTCGAGCCCGAGGCCAATCAGCACCTGGTCATCCCAGAAGGAACCGGCGAGCGAGCCGAAGGCGTGGACGAGGTCCAAGTTGAAGTAGCTCTCGAAATCTTGACCGGGGAGCATCGACTTGGTGACATAGCTCTGGACATCGACGCCGAGTCCGAGCCCGATCGACTTGTACTGAATCGAACCGGCCAGATAGAGCACCTGGGTGCCGAGGTAGTTGAACACCGGGCCGCCCTGGCCGGCGTTGTCCACCTGGTCGAGGCGACCGTCATTGTCCCAGTCCTGGTCCTTCACGCCCCAGGGAGGGAGGAAGTGTATCGCCGCGCCGAAGTCGACGTTGAAGTCGTGCTCGAAGTGCGGATCCTTGCTCGCCGCTGCCGCCGGGTTTCGGGTGATGCCCTCGGCCCCTTCCGCCACGCTGACGAAGGCGCCAGCGATGCCGAGCACCCGCGGACTCCCGCGCAACACGCCCTCCTGCAACAGCAGGCGCTTGTCCCGGGTGAAGGTCTGGGCACGCGCGGAAAAGCCGAGGCCCAACAGCAGCAGCGGCAGCAGGGGAGTGACGAGTCGAATTCTCAAGGCAGCAAATCCCGAGGCTTTAGCGGAGACCACCTTCGGGACCTTACCTCAGACGCTTTTCACGGCTCACAGCGGACCGCTTCCCGCCTTCGGTCGAGGTGAACTTCAAAACGAATGAGGGGCCCTAAAGGCTGCTGGGGGCGACCGTCTTCACGAGTGTCGTCTCGGGAACCAGCGCCACATCAGAGGACCTTCGGGGAGTCAGTACCAGGTGGGCTGACGGTACTCGAGGTGAACATGGGTGCCGTCGCGATCGATGAACACCTCGGTGTCTGACTGACCCCGCCGGAGAGTGAGGGTGAAACGGGCGGGAATCGCCCCGACGCCGCCATCGGGCCGCTTCTCCTTCTGCCAGCCTTCGGGAAGCTCGGCCCGCCATTCGCCCCCGAGCAGCAAGTCCACCATCTGATGAACGAGGAAGTCGCCGCGTTCGATGTCGGCCCGATAGTTGATCTGCAGCAGAAAGCGCTCCGAGATTCGCTCCGCGCCCGCCGGCACCGGCAGGTAGGTGGCCAGCTGTTCGCTGGTCAGCGTCACCGGGCTGTGCAGCAGCTTGCCGACATCATCTGGCACGAGGGGCAAAGCGAGGACCAGGCGGGCGGTCTCTCCTTCCGCGTGGCCGACGAAGACGAACGGGGGACGGGTGGCCCACACCCCGCCTCGGTCGTCTCGCCTGCCTCCATCCTCTCGTCCAGCCCCTCCGTCGAGGAGCTCGAGCCCGAAGTGCCCGAGCTCGGGCGCCAGGGCAGCGCGCAGCGCGAGTTCATCACCCCGGAAGCGAATCTCTCGCTCGAGAGCGGCCTCTCCATAGAGAAAGGTGGCGAAGCGAAATTCGGGAAAAAGCGTGAAGAGGGCGGTGCGCAGGTCGATCGACGCGTGGCGCATTGCCGGCGTTCCCGCATCCCCGGCGCTCGCCTTCTCTGGACCCGCGCCCACGCGGTTGCAGCGGCCGCAGCCTCCCACCAGCAACGCGCCCATGCAGAGCGCGAGGGGAAGTCCGCCCCGCCTCGTCCGCGCAGGCCCCGACTGCAAAGCCTTCACGCCCGCTCCACCGCGCGCTTCCACTTCTCGAGCTGGCGTTCCCGCTCTTCCCCGGCCATGCGCGGGCGGAACACCCGTTCGGGCTTCCAGGCCTTGCGGATCTGATCCGGGCTCTGCCACACCCCGGCGCCGAGCCCGGCGAGGAAGGCAGCCCCCAGTGTGGTGGTCTGAAGGTTGCGTGGCCGCACCACCTCGGTGCCGAGCAGGTCGGCCTGGAACTGCATCATCAAGTTGTTGGCGGCCGCGCCTCCGTCGACCTTGAACGAGGGAATCTGTCGTCCTGAATCGGCTTTCATCGCCTCGGCGAGGTCGAAGATCTGCAGGGCGACGCCCTCCAGTACCGCCCGCGCCAGGTGACCCGAGGTGGTCGACCGGTCCAGACCCTGAAAGCTGCCCCGCGCGTCCGGCCGCCAGTGGGGAGCGCCCAGCCCCGCCAGCGCGGGAACGAAGACCACTTCTCCGGTGCTCTTCACTGTGCGCGCGAGCGCCTCGACATCTGCGGAGCGTCGAATCAACCCCAGCCCGTCGCGCAGCCACTGCACCGCGGCCCCGGCGACGAACGCACTTCCCTCAAGGGCGTAGGTGGGGGTCGCCCCCAGCTTCCAGGCCACGGTGGAGAGCAGCCCCGCGCGCGAGGGCACCGGCGTCGGGCCCACGTTCATCAGCAGGAACGCTCCGGTGCCGTAGGTGCACTTCGACTCTCCGGGCGAGAAGCATGCTTGACCGAACAGCGCCGCCTGCTGGTCCCCGGCCATGCCGGAGATGGGAATGCCGTCGGGCAGCGACTTCAGCCCAAGCGTGCGGCCGTAGACCTCGGCCGAACCACGAATCTCTGGCAGCAGCTGCGAAGGCACCCGCAGCAGCCCGAGCATCGCGGGGTCCCAGGCGAGCGTGGCCAGGTCCATCAACAGCGTCCTGCTGGCATTGGAGACGTCGGTGACGTGCTCGCGGTTTCCGGTCAACTTGTAGACCAGCCAGGTGTCGATGGTGCCGAAGCAGAGCGCGCCCTTGGCCGCCTTGGCCCGCGCTCCCTTCACCTGGTCGAGCAGCCAGCCCAGCTTGGTGCCCGAGAAGTAGGGGTCGAGCACCAGGCCGGTGCGCGCGCGGACCGCGTCCTCTTCTTCGCGGGCCTTGAGCTGGGCGCAGAGCTGCGCGGTGCGGCGGTCCTGCCAGACGATGGCCCGGTGAAGCGGACGGCCACTGTTGCGGTCCCACAACCCGGTGGTCTCGCGCTGGTTGGTGATGCCGATCGCAGAGATTTGCCTTCCGGTCAGCCCGCCGCTGCGCAGCGCTTTGCCGATGCAGCGCTCGACCGAGCTCCAGATCTCGAGCAGGTCGTGCTCCACCCAGCCGGGTTTAGGGAAGTGCTGGGTGAACTCCTGATACGAGGTCCCGACGACCTTGAGGCCGCTGTCGAGAATGCCGACGTGGGTGCCGGTGGTGCCCTGGTCAATAGCGAGGACGTAGCGCTTGAGAGCCATGGGGCGCGACGCTAACCGATCGCCGCGCGGGCGCCGGAAATCCCGGCGAAGAAGTGGCCCACTTCGTCGGCGAGCAGCGCCCCGCCAAAGTCCCGGGGGATGATGTGGTAGCCGCGTTCGATCCGGATGAAGCGCACCGGTCGGGCGGCAACCAGCCCCCGGGCCAGCTCTCTGGCCCCCTTCTCGGAGACGACATGGTCCTGAGCGGCGACCGCGATCAGCGTCGGCGCTCGCACCTGACCGAGCTCTCGGCGAACCTTGTCCTGGAGCGTCCACACGTCGTACAGGCGCGCGGAAGGAAATGAGGCCAGCACCGGCGCCTCCGCCCGAGCCACCGGGTCCTCGATGTCGGTGCTGGTCTTGTCCACCCAGGGCCGCAGCCAGGGCAGCAGGGGCAAACGCCGAAGCCGTCGCGCCGCCACCAGCTGGGGCCCGAGGAAGGTCAACGCGGGAGCGATCAGCGCCAACCCCTGGACGTAGCGCGGGCGCCTCGCCGCGAGCAGGGTGCCGAGCAGCGCCCCCACCGAGAGGCCAGCGACGAAGCAGCGCCGCGCCGAGCTGAGCGAGAGCAGGGCCTCGTCGGCGGCGCGCTCCCAGTCGAGGAAGGTCACCCGTTCCATCGCAGAAGGGGTCTGACCGTGGCCGGGGAGGCAAATCGCCTTCACCTTCATGCCCTGTGCCGCGAGCGCTTCACCCAGAGGCCGCATGTCCCAGGGGCTGCCGGTGAACCCATGGAGCAGCAGACAGGCATCGTCGCCTTCGCCCAGCTCGAAGGGCGCCGTCTTCTCGGGGTTCATCCGTTGGTCGCGCACGTCTCCCAAGAGGCTAGCAACGGCGCAGACCAAGCGATATGGACTTTCCGCATGGCGGACAACCCAGCGAAAGCGTCGGAACTTCAATTGCAAATCGAGCTCGATGAGCAGGTGGCCAACGGCCACTACGTCAACCTCGCGCTCGTCAATCACACCGAGACGGAGTTCATTCTCGACTTCATCTACGTCCAGCCGCAGCAGCCGAAGGCGAAGGTGCGCTCGCGGATCATCACCAACCCCAAGCACATGAAGCGGCTGCTGCTGGCGATGCAGGACAACCTCGCCAAGTTCGAGAACAAGTTCGGGCCGATCACCCTGGCCGAGAACGACAACCCGATTCACTAGAAGCCGGGCCGACGATGACCCCCGAATCAGACCCCATCGCTCAGACGATGCACACGTTCGTCGAGGGCCTGCAGGATGAGATCTGCGCTGCCCTCGAGCAGCTCGACGGCGAGCAGCGCTTTCGAGAGGACGCCTGGACCCGCCCAGGCGGCGGAGGCGGCCGCAGCCGGGTGCTCGAGGATGGAGCGGTGTTCGAGAAGGCAGGGGTCAACACCTCGGCGGTGTTTGGCGAGCTCGAAGAGGCGTTCGCCCGCAAGCTCCAGGGGGAAGGGCGGACGTTCTTCGCCACCGGCATCTCGCTGGTACTGCACCCGCGCAGCCCGCTGGCGCCCACGGTGCACGCCAACTTTCGCTACATCTCGCAGGGCGGAAAGGGTTGGTTCGGCGGCGGCAGCGACCTCACCCCGTATTACCTCTTCGACGAGGACGCCCGGCACTTCCACCAGACCCTGAAGGCGGTCTGCGATCGGCACAACCCCGGCTACTACCCTCGCTTCAAGCGCAGCTGCGATGATTACTTTCAGCTCAAGCACCGCGGAGAACGCCGGGGCATCGGAGGCGTGTTCTTCGAAAACATGGGCGGGAATCTGGCCGACGAGATGGCGTTCGTCCAGGCGTGCGGCAAGGCGTTCCTTCCCGGGTACCTGCCGATCGTCGAGCGACGGCGGGCGCTCCCCTTCACGGCCGAGCAGCGGGCGTGGCAGGAGATTCGCCGCGGGAGGTATGTGGAGTTCAACTTGCTCTACGACCGGGGGACGGTGTTCGGGTTGGAGACCAATGGCCGCACCGAGTCGATCTTGATGTCGCTCCCGCCGAGGGTGCGGTGGGTTTACGACCACCAGCCGGCTGTGGGGAGTGAAGAGGCTCGGCTGCTGGAAGTGCTGCGGAACCCGAAGGAGTGGGCTGACAGTTAACGTCGACGAACACTCTCCGTGGGACCCTGACCCATCCGTTCAGCCCGAGCGTAAGGCGTAGGCCGGAGTCGAGGGCGGTGCGAGGGTTGCCCCTCGACTTTGCGCCTCTGGCGCGACGCTCGGGGTGAACGGAATACCCCTGCTCTGGGTGAACCGACTTGCCTGTATGAAGCGCCGGCCGAGCGTCGACTTTTCGCAACCCTGCGGGCTCAGTGATTCCTCCGGCGCCCCGGGCGCGCTACCTTCTCCCCCGTGAACCCATGCAAGATTCTGGTGGTCGATGACGACACGGCGGTGCGCGAAGGCCTGATCGAGTTCTTCTCCGAGCAAGGGGCCGAGGCGCGGGGGGCGATGCACGGCCTCGATGCGCTCGAGCAGCTGGGTCAGGGCTTTCTTCCCGACGTGGTGGTGATGGACCTGATGATGCCGGTGATGAACGGTTGGGATTTGCGCGAGGCGCTTCGGAAGAAGAAGGAATGGGCGAAGATTCCCATCCTGGTGGCCTCGGCGGCAGGCGCAGAGACCCCGGCAGCACTCCGGGTGGAGGGCATCCTTCACAAGCCGCTCAACCTCGATCACCTTCGCAGCTACGTGGACCAGGCCGTTTCGAAGTCACGGCGGGTCCGACCGGTGGTGGCGAAGGAAGCGAAGAGCAACTCCTGAGGGTTTCTTAGAAAACTGCGTTAAGGTCCGTAGTCTCTTGGCCACCGACGACCTCACACTCGTCAAGCGGGTACGCGAAGGCGACACGCGCGCGTTCAAGCTTCTCGTCGAACGCTACCAGCGGAAGATCTACTCGGTCGCCCTGGGCATGTTGAAGGACAAGGAAGAGGCGCGGGACGTTTCCCAGGAAGCGTTCGTCAAGGTCTACCGCTACCTCGAGAACTTCAAGGGCGACTCATCGTTCTACACCTGGCTCTACCGCATCACCGTCAACATCTGCATCGACGTGCTCCGGAAGAAAGGCCCCGGGCGCGCCGACCACGTCGAGTTCGACGAGTCGATTCAGATGGACTCGGCCGAAGCCAACATCGGGGCCCTCGGCTCCCGGCTCGGCACCAATCCCCAGAAGAGCGCCCTGCGGAAGGAGCTGGCCGAGAAGATTCAGGAAGCGCTCGAACAGGTCCCCGAGAAGCACCGCGCCATCCTGTTGCTGCGCGAAGTGGAGGGGATGTCCTACGAAGACATCTCCCGCACCCTCGACATTCCCAAGGGGACCGTGATGTCACGGCTGTTCCACGCCCGGATCAAGGTTCAGAAAATACTCAGTGAGTATCTGGAGTTGGACGAGTCCAAGGCCGGCGTGGGGCACGAGTGAGCGCCCTCTGGAATAACGCCCCGGGGCTCTCGTCCACCGGCTTGATCTCCCCTCGTTCCGAGGAGGTTTTCGTCCGCACCCCGGTGAGCCCATGGCCGTGAATTCCGCCTGCAAGACCTACATTCCGCTCCTTTCCGCCTACGTCGATGGCGAGCTGACGCCTTCCGACCGGATCCCCCTCGAACGCCACCTCGGCGCGTGCAAGGACTGCGCGATGCGGGTCGCTGACTTCCGTGCGGAATCGGGGCTGGTGCGGGTGGGAATGGAGATGCTCGCCGACGAGGTGGACTTCAAGGACTTCTCCACCCAGGTGATGGCGCGGCTCACCCCCCAGCGGCTGCCGCTGCTCGAACGGTGGAAGCTGTCGGCCTCGGAGATGTTCACCCACCAGCGTCCGATGATCGCCACCGGGTTCGCGCTCGCGGCGATGGCGCTGATCGCCCTGCCCCTGATGCTCCGGGAGCGCACCCCCGAGGGATACGCCTCGGAGCGGATGGCAGTGCGGACGGTGACCACCGACGAGAAGGCGCGGGTGGCGCCGGTGGTACTCGAGACCAGCACCGGCAATCCGATCATCTGGGTGGTCGACCGCTCCGATCCAGAGGCGGCCGTGCCCGATCCGGCAGTGCGTCAGGAAGAGCTCGAGCTCGACCCTGACCGCGCTGTTTCCCCACCCCATCCGACCAAGTCTCAGGGAGGCGAGCTGTGAAAGCGACCAAGGGCACGACGCGCGGGTGGATGCTGCTCTGGGCGGGGCTGTTGCTCCCCACCCTCGCAGGGGCCGAGTCGCCGAAGGTGGCGGTGAAGGCCGAAGTGATTGAAGCCTCGAACCAGGGCACCGCGATTGAACCGGCCTCGCTCTCGGCGGTGAAGGACGAGTTCGCCAGCGCAGGCATCGTGTTCACCTCGTATCGGTTGATGTCTGCCGAGACCCTCTCGCTCGCCCAGGGCGGGAGCGCCGACCTGAAGCTCCCCAACGGCAAGACCGCCACCCTCAAGCTCGAGGACCTCAAGGATGGCACCGCCACCGTCAAGGTGAAGGGACTGGGCGCCGAGGTGACGGTCCAGCTGGGCAAGAAGGGCTCGGTGTTTCAGCGGGTCGGCGCACACCAGGGAGGCCAGTTGATTCTCCGGCTCTCGCCTGCCCAGGCAGCAAAGCCGCGCGCGGCGCCCCCGATTTCCCGCCCGCGCTGACGTCGCGTCCCCAGGCCGATGCTTCCTCTGGCGCTGGCTCTGTGGTGCTCGCTCGGCGCGTCTGCTTCGGTCCCCGGCACCGCGTCCGTCAGTCCTCCGCCTCCCGCGGGTCAGCCGTCGGTTCCGCCTCCAGCCGTCGATGCGTCCCTTCCCGTGTCACCCCCGCCCGGGCCTCGGGAGTCTGGGAGCACCCATTTCCGTGGCGCGCTCGAGCTGCTCGCAGAGACCTTTCCCTCCGGAACCCCGGGCGGGGCCCAGGATCTGTTTGGCGTGGTGAGTCCTGCTCTCGGCTTCGACGGCGGCGAGGACTTCGGCTTCGCCCTGGGCGCCGTGCTGCGACTGCGGCTCTTCGATGACCCTCCCGCCCAGAAGGCACTCGACTTCGGAGGATTGCTGCGCCGCGAAGACTGGGACCAGCTCTCGGACTATGGGCAGGTGCTGCGCCAGCTTCGCATCGGGAGAGAAGGGGGCGGCCTTTCCCTCGAGGCCGGAGCGCTTGACGGCTACACCCTTGGCCACGGGCACCTGGTCAGCCGCTATACCAACCAGCTCAACCCCGACTATCACCCCGCGGGCGCGACGGCAGAAGTGGTGGTGGGTCCCACTCGAACCCAGCTGCTCGCCAGCGATCTGCTCGGTGCACGGCTCTTCGGGCTCGAACTCTCCGCGGACATGGCGAGGATTCTCGGCGACAACCCCAACGCCTTCGACCGCTACCACCTCGCCTTCTCGTTCGTGCACGACGTCGGCGAGGCGGGATACCGGGCGCCTCCGCTGTCATTGCTCCACCTCGACTTCGATCTCTCTCTGCACAAGGACGAGAAGCTGCAGGTGATGGCCTTCGCGGGCATTGGCTCGCGGGTGTTCGTGCCGTCCTCGGACCTGGGAGGCGTGGTTGGCCTCGGCGCTGACGGTCAATCCGGAGCCTTGCAGGCCTCGGGCAAGCTGGAGTTGCGCAAGCAAAGTGGCGGCTTCCGACAGGGGATGGTCGGCCCGGTCTACGAGCTCTCACGCTTTGCCGGCCTCGGTTTCACCGGTGCTCCCCTCGCCGAGGAGCAGCTGCCGAACGGCTTCTCCGGTTTCGGTGAAATCAGCGTCGCCAGCGCCGGTCCAGCGGTGAAGCAGGGTAGGGCGTCTCGGATGGCCTTCACCGCCTCGCTCGAACACTTCTCGTGGGGTCGCAGCGATTTCGATGCCCAGCTGTCGATCGACGCCCGAGAGGGGCGAGGCAGTGGAGCGCTCCACGTCTCGGTGGTGGGGCTGGGACAGCTGCCTCGCTACCTCTTCACGGGCGAGGCCCGGCTGCGCTTTGCCCCCGCGCTCTATGCCGTGGTGACCGCCGGAACGGTGTTCTTTCCGCAGCCGGATTCCAGCCTGGTCCGCGGCTTGTTCGGCGGGCTCGGGTTGGGTGCGGACTTCGCGCGGTAGCCGCCGGTCACCCCTGTGACCGGGAGTGATAGAACGGCTTCAGTTTTTCCCGCCGCGAGGTCCCATGCAAGTCGCCCCGGTTCCCGTCGCCACCGAGCTTTCCCGCCTCGACCCGCTGCTCGAGCGACTCAAGGAAGGCAGCCGCACCTTCGCCCGCCTGGGCATCGACGAGCGGATCGCGCTGGTGGAGCAGATGCGGCAGGGGTACCGGGCAATCGCCGAGGAGTCGGTGGTGGCGGCTTGTCGCGCCAAGGGGATCGATCCCGAGAGTCCGGTGGCCGGCGAAGAGTGGCTGGGCGGACCGATGGTTACCTTGCGCAACCTGAGGCTGCTCGAGGCCTCGCTTCGAGAGGTGAAGAAGTACGGCGCGCCGCGAATCGACCCGTCCTGGCTGCGCACGCTTCCTGACGGCCGGCTCTGCATCAAGGTCTTCCCCACCACCAAGCTGGACGCAGTGCTGCTCGCCAAGCACGTGGGCGAGGTCTACATGCAGCCGGGAGTGACCGCGGAGAACCTTCGCGAGCACCAGGCCTCGTTCTACCGTTCGCCCCACGGCGGCAAGCTCTGCGTGGTGCTGGCGCCGGCAACGTCAATTCAATTCCCCCCACCGACTGCGTCTACAAGATGTTCGTCGAGGGCTCGGTCTGCGTGTTGAAGATGAACCCGGTCAACGCCTACCTCGGGCCTCTGCTGGAGCGGGCCTTTGCGAGCGCAGTGGAGCGGGGCTTCTTCGCGGTGGTCTACGGCGGCGCCGACGAGGGCCGCTACCTGGTCAACCACCCCCTGGTGGACGAGGTTCACATCACCGGCTCGGACAAGACCCACGACATCATGGTGTGGGGTCCTCCCGGCGCCGAGCGGGAAGCGCGGAAGCAGCGCAACGAGCCGCTGCTGCGCAAGGACATCACCAGCGAGCTGGGAAACATCTCTCCGGTGATCGTGGTCCCCGACGGGTTTGGCGCCGATGAGCTCAGGTTCCAGGGGCAGAACATCGCCGGCATGGTGACCAACAACGCCTCGTTCAATTGCAACTCCGCCAAGCTGCTGCTCACCCGCAAGGAGTGGGCCGCGCGCGGGCAACTGGTGGACCTGGTCGCAGCGGGCATCGGTCAAGGCGGCGCCCGCAAGGCCTACTACCCGGGGGCGGAGGAGCGCTGGCAGAAGTTCACCGCCGGCCGCGCTGGGGTGAAGCTGATTGGACAAGCGGGTCCCGGCGAGCTGCCCTATGCGCTGATCCCCGACGTCGATGCCGCCAACGCCGCCGACCCGGTGTTCACCGACGAGCCCTGGTGCGCGCTGCTGTCCGAGACGGCGCTGAGTGCACCGAGCACGGCGTCGTTCCTGGCCGACGCGGTGCGCTTCGTCAACGACAAGCTCTGGGGCAGCCTCTGCGCCACCCTGGTGGTGAGCGCCGAAGCGATGAAGGACCCCGCGGTAGCCGACGCGGTGGAGGCGGCGATTCGAGATCTGCGCTACGGGGCGGTCTGCCTCAACACCTGGCCCGGCGCGGTGTTCGGCATCTGCAACACTCCCTGGGGCGCCCACCCCACCTCGACCCTGCAGGACATTCAGAGCGGGAAAGGCTGGGTCCACAACACCTTCATGCTCGAGGACATCGAGAAGTCGGTGCTGCGGGCGCCGTCGAAGGCGTTTCCGATTTCGCCCTGGTTTCCCGGCCACAAGACGGTCGACCAGCTCGCCCGGAAGCTGGTGGAGTTCGAGCTGGAGCCGAGCTGGCTGAAGGTCCCCGGCATCGCCGCCGCCGCGATGCGGGGCTGAGACACAGCTTGGGGCAGGAACCTGCGCCCGCGATCGGCTCTGACGAGCTCGGGGTGAGCGTTCGGGGGCCTACTCCCCGGACGATGCTGGTCGGCTGGCGGGAAGCGTGAATTGACTGTGGGCGGCCGAAGCCCGCTGGTAGCTTTTGCCGGTGTCTATTCCCGAGCCCGTTCCACCCCAAGCCCCGGCGCCGCCCCAGAACCGCATCATCGGCGGGACGATGCTCCGCAACCTCGAGGTGATTGGCGGTCGCAAGACCGGCCTGACCGACGTCTACCACTTCCTCATCGGCGCCTCGTGGTGGCGGGTGATTGCTGCAGTGTCGGTGGTGTTCGTGGTGGTGAACATGGTCTTCGGGCTCGCCTTCCTCCTCACCGACGGCGTCAAGAATCTCGAGCCGGGCCACTACCTCGAGGCCTGTTTCTTCAGCGTCGAGACGCTCGCCACCATCGGCTACGGGGCCCGCTATCCGGACAGCACCTCTGCCCACCTGCTGGTGTCGATCGAAGCACTGGTCGGCATTCTCGGCACCGCGATGATCACCGGCCTGGTGTTCGCCAAGTTCGCCCGCCCCAAGGCCCGGGTGATGTTCGCGCAGGTCGCGGTGATCAGCGAACGCGAAGGGGTGCCCACCCTGATGTTCCGGGTCGCCAATGAACGCCGCAACCACGTGGTCGAGGCCAACCTGCGCGTCGGCCTGATTCGCGCCGAGGTCACCGCCGAGGGCGAGCACATTCGTCGGGTTCACGACGTTCCGCTTCTGCGCAGCCAGTCACCGGCGTTCATCCTTACCTGGACGGTGATGCACCCGATCGTCCCCGGCAGCCCCCTCTATGGGCAAACGCCGGCGACGCTCCAGGCGCAGCAGGTGGAGATCGTCCTCACCCTCACCGGCATCGATGAAACCCTTTCCCAGACCATTCACGCGCGCCACTCGTACATCGCCTCGGAGCTGGTCTTTGCTGCCCGTTTCTCCGACGTGCTCTCGACCGCGCCGGGCACCGCTCGACGGGTGATCGACTACAACCGGTTTCACGAGCACGTCCCCGGGCCGCTGTCTCTCGCCAAGATGGGCGTGGTCAGCGACCCTGCGAAGCCCTGAGAGACGCGCTATCTGTAGGGTCCACGTCACCGTAAGGAGTTTCGACAATGGCAGCCAAAGAGCGAATCGCATGTCTCCTCGCCGATGGGTTCGAGGATTCCGAGTTCAAGGTCCCGTACATGCGGCTGACCCTCGAAGGTATGGACGTCGAGATCGTCGGCGACGGCGAGCGCGGGGAACAGCTCGAGGGCAAGAAGGGCAAGGAGACTGCCCTGGTGGACAAGACCATCGACGAGGCCCGCCCCGAGGACTACGTGGCGCTGTTCATTCCCGGGGGCAACTCGCCCGACGTCCTTCGCGGCGATGAGCGCTTCGTGAAGTTCGTTCAGGCCTTCGAGAAGCTTGACCGTCCCATCGCCGCCATCTGCCACGGTCCACAGCTGCTGCTCACCGCCGGGCTGGTCAAGGGCCGCACCCTCACCGCCTGGAAGACCGTCCAGGGAGACCTGCGCTATGCCGGCGCGAATGTGAAGGACGAGGCCGTGGTGAAGGACGGCAACTGGATCACCAGCCGCAAGCCGGAAGACCTGGAAAAGTTCTGCGAGGCGCTGATCAAGTCCATTCGCTAGGCGGCAGCGCTAACGCGTGAAGGCCGCCCCCACCCCGGCTGGGTGAGCGCGGCCTTCGCCGTTTCAGGGTTCGAACCAACCGCTCAGATGTCGAAGTAGAGCTGGAACTCCATCGGGTGGGGCCGGAGCCGAACCGCGTTCACTTCCTTCTCCATCTTGTAGTCGATCCAGGTCTGGATCACGTCTTCGGTGAAGACATCGCCCTTGAGCAGGAACTTGTGGTCCTTGCGGAGGCACTCGAGCGCCTCGTCGAGCGAGCCGGGCATCTTCGGAACGTCCTTCAGCTCTTCGGGCGAGAGGCCGTAGATGTCCTTGTCCAGCGGCTCACCGGGGTCGATCTTGTTCTCGATGCCGTCGAGCCCTGCCATCAGCTGGGCGGCGAAGGCGAGGTAGCCGTTGCAGGAGGGGTCGGGCGAACGGAACTCGAGTCGCTTTGCCTTCGGGGACGCCGAGTACATCGGGATCCGGATCGACGCCGAGCGGTTGCGGCTGGAATAGGCGAGGTTGACGGGCGCTTCGAAGCCGGGCACCAGCCGCTTGTAGCTGTTGGTGGTGGGGTTGCAGATCGCCGCGAGCGCGCGGGCGTGCTTGAGGATGCCGCCGGTGTACCAGAGCGCCATTTCTGAGAGTCCGGCGTAGCCGTCGCCGGCGAAGAGCGGCTTTCCGTTCTTCCACAGCGACTGGTGGGTGTGCATGCCGCTGCCGTTGTCGCCGTAGAGCGGCTTGGGCATGAAGGTGACCGTCTTCCCGTGGCGCCAGGCGACGTTCTTGACGATGTACTTGAACCACATCAGGTCGTCGGCGGTGCGGACCAGGGTGTTGTAGCGGATGTCGATCTCCGCTTGGCCCGCGGTGGCGACCTCGTGGTGCTGGCGCTCGACCTGGATGCCGACCTCGGCCATCACCCGGCACATCTCGGTGCGCAGGTCCTGCTGGCTGTCCATCGGCGCCACCGGGAAGTAGCCTTCCTTGTAGCGGGTCTTGTAGCCGCGGTTGCCGCCCTGTTCCTCACGGCCGGAGTTCCAGGCGCCTTCCACCGAGTCGATCTTGTAGAACGCGCCGTTGGGGGTGGACTCGTAGCGGACCTCGTCGAAGATGAAGAACTCCGCCTCGGGCCCGAAGTAGGCAGTGTCGGCAATGCCGGTCGAGCGGAGGTACTTCTCGGCCTTGATCGCGATGTTGCGGGGGTCGCGGGTGTAGGCCTCCTTGGTGATCGGATCCTGGATGTTGCAGATCAACGAGAGGGTGGGGTCCTTCATGAACGGGTCCATCACCGCGGTGGTGGGGTCGGGCACCACCAGCATGTCCGAGGCGTGAATCTCGGCCCAGCCGCGAATCGATGAGCCGTCGAAGCCGAGCCCTTCCTCGAAGATGTCCTCGGTGAGTTCGTGCATCGGGCAGGTGAAGTGCTGCCAGAGGCCGACGAAGTCCATGAACTTGAAGTCGACCATCACCGCTCCGCGGTCCTTGGCCAGGGCGAGTACTTCCTTCGGCGACTTGGTCATCTGTGTTGCTCCCGGTGCCGCCCGGTCTTGGCGGGGGCCCTGAAAAGTTCGCCGCACACTAGACAGGGAGTGGGGCCGAGGGAAGAACGAAGCCGGGCGGCTTCCGCTCCTGTACGAATCACCGACCGGAAGGACGAGCCGCAGCCGGGGGCGATCGCTGCGGCCGTGGTATGTCCCAGCCCGGTGGCCTCCTCCACTTCCAGAGCGGCAGGTGCCGCGCGACACCGCCGGCGACCTCTCTGGCTGTTTGCGC
>JAYUUC010000288.1:0-5457 GCA_043755105.1 Myxococcales bacterium
ATTGTAGTATACATGGGAATCCACAATTTGCCATGCTGCTCTCAATGGTCCGCGCGCGTGGGTCTGCGGCGGGCGCGCTCTGCACCACGGTGGAAGGGACGGTCAGTCCCGGCGAAGAGGTGGCCGTCGACGGGGAAAGGGTGCACGTCGAGGCCAATGGCCGGTTCCGCCACCCGGTGCCGCGTCAAACCGGGCGGAGCAAGGCCCATGTGGTGATCCGCGCGGTGAGCGGGGCGGCGCGGGAGAAGGACTATCCTTGCGCTCCGACCAAAGCGGACGAGACAGAGCTGGACGTGAAAGCCCAGTTCAAGTGACGCACTCTCTCAGACCCGCTCCGAAGCAGAGAGCGCTGTGAAGGTCCAGACTCACTGACGGAATCGCTCAGGCCGCGCTCCACGGCGGACAAGACCGAGCCCGACGTGAAGGTCCAGACCCAGTGAAGGATGCCTCAGCGCTTATCGCCGAGTTCCGCGGCGACCCCCCTTGCGGCTGACTTCAGGCTCCAGCCGAGGTGAGCAGCCGGGCGAGCTCGTCCTGGAGCCCGAGGTGAAGCGCGGCAGCGTCGAGCATCTTGCGCTCCTGACGGTCGACCTTTCCGTCGACCATTGCCATCTGCACCAGCGCCTCGAGAAAAGCCTCGGCTTCGGGGCTGCTCTTGACCACCAGCCGATCGAAGAGGTTGCCACCGGCCTGAAGGGCCTGCTCCACATTGGCCCACGGCACCGACCAGCGCTTTGAATACAGCTGCAGCAGCTTTCGCTCCGACGCGGTGACTTCGCCATCGGCGGCGGCAAGGGCTGCCATCATGTAAAGCAGACGGGTTCGCTCTTGCAGGTCGGTGATCGGCGGCAGTGCGGCCTCTCGCACCGCCTCCGGAGCCGCCTGGGTTGCAGTCCGGTACTGCCTCGCCCGGTCCGCGTTCCAGGCCTCATAGCTGCGCGCATCGGCCAGCACCCACTCCCGTTCTCCACTCGAGAGCTCGGCGCCACAGTAGTCGCAGGTGGTGCTGGCGCTATCGGTGAGGGTCGCGTTGCACTGCAGGCAACGGTTGGTGGAGAGACCGTTTTCGATGCGGGTGGTGGCGCCCCCCTTGCGGAAGAGGGTGAGCACCCAGCGCTGAGGCACCGTGGGGAGGGCGGGCGGCGCCTCGTTCGCGGGACCGATGCCCATTCGAGCACTCCATCGGATCTCGACATGGGCGAGGTCATCGCCGCTGGGACCTTGCTCGAGCAGCCGAACGGTGACGCTGCCCACCGCACACTCGAGAAAGACCTTTCGCCGGTGCTGTGCCTTCAGTGCGTTCAGCTCGGATTCCACTCGCGCACGAAGGTCGCCGGTGGCCACCTTGGCAAGCCGGTCCGGCTGCCCGGCGCTCTGGGCGCCAACCCATTTCCAGAACAGCAACGAGGCGCGATCCTCGAGAATTTCGAGATTCAGCGCCGGGTCCCGCTCGCGGGCCTGGAGCAGCCCGTCGACCATTCCTCCCCCGCGCAGGTGCTCGATTCCCTGGGTGATCTCAGCCAGGGTCCAATCGTAGTTGCCCGAGTTGACCACTGCCTTGCAGAACTCGCAGGTGTTGCTGGCGCCGCCCTTGAAGGGCGCTCCACAGCTGGGGCATTTCCCCTGAAAGAATTCGTCGCCGATGCGGGTCTTCGCGCCGGGCTTTCGAACCAGCGACCAGATTTCGATGAACGGCTCCGCGGGTCCACTCCGGGCGGCTCGTACCGCCTCGAGGTCCGGGGTGCTCGCGGGCACGTCGGCATCCCGCATCTGCGCCTTCACCCGGATGTGGACGGTGTCGAACCACTGGCTTTGATCGAGCCCCACGATCTGCAAATCGTTGACGGCGATGTCGGCGATCGCGTTTCGAAGGCCCTGTGCCGTCAGGAGAGTGAGCTGCTCCTGGAGCCGCTGGTAAGTGGCATCGGAGAGGTAAGGGCGCACCGGCGTCAGATCCCGCTTGAACCACGCGGCTTGCGTCTGCACGAAGAGGTGCTTCACCTGGTCGAGCAGGGGAAGGAGCTCGAACGAGGGGTCTTTCAATTTCAGGGCATTGACCCAGCCGTCGACGTCACGCGCCGAGACGCTGGTGCGAAGGTCGGCTTCGCGCTCGACGAACGCCCGCTGGGTGGAGGGAGTCGCCCCGTTGCGCTTGGCGAAGTAGTAGCCGACCCCGATGATGATCAGCAGGGGAATGCCGATTTGCGGCTGGCGGAACAAGAGGAAGATGATCACGTCCGCCAGTCCGCTGCCGTCGCTGCTGCTGGAACTTCCTCCGCTGCTCGAGCTGCCCCCGCTGTAGTGGCTTCCGCCCGACGAGTGGGAAGAGCCTCCGGAGTAGTGCTGACCGCCTCCGACGCGGGCCAGGGCCGCCGAACAGAAAACGAGCACGAACGCCAGCGGCAACGACAACCCAACGCGGTATACCCAGCGGCGCATGGCGGCAGAATGTAGCCGTTTCAGAGGCCTTGTCCGCAAACAAGAGGTGATTCCTTTGGGCGAATTCCTTGAGGAGAAGCGCGGTCCGGTCGAAGTCTGGACCATCGACGGAGAAGCCCGCCGCAACGCGCTCAGCCGGGCGATGGTGGGCGAATTTCAGGAAAGGGTACGCCGGATCTCGGCAGATCGGCAGGTCCGAGCAGTGGTGATCACCGGAGCAGGGGAAAAGGCCTTCTGCGCGGGTGCGGATTTGAAGGAAAGGGCCACGATGGTGCCGGACGAGGTGAAGCACTTCCTCGAGACCCTCAAAGGCGTTCTTCGTTCGCTGGAGAAGAGCGACTGTGTCTTCATCGCCGCGCTCAATGGCGTCGCGCTGGGCGGTGGAACCGAGCTGGCCCTCACCTGTGACCTGCGCATCGCGGCTCCCCACGCCGAACTGGGGTTGACCGAGGTAAAGCTGGGAATCATCCCCGGCGGAGGTGGAACCCAGCGCCTTTCGAGACTGGTCGGCGTGGGTCGAGCCAAAGACCTGATCCTCACCGGGCGGCGCGTGTCGGCCGCAGAAGCCCTGGGCTTTGGGTTGGTGAACCGGGTGGCTTCATCAGGGCGCCTTCTGCCGGAAGCGATTGCCCTGGCGGAAGAAATCGCCGCCAACGCGCCCATCGCCGTCGGGGCCGCCAAGCACGCCATCGATGAAGGGCTCAGCCTCGAACTCGATGCCGCGCTTGCGCTCGAGCAAGCTCACTATCAACAGACAATGGGAACCGAAGATCGTCTCGAGGGTCTGCGGGCCTTTGCCGAGAAAAGAGCGCCTCGCTACCTGGGGAAATAGCCCGGGGTTCAAGGCTGGAACGCAGAAACGGCAGACCCGAAGGCCTGCCGCCCTTGTTGCACTATCAGGAAGGCCCTAGGCGCGCACGTCAGCGGTGGCGTCGGTGCCCGAACCGATCGCTGCGTTCGCGCGCTCCATCAGCTTGAGTGCCTTGTCCTTGACGTCGGTGCGAAGCTCGGAGCCGCGCTTCGGGGCCAGCGCCAGAGCGATCGCAGCGCCTGCGAGGCCTCCCAGCACGAGGAGCGAGAGGCCACCCAGCGAGCTCTTCACAGGGCTGTAGGTGGTGAGGCCGGCGCGGTTGAGCAGCGCTTCCTTGTCGAAGTCGATGTCCTTCAGATTCTTCATGTTCTTCTTCACGAACTGGCCCAGTTCCTGCGCCAGGTTCTTGTAGATGTAGGTCTTGTAAATAGCGTCCATGTTCATGGCCTTTCTCCGTGTGCCCGATGGGCGTGGGGCCAGGGGAACCTTCCTCTGGCTCTATTCGCGAAGCTAAGTACGCCTGTCCCGGAGTGCATCCCCCGTTGACGAAAGCAGTTCCTCGATAGGGAAGGTTTGCTAAGTGCGCGTGCATGTCCTTCGACGCGCGCCTGAAAGAGACCGTTTCCAAAGTCGAGAAGGGGGGCGCCCCCCGCTACCACGCCAAGAACGGTGAGGTCGGCAAGCTGTTCGCCCGCGAGCGGATCAGGCTTCTGCTCGACACCGATTCTTTCATCGAAGAAGGCAAGCTGGCCAACAATGTCGACCCCGACCTGCCTTCGGACGGGGTGGTCACCGGCCTCGGCCGGATCGACGGTCGGGTGGTGGCGGTGATGGCCAACGACTCGACGGTGAAGGCCGGAAGCTGGGGCGCGCGGACGGTGGAGAAGATCCTCCGCATTCAGGAGGTCGCCACCGCGCAGAGCTGTCCCCTATTTTATCTGGTGGATTCCGCCGGGGCGCGAATCACCGACCAGGTGGAGATGTTTCCCGGCCGCAGAGGCGCCGGCCGCATCTTTCGCAACGAAGTCCAGCTCTCGGGCGCGGTGCCACAAATTTGCCTCCTCTTCGGACCCTCTGCCGCGGGGGGCGCCTACATTCCGGCGTTCTGCGACCTGGTGATCATGGTCGATGGCAACGCGTCAATGTACCTGGGAAGCCCCCGGATGGCCGAGATGGTGATCGGCGAGAAGGTAACCCTGGAAGAGATGGGGGGCGCGAAGATGCACTGCTCCATCTCTGGCTGCGGCGACGTGCTGGTGAAGACCGAGCAGGAGGCGATTGCTGCCGCGAAAGCCTATTTCCGACTGCTTCCGGCGAACCACCGTCAGGCGCCTCCGCGAACCGAGCCCCGGCCTCCGAAGGCCTCGGGGAAGCGGGTGGACGAGATCATCCCCATCGACCAGAACAAGCCGTTCGACATGCACGCGCTGATCGGCGAGCTGATCGACGAGGGAAGCTGGTTCGAGGTGAAGAAGCTTTTTGCCCAGGAGCTGATCACCGGTCTCGCGCGCATCGACGGACGCACCGTCGGGGTGATCGCCAATCAGCCCAAGTACAAGGGCGGGGTGCTCTTCGTCGACTCCGCGGACAAGGCAGCCCGGTTCATCTGGCTCTGTGACGCCTTCAACGTGCCGCTGCTCTACCTCGCCGACGTACCCGGGTTCATGATCGGCACCAAGGTCGAAAGGGCGGGCATCATCCGCGCGGGAGCGAAGATGATCTCTGCGGTATCCGAGGCCACGGTTCCCCGAATTTCGGTGGTGGTGCGCAAGGCCTACGGTGCCGGCCTCTACGCGATGAGTGGCCCCGGCTTCGCACCGGAGTGTACCCTGGCGTTGCCCCAGGCCATGGTCGCGGTGATGGGCCCGGAGGCTGCGGTCAATGCGGTGTTCTTCAACAAGATCCAGGAGAAGCCTGAGGCCGAGCGGGCAGCCTTCGTCCAGCAGTTGAGGGACGAGTACCGGGCCGATGTCGATATCTTCAAGCTCGCCTCCGATCTGATCATCGATGAGATTGTCCCCGGTGATTCGCTTCGCGGTGAGCTTGTCCGGAGATTCGATATGTACTCCGAGCGGTTCACTCCGGCAGAGCGGAAGAAGCATGGGGTCCATCCAGTTTGAAAGGGAGAATCCCGTTCAGCCCTTCCGTTCAGCCAGCCTTCCCGTTCTGTCCTCCCGTTCAGTCAGCCTTCTTCCCGTTCAGCCCGA
>JAYUUC010000289.1:0-5444 GCA_043755105.1 Myxococcales bacterium
GGCAACCTGCTCGGGCCGCGCTTTCGGTCCTTCGTCGGGCTCTACGAGCTGCCCAACCGGCACGGGCTCACCGCAGGCGAGCTCGCCCGCTATTTCAACGAGGAAGAAGGCTTCGGCTGCGACCTGCACGTCGTCCGCTGCGAGGGTTGGTCTCGCGATCAATATTTCGATGCCACCGGGCTGCCCTTCATTCCTCCCTCACCGAACATGCCCACCCTGGACACCGCACTCGTCTACCCAGGAATGTGCCTGGGGGAGGGCACCAACGTCTCGGAAGGCCGCGGCACCTGTCGACCGTTCGAGCAGTTCGGTGCACCCTGGTTGCGGTCGGACGCGCTGATCGAAGCGCTCGATCGGAAGCAGCTGCCCGGGGTCTGCTTTCGACCGGTGTCCTTCACCCCCAGCTTCGACAAGCACCGCGGGGTCTCCTGCTCCGGAGCGATGATGCACGTCACCGACCGCGCCGTGTTCCGACCGTTGCTGACCGGGATCGCGATTTTCCAGGCCGCTCACGATCTGGGCGGGCCGTCGTTCCAGTGGCGTCGCGATGCCTACGAGTTCGTCGAGGACGTGCCGGCCTTCGACCTCCTTTGCGGTGGCTCGCAGGTCCGGGAGGGAATCGAAGCGGGCGCGCCCCTGGAAAAGTTGATCGAAGGCTTCGATGCCGACCGGAAACGCTTCCTTCACCGGAAGACGAAGTACCACCTGTACGGGTAGTCACACGCTCGAAGGGCGTATACCTGTTTGACGGTGAAGTGAGGCGAAGGTGGAAGTCGCATTGCTCGGAGGTTCCTTCAATCCGCCCCACATCGGCCACCTGATGGCCGCGACCTTCGTGCGCGCCACCCTCGGCTCGGACAAGGTGTGGCTGATGCCCGCCTTCCACCACCCTTTCGGCAAGACGCTCGAAGCCTTCGAGCACCGGGTGCGGATGTGCGAGGAGATGGCACGCGACGCGGGAACCTGGCTCGAGGTCAACCCGGTGGAGCAGGAGCTCGGGGGCGAAGGGCGCACGGTCGACACTTTGACCGCGCTGGTGGCCCGCCACCCCGAGGCGCGGTTCACCCTGGTGATCGGCTCGGACATCGTCAAGGACCTGCCTCACTGGAAGGAGTTCGAGAGGATCGAACAGCTCGCCCGGATACTGGTGCTTCACCGCGCGGGGCACCCCGCCGAGGGCGCAGTGGGACCTCCGATGGCCGAGGTCTCATCGACCGAGGTGCGAACGATGCTCGAGCAGGGGCGACTTCCGCGCTGGTTGGTGCCTGCTCCGGTGCTGGCCTATGCGCAGCGCGAAAAGCTGTACGGGCTGAAGTAACCGCTCACTCCAGGGCGAAGCCGAACAGGTGGAGCGGCGACAGGTGTTCGTCGAAGCGCGCCGCCAGCTGGTAGTAGAGGGTGATCGACGCCACTTGGCCAATGGTGGTCCTGAAGGCGACCGCACCGCCCGCGGAGCGCAACAGCGGCACCCCGGGGTTGTCCAGCGCTGCGACCTGGCCGAAGGCCTCGAGGTCCACCTGGCGCAAGAAAAGAGAAGGCAGCAGGTACAGAGTGCTGGCCCAGCCATGGTCGATGATCAGCGGGTAGCGGTAGCGGGCGCCGGCGATCGCGACCTCGGTGGCGCGGACCGCGTAGTCTTCGTAGCCCCGCAAGGCCTCGGAGAACGCCAGCCCGGGAAGCAACACGCCAGGCCCGGGGTAGCCCTGGCGGCGGTTGCCGGACGCGAGCACCGTCCCGCGGGCAATGCCGCCGACCCTGAGCAGCCCGGGCGGCGCACCCGCGAGCATTCGAGCCCGGCCAGAGAACACCAGCGAGTTCCGCTTCAACAACGGCACTCTCGGAGCGAGGGTCAGGCCGAGCGCGGCGTCTAGCAGATCGAAGCTGCTCCCCAGCGCCTGCGAGAAGTAGGTCAACGCGCCCGAGAACCCCAGGGCCCTCTGGGTGCCACCATAGAGCGTGGATTCGCTGGCGAGGTGGTCGAAGGACACCCCCGGGCCGATCATCTGAACCCGCGCGTCGGGGTCTCCGGGGTCGCCCACGACCTTGCGGTCCAGGGCTTCGAGCCCAATCGCCACCGGGGTGGTCCAGAAGCTCCGCGAGAAGCTCAAGCCGCCTTGCAGGTCGGTGGTGGCTCCGCTCTGGGACCGCGCCACCCGAACCTGGCTGAACCAGGGAGCCAGAAGCTGGTTGCCGTATTCGAACGAGACCGCGTTGTCCCGCGAGGGAAGAGAGAAGAGCGCGTTCACGGCCCAGTTGTGGAACGAGAGCCGATCCCTTCCTTCGAGCGAGAGCGCGTAGAGCTGATCCCAGACGATTCCCTTCGAGGTCTGAAGGGGAAGGGCATAGGCAAAGGGCAACCGCAGGCTGGGAACAAAGAGGTGGTCGAGTGCGGAGTAGGCACGGTCACTCTCCACGGTGAGGGCCGGGGGAGGAGACGTTCCCAGCGCCGGGCCGGGTTCGACTTCGGTGGTCTGGAGGGGAGCGCGGTCCAGTGACCAGCCCCATCCCTCACGGTTGGCGAAGACGATCTCGCCCGCACCGGCGGGAGAGGGGTCGAGCGCGATGTAAGGCGCGTGGGAGACCAGGCCGATCTTCCGGGTGGCGAGGTCATAGCGATGGGCTTGAAGATGTCCCTGATGCTCGCGGACGAAGAGCAGCTGGCTGCCATCGAGCCATTTCGGTGCGTAGTTGAAGGCCGCGTCGTCAGTGAGGCGAAGCAGCTTTCCCTCTTGCTCCAGGACATACAGATCGAAACCATCGGCCTGATAGCGGGCGAAAGCGATGCGCGTACCGTCGGGCGAGTAGGCCGGGGTGGCCAGCGTCTCCTGTCCAGTGAAGTGGGTGAGTGGCCGCGTGGTTCGGTGTTCGAGGTCGAGCTCGACCAGATTGCCGGTGTCGCCCACGATTTCAACGAAGGTGTAGAAGCGACCGTCGGGGCTGATCGACCCGCCGTTGCCGTGCAGACCGTCCCAGGTCCTGCCCAGCGCGCCGGTATGGGCATCGAGCTCGACCAGCTGGCCGACGTCGTCTCCGACTTCCGTGGTGTCATCGTGCATCAGGTAGAGCCAGCGACCATCCGCGGAGAAGCCCATGCCGCTCACCTCGGAAGGTCGCAAGCTGACCCACGGCCGGCCTGGAAGGAACCGGGCCAGGGGATGGGAGAAGCGGGTGGCGCCGCCGCGCTCGGTCACCGTGAGTCGGGCAACTTCATCGACACCGGCAGTGACCCGGGCCACGGTTCCGTCCTCGGGGTTGGCAGCGATTCGCACCACGTAGCCGACGTCGGCGGCCACCACCTGCTGGTCGGCGGGCCGGGTGCGGACCTCGAGTTTCGCCTGCAGCGAAGCAGTGAAATCGTCGAACAGCGCACCCACCGACTTGCCGTAAATGGCCTTGAAGCGAAGGGTCACGGCGAGCGGGGACAGCACCGATCGGCCTTGAAGGTCGATCAGCTCCCAGAGCTTGCCTTCGCCATACAGCTCAGCGAGATATTCGACGAAGTGCAGCCCGGTCAGGTAGGCGCCGCTGAGGGGCAGCAGCTCGCGTTGATTGGCGTTGAGGTCGCCGGCGGAGAGGCGGCCTTTTCGCAGCGCGACCCCGGAGGCGAACATGTTGCGGTAGAAAGCGCTGTGGGGCCTCCCGGTGGCCCGCCCGAGGCGGCCCTCGTAATACTGCGCGATGCCTTCGAGGAACCAGCTCTCGGTGAAGGCGTTGGGCGGTAGCAGGTTTCCGAACACGGTGTTGAGCGCGTGGAAGAAGCCGCCGGTCTGCTCCAGCTGAACGAAGTGCACCAGCTCGTGACAGCCAATGTCGCCGACGTCACCGACGCCCAGGTTGAAGTAGTGAAATAGCTCCGAGGTCATGTGCAGCGGGAGCACCGTGTGCAGCGGCTCACCGAGATAGAGCCCGGTGACGTAGGCATTGTTAAAGTTCGACGAGGTGAGGAAGAGCAGCGCCTTGGGCCGCTCGGCCGGGTCCTTCACCCGACTGCGCAAGGAAGTGAGGCACTCGCCCATCCGGGCGGCGATGCGCTCCGCAGCGGCCTTTCCCTCCAGGGGGTAGTAGACGATCACAGCGGGGGTCTCGAGTCGGCGCATCGAGTCGTGAGCAAAAGAGGCGGCCACTTCCTGGGAGAACCGGGGCGACGCCGTGGCGCAGCTGAATTCCGCCAGCGCGATCAAGCCAAGCCAGGCGACGCGGGAGCGACATTGGGATGTGAGGAAGCCCATGTAGGCCGAGACCTTATGCCCGTGCCGGTAATCGTGGCCATCGTACAGACTTTCACGCTATGCACTTTTGGCTCATCAAGAGCCCAGGGGAATGACCATGGCCTATCCTTCGCCTCCTCAGATGGACGCCGCGCAGCAGCAGCTGATCGCGGCAATCGAATCGGTCGATCAGAAAAAGGTCGATTCCCTCACCATTCCCTGGGCGGACCTCGAGAAGTCGGTGGTCAAGCTTCTCGGTGGGGCCTTCGACATCCAGAAGCCCGAGCATCAGGGGGTCGCGATGGGGCTCACCGCCATGTTCGGCGGGAGGTTGATTCACGACTTCAAGGCCTTCTGGTTCCCGAATCGGGAATCGATTGAAGGCGCGGTGATTGGCTTCCCCGAAGCGTTGATCATGCTCTCGCCCTTTGGAGCAGTGGCCGATGCGCTGGGCCGTGCCAAGCTCGAGCAGCTTGACGTGGTGATCAAGGACATTCGCAGTTCGCTGGCCAAGGTGAAGTTTGCGCCGTCGGCCGGAGCGGGGGAGCAGCGCCTGGCCCCCACCGACTATCAGCGGCTGTTTGACCCGGGGTTCATCCAGTTTGTCGCGCTCGACCCCGCCAAGGCCAAGGCGGGCTTCGAGTCGATGCCTGACAAGCTGCTCCGGGATCTGCGCGACGCCCTCGGGCGCACCGGAGCGGGGCTGCCAGCCGATTCGAAGAAGCAGTTCGAGTCACAGATCATGATGGCGATGCAGCGGCTGGACCCGGCAAAGAAGGTGATCGATCAAGTGGACCGAGCGCCGAGGGTGGTCGAGCTGATGGGTCACCTCTTTGGAACCACCGTCGCCTCGGGTTCGGCGCCAGAGGAGTTCTGGCACGACGTGGTGATGCCGCTGCTGTTCATCGGGGCTCCGGAGCAGTTTCCGCCGCTCGACGCCGAAGAGATCGAGGCGGCGAAGAAGGGAGTCGACCCGCTCTTCGTCTTCCTCGAAGTGGTGCCCAATCAAACGCCAGCGCCCGAAGATGGCCTGCTCGGAGCCTTCGACCTCACCGAGCTGGCGCTGCCGCACCCCGGGCTCCAGAACGTTCCGGCGCTGCGGCTGATCAAGGTGAACGCCATCCGGGTGAAGGGCCTGCTGGAAAAGTTCGACCCCGAGAAGTCGAGGGCGGCGCTGGCGAGATTTCGCAAGCACCTCGAGGAAAAAGCGGGAACCCTGCCCACGCCCACGCCCAC
>JAYUUC010000290.1:0-5441 GCA_043755105.1 Myxococcales bacterium
GACATCGACCTGATGTGGGACACCGTCGACTCGTTTGGCAACGAGGCCTCGAGGTTGGCGGAGCAGAACCTGCAAGCGAAGTCGGTTCTCCAGGAGGACTGGAGCCGTGGCGGAGACGGCATCGTCTCGCTGAAGACGATCCAGTCGATCGAGCAGCTCAAGGGAAAGCGGATCGCCACCACCAAGTTCACCCCGTCCCACTGGCTGCTGCTCTACCTGCTCTCGCAGTCAGGCTTGAGCGCTCAGGACCGCAACCAGATCGAGAAGGACCTCGTCTTCACCGGAGAAGCCCCCCAGGCCGCTGCGGCTTTCAAGGCCGGCAAGGTCGATGCCGCGGTCACCTGGGAACCGGACCTCTCGGCGTCGGTCGCTGCCCGTCCGGAGGAGGCCCACATTCTCGTCTCCACCACTGCGGCCACCAACGTCATCGCCGATACCCTGGTGGCGCGGATGCAGCTGATCAACGAGGCGCCCAAGAGCGTGCAGGACTTCGTGTCCGGCTGGTTCGATGCCCTCTCGGTGATGAAGGAAGATCCGCAAGGGACCAACCAGCTGGTGGCGAGGGAGCTGAAGCTCACCCCGGAAGACGTCTCGGGAATGCTCTCGGGGCTGAAGTTGACCGGCTTCGCAGACAACGCGGTTTTCTTTGGCCTCTCGGGCGCGCGCTCGTCGTTCGCCTCCCTCTTCAATGGCGCGTTTGTGATCTGGCGAAAGAAAGGGGTGGTCACCAAGTCGGTCGACGCTCCCGATTGGATGGACTCCCGTTTCGTTGCTTCGCTGGCTGACCAGTACAAGAGCCAGAAGGTGGAAGAGAGCTTCGCTTTCCAGGGCAAGCCCAAGATCACCGACCGGGCGATCGTCAACAAGAGCCTGTCGATTCACTTCACCACCGGCTCCGACGAGATCATGGCGGGCAGCTACTTCACCCTCGATGCGCTGGGCGAGACGCTGCTGTCGTTCGGCAACACCTACCTGCAAATCGAAGGCAACACCGACGCACGTGGCCAGGCAGTGGTGAATCGGACCTTGTCGCAGCGCCGCGCCGAGGCGGTGAAGAACTACCTGGTGAAGAACTTCAACGTCCCCGAGGCTCGGTTCGTCGCGGTGGGCAAAGGCTCGGAGAATCCGATCGCTTCCAACCAGACCGAGGACGGGAGGGCGCTCAACCGCCGCACCGACATCAAGGTCGTCCTCAACGCCCAGTGAGCCTCCCCACGCCACGAACCCCCCGGCCTACTCCGACGGCGACGCACGGCCCCGGGGTTCACAAACCCGCCCGCTCCCTGTGGCGGGTACGCACCCCTGTCCCCGATGGGGTCGGGTGGCTGCTCTCGGCCAGCTCGTTGGCGCTGCTGTTCGCGCTCTGGGCGCTGTGCAGCTACCTCAACGTCGATCGAGGAAGAGGGCCGGAGCCGCTGGTCTCGCATTTCTTCCTGCCCCCGCCGCATGAAGTGGTGCGCAGCTTGTTCACCCTCATCTACGCCCACGGGTTGCTCGAGGCGGTGGGGGTGAGCGCATGGCGGATCGCCAAAGCCTTCGCGCTCTCGCTCGCGGTGGCGCTGCCGCTGGGCATCGCGATGGGGTCGTTCGACGCGGTGAACCGGTTCTTCGATTCGATTGTCGCGCCGCTGCGCTACCTGCCGATCACCGCCTTCATTCCGTTGCTGATTCTCTGGTTCGGCATCGACGAGTCCCAGAAGATTGCCTTTCTCTTTCTCGGCACCGTCGTCTTTCTGCTCCCGGTGGTGGTCGATGCGGTGAGGGCGGTTCCCGAAGAGCTGGTGCAGACCGCGTTCACCCTCGGGGCGACCAAGTTCCAGGTCGTTCGCACGGTGCTGGTGCCGGCGGCGATGCCGCAGATCTTCGACTCTTTCCGGGTGATGAACGCGATTGCCTGGACGTACATCATCCTCGCGGAGATCGTGAACCCTCAGAACGGCATCGGCTACATCCTCAGACTGGCGGAACAGCACACCCGACCTGCGTGGTCCTTCGCCGGCATCCTGGTGGTGGGTCTGATTGGCATTGCCACTGATCTGTTGATTCGCGCGCTCAACCGGTTGTTGTTCAACTGGAGGGAAGTCGATGTCTGAGCAGCCCGTTGAAATCGCTCCTCCGCTGACTCCGGTGGAGGTGCCGAAGCTGGAGATCAAGAACCTGTACATGAGCTACGCCGACCGTCAGGGGAAGACGGTGCAGGCGGTGGAGGACGTCAGTCTGTCGGTCGCCAACAAGCCTGGAATCGGCGAGCTCGCGGTGTTCCTCGGCCCTTCTGGCTCGGGGAAGAGCACCATCCTGAAAGCCATCGCCGGGCTCTATCCCCAGGATTCGGGCGAGATCCGCGTCGATGGTCAGTTGGTCTCGGCGACCGGCCGCGACCGGGGCATGGTGTTCCAGAGCTACACCAGCTTCGGCTGGCGGACGGTGCGCAAGAACGTCGAGTACGGGCTCGAGCTTTCGGGGGTCGACGCGCCGAAGCGGAAGGCGCAGGCGCTCCAGATTCTCGAGCAGGTGGGGCTGGCCGAGTTCGCCGACGCCTATCCGAAGCAGCTCTCCGGAGGCATGAAGCAACGGGTGGCGATCGCCCGCACATTGATCAACCAGCCGAAGTTGATCCTGATGGACGAGCCGTTCGGCGCGCTCGACCCCCAGACCCGGTGGGACATGCAGACGTTGATCCTCGACGTCCTCCGGAAGCAGGACAACACGGTGGTGTTCGTCACCCACGACCTCACCGAGGCAGTGTTCCTCGCCGACGTCATCTTCGTGCTCTCGCAGCGGCCGGCGCGGGTGCTGCACCGGGTCGACGTTCCCTACTTCGCCGATCGTGACGACGTTGGGCTGAAGCAGTCGGCGGCGTTCAAGCAGGTCGAAGGACAGCTGCTCGATCTGATGCAATCTTCCCACGTCAAGGGCAACGTGCGCGTCGGTCTTTAGGTCGGTACAGCGGGAAGGAAGAGGAGCCTGTCGATGGCCAGCGAAGGAAAGCCCAGCTATCTGAAGGCGGCGTTTCTCAACGTCTACAACCTCTCGCTGCTGGGAGGAGCCGTCACCGCGAGCGTGGCCACCAACGCGCCGGTGATGGGAGCCGTGGCGCTCGGGCTGGAGGCAATGTGGCTGCTGTTCGGGCCGGATCTGCGACCGTTCAAGCGAGCGGTGGATCAAGCGGCCCGCGACGAAGCCGAGCTCACGGAGAGGCGTCGTGTCCAGGCGCAGCGGGATGCGTTGCCTCGCGCCGAGGCCGAGCGGGCCCGAGCGCTGGAGTCCCTCGGCCAGGAGATTCAGCGGGACATGCAGGTGAACCCTTCTTTTCAGGCGATGTTGCTGCAGAGCGAGATCGACAAGCTTTCACAGCTCAACCGCAGCTTCGTCGGTCTCGCGGCTGCATGCGAGCGTGCCCAGTCCTACCTCACCAGCACCGATGCCCTGGATTTGAAGCAGCAGATTCAGGTCCAGCAGAAGATCGAGAAGGCGATGACCGACCCGGCGGTGGTTGAGCTGGCGCGAAAGAACATCCTGGTGCTCCAGCGAAGGCTGACGACGATGGGCGAGATCGAGAACTTTCTCGCGCGCGCCCGGGGCCAGATGAACCTGATCGAAAATTCGGTGAGGTTGCTTCGGGACCAGGTCCTCACCATGGCCAGCCCAGAACAGCTCACCGAAGAGCTCGACGACCTGCTCAGCGGAGTGGCGGCACTCCAGGCCACCGAACGTGACAACGACGGGGTGATGTCCCTCTCGCCGATCGCGCAGGTGGGCGAGCCGGAAGGGACCCCGCTGCCGTCGCCTCGGCAGCGCGAATAGCGGGGCAACCTTCATCCTGCGAACCGACACTTCCCGAGCTTCTGCGGGTGAATGAGCGGTCGGTGGCCGCTTGTCGGAGCGCCGTTCGTCTATACCCCCAGAGGTGCCGGAAAGCGGCGCCTCTTCGGCACCAACAGCAATGGGGTTTTAGATGCGGAACATCAAGGTGTACGCCTTACTGGTCTTCTTTGCCTCTTGCAGCGCAGCCCCCCCTTCACCAGAGGGGGGCTCGACCGCAGAAAGCACAGGAGACGATGGCGGTACCGAGGTTCCGCCCGGGGACGGGGGCACCGCGAACGCGACCACCTGGAACAAGGACGTGCTCCCCATCGTCCGGACGCGTTGCTTTGGCTGTCACTCCACCGGTGGCATTGGAACCTTTTCGATGGAGACCTACGCGTCAGCTCGAGCGAAATCAGCCGAGATTGCGTCCCAGACGGCCTCGCGCACGATGCCTCCCTGGATGATCGACGAGACCTGTGGAGGTCCCTATCGAAACAGTCGACACCTGACTGAGTCAGAACTTCGAACGTTCAAGCAGTGGAATGAGCAAGGCGCTCTCGAAGGGAATGTGGCCGAGGCGGTCCCAGTGCCTGATGGCCCAACAGGCCTCTCACAGGTCGACCTCTCGCTGAGTCCCGGACAACCGTACACACCGATCGACGGAGCTCGTGACGACTACCACTGCTTCGTTCTCGAGCCGAACCTCACCACCGACAAGGATGTCGTCGGCTATGACATCGTTCCCGGCATCCGAGCCGAGGTCCACCATGTTGCGTTGTATACGGTGGACCGCGCCCAAGCGGCGGCGAAAAACACATCGGGCAAGGGTTGGACCTGTTTCGGTGGCACCGGAACCAGAGACCAAAACCTTCTTGCAGCATGGGCGCCTGGAAGCACGGCGGTGATGTTCCCCAGGGGCACGGGCCTCAAACTGCCCACCAGCAAGGTGATCGTGATGCAGATCCACTACAACCTGCAAAACGGAGTGCGGCAGCCCGACACCACCCAGGCCAAACTTCAGTTTGCTTCGGGACCTGTCACCCGCGCGTCGATGCTCACGCTGGTTGATTTCAGCTTTTCAGTACCGCCAAATTCCACTGGGTACTCCCACTCGACAGAATTCAACCTTGGCAATTACAAACTTTGGGGTGTTTTCGGGCACCAACATACCCGAGGGCGCGAAGTAAAAATTCAATCCGGCACCCAGTGCCTGTTCGACATTCCTCGCTGGGACTTCAATTGGCAACAACAGTATTTCTACCAGTCACCCATTCAAATGGAATCACAGCCGCTCACGCTCACCTGCACCTGGGACAATCCAACGAACCGAACCCTCACTTTCGGCGAGAACAGCGACCAGGAGATGTGCGTTGCTGTTCTCTATGCGACTCCCTGACACCGGGAAAAAACTGACACCGAGGAAAAACGTTTTCCGCCAGAGCAGCTGGCCCAGGTGGCGCCTGGCTCAGAGTGAAGTTTGCTGCCTGCAGTGCGACTGAGGGTGTTCCGGAGAAGCCTCACCTTCCTTCCACGGGCACCCCTCGACGGGGCGTGTTACCTCCGGGAGGTCTCTTCGTCTGTCCCTGTCCCGGAGCACCTCTGGCCACCCCGTTTTCCCGTACCCTTCGTGCTCT
>JAYUUC010000291.1:0-5437 GCA_043755105.1 Myxococcales bacterium
CAGCTTTCCCTCACTTCGGGACCGCCTTCTTCCTCCTCAGCCAGTCGAAGACCGCGATCACTCGACCAACGAACGCGCCCTGCGCAATGCCTTAGAGAACTCCGAAGGCGGGGCCTGGATACAAATCGTGGGAGACACTTTTTCCGGAACACGGGTCAGGACTGGCGGAGAGATGCCCACAGCGTGGCCTTTGCCACGTCATCGCCTGCCTTTTTCCCGTTGAACTCCAGGTCGTAAGCCTGGTCTCCCGCGGTCAGTCGCGCGGAGTCCACACCTGTTGAGTCGAAGCTTCGCGTCCAACCCTCTGGGTTCGACTTGCTGGCGATCACTTCTCCGCCAGAGAGTTTAAAATGGCAGGGAATGTCCCTCTCGGACTTCGCGGAGCGGCCAGAGGTGAACTGGAAGGCGTGGCCCCAGGGAAGCGAACTCTCTGGCATGGCAGTGACCGTGTTCAGCGCACCTGACCAGTCGTGGGCGGCGCGTCGCGCCCAGGGGACGGGCTACGTTTCGCCTTGGGCAGAAACCGGCTCGCTGCGCAGGCGGGCACTTCTGTCTGCCCTGCTCACGCGCCGAGGTGCCGCAGGCGTCATCGTCGACGTGGTCGGCAGGCGCGCGTGGTCGGCGGACGACTGGCTGTCCATGCTCGGCAACCTCGAAGACTCAGCGAACGTCGCGATCCCCGCGTTCACTGACTTTGGCCCGGTAGAGGGCGAGACGGCGGTCTTCCTGCTCGAAGGTCCTTCGAGCGCGGGGCTGCCGAACATCTACGTCGAGACCTCCGAGGTCGATGGCGAAGACGACCGCTGGTGGAGGGCGCAGTATGCAGGCGTCTGGCTCCACCGCAGAATGTTGGCGGAAGTTTGGGTGCCCGCGGACGGAGAGCATGTGGTGACCCCAGTCGGTGCCGAGTCGCTTGATCGGTCACTCGAGCGTGAGGGCCCGAATCCGGAACTCTCCGCGGCGCCGAACGACGTCTGGCGGATCCGGTACGGCCGGACTGGCCGAGCGTTGGCGATGGTGGCCGAGCGGCCCAAGCCGCTCACGGCGCTTCTTGACGCCTATCTCCCCTATCGGATGTTCGTGATGAAGCAGCTTCCCATTACCCAATACAGCCACCTGGGGCGCCTGCCAGGCTTCAAGTTGGAAGGAGCACCCACCTACGAGGTATTCGCCTTCCCCGCCGACGGCGGCGTGCTGATCACGACCATCGGTCTCGGGCGCTGGCAACAGCCAGGCGGCACCCTTGCGGACAGGAACCTCCGCGTCGAGTTTGCCGTCAACCTTCGTGAGGATTCCTATGAGATCGCCCATGCCCTGAACATGTTCGCAGCGTTCTATGCCGGCCGCGGCGTCGCCCCTCCGTGGGGTGCCTGGCACCGTGTCTCCATTGCCGGGCTGGAGATTGCCCCCGAGCGCTATCCCTGGATTGTCCTTCGCCCGTCCTTTTCGATCTCCTTGGGGGCAGGGCCCGGGGTTGCTGTTTGGTCGCCGGTGCTCGTGACCCAGAGCGAGCGCGATACCGTGCCGGTGGGGGAATTGCAGGCCTGGCTCACCGACGAGCGCTTCGCCGCGATGAGCCAGCGCTGGTCGGAGATTGCGCCGCGCGAGACAGACGGCGGACAGTGACTCATCTCAACGAAGCAACACTTTGTCTGGGCCCTCCAATTCGGCGAACTTGAATCGGTGGCGGCGACCTCACGATTGCAAGGGCGTCGAGCGGAGTAGCCGAACGGAGCGCATTGAGATAGTTCGCGCCCATGCGAGCCCTTCCTCTGAAGACAGATCCAGCCCACTCGTCAGTTCCCGTGTCCGAGCACGACCTCGAGGCGCTCTCAGTCCTTATCTCGGAGGCTGAAGGGCTCACCGGACATGTCCCCGCACATCGAGTGGCCCAGCACATCTTGAAGGTCACGGAGGGCGGCGATTTTGCGGTGAGGAAAAGCGCGATGGATGCGCTCTTGCGCCGGGTGAAGTCCGCAGGCGAGGAGAGCGAACATTGGTCGGAGAAGCGAGCTCTCTCTCTGAGTGCGGTGGGCGTTCGCGAGGTGGTCACCGCTCCTCGACGCACTTACGGACTGCAAATCCGAAATTTCGCGGAACTGGAGGGAAGCTGCCAGTGCGCCGACTTTGCCCGGAACTCTCTGGGCCTGTGCAAGCATCTGTGGTGGGTTCTCGAGCGTGGGTTGGGGTCTGCTGCGCGGGTTTCACTCGGCAAGGCTCCGCGTCCGCTCCTGATGTGGAATCCGATTCGCCCGCTCTCCGGCGCCGCGCCCTGGCTCGAGCGGATTTTTTGGACTCAGTCGAAGATGGACCCGAACCTTCGGCGATGGTTCCGCCGCTCCGGCGACGCGTGGGCCTTCGACTCCGAACGAATCGGGACCGCGGACCGACGGCTCGCGCTGGTCAAGGGCCTTCTCGATTGGAACCAGCAGGGGCGCGGCTCCACACCTCGCACCGACCTCGCGCTGCTAGGACTGCTCCACAGAGAGCGCACGTTTCTCGAAACTCACCGAACGCCGGCTCTGAGCACCGCAAAAGTCCATCGAGCCCTGGGCGAGCTGAAGCGCAAGCTGTTTCCCTATCAGGAGAAGGGAGTTCACCGATTTCTTAAACAGGGCCGGCTGCTGCTCGCGGACGACATGGGTCTGGGGAAAACGGCCCAGGCGATCGCCAGCTGCCACACCCTCTTCCGCACTCAGCAAGTTCAGCGGGGGCTGATCGTCGTTCCTGCGGCGCTCAAATCCCAATGGCTGCAAGAATGGAATCTGTTCACCTCGGCGCCAGCCGCGATGGTCGAGGGTGGTCCGAGCGACCGTCACCGGCAGTACAAGGCACTCCGCTCCGGCTTTTTGATTATCAATTATGAGCAAGTGCTCAAGGACCTGCCGGAACTTCTTCGTCTTCAACCCCAGCTGGTGGTGCTCGATGAAGCTCAGCGCATCAAGAACTGGGAGACCAAGACGTCCACCTATGTGAAGCAGCTGCAGCCGGCGTGGCGGCTGGTGCTGTCGGGGACGCCGCTCGAGAACCGGCTGACCGAGTTGGCCTCGTTGATGGACTGGGTCGACGACCTGGCGCTCGAGCCGAAGTGGCGGCTCGATCCTTGGCACGCGGTGCGGAGCGACGGAACTCGTGAAGTCACGGGCGCGCGAAATCTCTCGACCTTGCGGGCGCGATTGGAAGGTCCGACGCTGCGACGAATTCGAAGAGAGGTGCTCGAACAGCTCCCGCCCCGGACGGACACCCGGGTTCCCGTTCCCTGGACCCCCGAGCAGGCAGATGCCCACGCGGAGTTCGACCAGCCGATCGCGAGGCTGATCTCAAGCTCAAGACGTCGCCCCCTGGCTCAGGCTGAGTTTCTGAAGTTGATGTCTTTGCTCACCCAACAGCGGATCATCTGTAACGGGTTGGCGCAGCGGAACTTCGAGGAACTTTGGCCCCAGCTCCAGGGCCAGAAGCCAACCGAGTCCACACTGCGAAGCCTGTTCACGCCCAAGCTTTCGGAACTTCGAGAGCTGATCTCGAACCTGGTTCTGACGCAGGGCCGTAAGGTCGTCGTCTTCAGTCAATGGAAACGGATGCTTCGGCTGGCCGAGTGGGCGACGGGGGACCTGCTTCACGAAGCAGGCTACCGGGCCGTTTACTTCACAGGTGACGAGGGACAGCAGAGGCGAACGCAGAATGTTGTCGACCTTCACGACGACCCGAGGACGCGGGTACTCTTCGCTACAGATGCGGGAGGCGTCGGCCTCAACCTCCAGAGAGCGGCGAGTGCGTGCATTCACCTCGACCTGCCTTGGAACCCAGCGGTCCTGGAGCAGCGCTCCGGGCGCATCTATCGCTTCGGACAGCTCAACCCCGTGGAAATCTATACCCTGGTGTCGAGCGAGGGCCTGGAAAGCCACGTCGAGTCCATCGTGGGGGACAAGAAAGCGCTGTTCGACGGCCTCTTCGACGGGACGACCGATGGGGTCTCGTTCGAGAAAGGAGGCTCATTCCTGGCCACCGTTCAGCGGCTGGTGGAACCGGCTGCGCTGCCCGAGTCCCCCGACGTTCTGGAGGAGAGCGGGACGCACGCTACGGGATTGGATGTCGTGGACACGACGCCAGAGGTGCCGGAACCGTCGCCTATCGCCAGGGGTTCGGTGAAAAGCAGTTCCGGAATACCTGTCATCGCCGGCGTGAAAATGACGAGACTAGCGGATGGACGGGTAGTTTTGGAAGCGGAGCCCGAAGCGGCAGCGGCCCTGGCAGCGATGTTCGAAGGGATGGCGGCGATGCTAAAGCAAGCGGTAGCCGTCGAGAGAGATTGAGGTCGAGTGGGGAACCAGGCAGCGGCCCATGACGGCTCGGCCAGGCAGCGGCGCCCTCCCTACTCGACAAGCGTCAGACCGCCGCCGTATGTGAAGGGCGTGGACACCGAGTCTCCCCTTCCCCACGCGCGTCGTGCGCTGAACCAGGTCGCGGCCTTCCGCTATGTCACCGCGGACAACGCCCCCACCTACCGGGCGATCCTACAGGTCTTCTTCGAGGCCCGTCAGCGCTACGTGATCGAGCTTCGAGCGCACGACGTTCGCGAGCAACTGCAGGCCTCTTCCCTCTTCTACGAGCTTCCGTCCGAGGACGCGCTCGATCGACATCTGGACCAGCTCGTGGCCTGGGGAAACCTGGCCGCCGCGCATGACCCCGGCGCCGTCACCCGCCTGGAGGACTTCTACAAGAAGCGATTTCTCTACCACCTCACCGGTGTCGGGGAGGCGGCGCACCGGGCAGTGACTGAAGTGGAAGCAACCGTGGGTCGGTCGGGCTCCCTGCAGTCCACCATGCTTCTCAAGATCCGCGACTCGCTGCTCTCACTGGCCGAAAGAGGGAGGACCGGAGCTTCCGACCCCGACCCGCTGTTTCGCCTGTTTCACGATCTCCAGTCCGCCTTCGACACGCTCACCGAGGAGGCCAACCGGTTCATCGGCGAGCTGGACGGGTCCGCCACCCAGCGCGCCGAGGAAGAGCGCTTCGTCCACTTCAAACAGGCACTACTGGCCTACATCTCGCGGTTCGTGGAACAGCTGCGTCGGCTCGCGGACGACATCCGAACCGCCATTGATGACGTGCAATCGGTTGGCGCGGAACGTTTGATCGCTCTGGCGGCGCGGTCCCCCGACCTGCCTCCCAGCTTGGGCGATGGCAGCCCCGCTGAGCTCTGGAGTCAGGACCAGCACTCGCGATGGTGGGGCATCCGGACCTGGTTCCAGGGAGACTCCGCTGCAGGTGTGCCAGCGACCGTCGACCGCTTGGCCCAGGTCGCACGAGGGGCAGTCATCTCACTGACCCGCTCGCTGGGACGCCTCAACGAACGGCGCGTCCGCCCCATCGATCGCGCGGCGGACTTCCGCACGCTCGCACGGTGGTTCAGCCAGTGCGAAGACGACCGGGCCGC
>JAYUUC010000292.1:0-5425 GCA_043755105.1 Myxococcales bacterium
GCGGTGACTCCTCCGCCGACGGGAGCGAAGGCGATCACGCTCGCCCAGCTGAACTTGGCATCGTTCAACCGCACTCCCCACGTCGTGCTGACCGGTCCGGTAGGAGTGAAGGTGGAGTTCGACCTCTACACCTCGGGAAAGACCACGGACCCCCGGGTGTCGCAGGCGGTCGCGCTGTCGATGGTGCACGGGATGCTGGCGGCCGAAAAGGCGCAACTTCAAAGCGCACAGTCGATGGACCTGTTGAGGATGCTCGAGCAGACCGGCGCCCAGGGCCGGATTCTCGCTCAGGCCAAGACTCCGACCGACCGCGCCGAAGCGGTGGTGTGGCGTGCCGCCCGGTTGACCAAGGAACAGGTCGCACCTCTCAGCGATCGGATCGAAAAAGAAGAGGGGGTAAGACCGAAGCGGTGGATCGGCTGGGTCGACGACACCACAGAGGTGGAGGTCGCCCGCTTGGTACTTCTGGCCTCGAATCCCGAATTCGGAATTCCTTCGTCGTTTCTCTACAGCGTGGCGATCGGTGAAGGTCTGAAGGACTACCTCGATGAACACAACGATCTGGGAAAGACCGACGTCACCCAGATGCTCTACGGATTCAGCCAGCTGGGGGTGGATACCTTCTCCTCCAGAGCGGTGGACCTGAAGAAGAGCGGCTTTCTGCCCAAAGATTTCACCCTGGGGCGTGACTACCTGCCGTCCAGCGAGAGCAACGAGAAAACCGAGGACGTTAACTCCGCCAACTTTCCCGACCTGCGTCGTGGATTGATCGCCCTCAAGGCGATGCTCGCCGATTGCCGAGCGCAGTTTCTGAAGGACGCCCGTCAGGTGCTGGGGCCGAAGGTCACGCTGACCGAGCGACAGGTGCTGATGTACACCTACACGTACTTCAATGCCGGGGCGGGCTTCGGAAAAGGCCGACTGCAGGCAGAGGGCCTGGGGTTCACCGCTCCCTGGAAGGGGCCGGCCCCGCTGGACAACCAGGACGCCCGCTACAACGCGCTGACTCGAATCGCGAGCTGGAGGCTGATCAACGACCTGAAGGTCTTTCCGCCTTCGGTTCCTCCCCGGCCTCCGCCGGGCGTCTAAAGCCCTTGTTGCTCCGGTGCGGCTTCCCTAGTATCCGCCGCCCCTTCCACTGCCTCTCGACGCTCACCCTGAAGGGTCTTCAAGCAGGGCACGCCGCGGGGCTCCTATCGGAGCAATCATGGCGCCCAGGTCCGGCGAGAAGATCACCCAGCATGGCAAGAAGCTCAACGTCCCCAACAACCCGATCATCCCTTTCATCGAGGGCGACGGCACCGGACGCGACATCTGGAAGTCCTCGCAGGCGGTGTTCGACGCCGCGGTCGAGAAGGCCTACGCCGGCAAGCGGAAGATCGCCTGGTACGAGGTGCTCGCCGGCGAGAAGGCGTTCAAGGCCGTCAACAACTGGCTCCCCGACGAGACGATCGAGGCCTTCCGGACCTACCTGGTGGGGATCAAGGGCCCGCTGACCACGCCGATCGGCGGCGGCATTCGCTCGCTCAACGTGGCGTTGCGGCAGCTGCTCGACCTTTACGTCTGTCTCCGCCCGGTGCGCTACTTCCGCGGAGTGCCTTCGCCGGTGAAGAACCCCGAGAAGGTGGACATGACCATCTTCCGGGAGAACACCGAGGACATCTACGCGGGGATCGAGTTCGAGGCCGGCACCGAGAAGGCGAAGCAGTTTCTCGCCTTCCTCCAGCAGAGCTTCCCCCAGGAGTACAAGAACATCCGCTTCCCCGAGAACTGCGGCATCGGGGTGAAGCCGGTGTCGAAAGAGGGGAGCGAGCGACTGATCCGCGCGGCGATCCAGTTCGCGATCGACCACAAGCGCAAGAGCGTGAACCTGGTCCACAAGGGCAACATCATGAAGTACACCGAGGGCGCCTTCCGCAAGTGGGGCTACGAGCTCGCCGCTCGGGAATTCGCCGAACAGGTCTACACCTGGGATCAGTGGGAAGCGACCAAGGCGAAGAGCGGCGAAGAGGCCGCCAATGCCGAGCAGAAGAAGGCGGTCGGCGCTGGGAAGATCGTGATCAAGGACTCGATCGCGGACATCACCTTGCAGCAGGTGCTCACCCGTCCCGAAGAGTTCGACGTGATCGCCACCTTGAACCTCAACGGCGACTACCTCTCGGACGCGCTCGCGGCTCAGGTCGGAGGCATCGGCATCGCGCCGGGCGGCAACATTAATTACATGTCTGGCCACGCCATATTCGAGGCGACCCATGGCACCGCGCCGAAGTATGCGGACCTCGACAAGGTCAACCCCGGCTCGGTGATTCTCTCCGGCGACATGATGCTGCGGCACCTTGGGTGGCACGAGGCTGCGGACTTGATCATCCAGGGCATCGACAAGGCGATCTCGCAGAAGACGGTCACCTATGACTTCGCGCGCCTGATGAAGCAGGAAGGGCAGAGCGGCGTCACCGAGGTGAAGTGCAGCGAGTTCGGCCAGGCGATCATTCGCAACATGTGAGCGGGCCACAGGCCCTCAACCTTTCGACAGGAGTCTTTGAACATGAAGAAGAAGATTGGTCTCATCGGCGGCGGACAGATTGGCGGCAACCTCGCGCTGCTCGCGGTGCAGAAGCAGCTCGGCGACGTGTTCCTCTACGACATCGCTCCCGCGGAGGGACTGGTGAAGGGGAAGGCGCTGGACATCAATCAGCTCGCCGCGGTCGACGGTTATGACTGTCGGGTCACCGGGACCACCGACTGGAAGGAGGTCGCCGGGAGCGATGTGTTGATCATCACCGCCGGAGTTCCTCGCAAGCCGGGAATGAGCCGCGAGGATCTGCTCGACGTCAACCTCAAGATCATGAGGGACGTGGCGGCCAACATCAAGGAGCACTGCCCCCAGGCATTCGTGATCAACATCGCCAACCCGCTCGACGCGATGGTGTTCGCGCTGCACAAGATCACCGGCTTCAAGAAGAGCCAGGTGGTCGGCATGGCCGGTGTGCTCGACAGCTCGCGGTTCAAGTTCTTCATCGCCGATGCCGTGGGCTGCTCGATCCGCGACGTCGATGCTCTGGTGCTCGGCGGCCATGGCGACGACATGGTGCCGATCATCCGCTACGTCACCGTGGGGGGAGTGCCGATCACTAAACTGCTGCCGAAGGAGAAGATCGACGCACTGGTGAAGCGAACCCGGGAGGGTGGCGCAGAGCTGGTGGGGCTCTACAAAACGGGGTCTGCGTACTTCGCTCCTGCCGCGAGCGCGATCGCGATGGCCGAGAGCTACCTGCAGGACCGCAAGCGGGTGCTTCCCGGCGCGGCGCTGCTCGAGGGAGAGTACGGGATCAAGAACTACTTCATGGGCGTGCCGGTGCAGATCGGCGCCGGCGGCGTGGAGAAGATCTTCGAGCTCGAGCTCAATGCCGAAGAGAAGGCGGAGATGGAGAAGTCCTTCCAGTCGGTGAAGAAGACGGTCGACAGCGTCAAGATCTAGCGACGCGAAGGCTCGTGGGCGGGGAGGATCAACCCCGCCCGCGGTTACCTCACCTGCTATAGGAACCGCAGGTGTTGTAGCTGCAGTAGACGATCTTCTTGTCATCCGGCGCGCAGTCTTCCGCGGCGTTGCAATATTGGTGCAGCCCCGCCAGGCAGGTCTTCGTCGTGGTGCTGCAGATGTTGCTCGCGCAGTGCCTGTTCTCGAAGCAGGCTTGCTGCAGTCCCCGAGAGTTTTCCGGGTAGCAACTGAACGTCTTCCGGCCGTCGAACGCGGCACAGAAGAGCGTCGCGCCGCAGGCATCGAGCTTGTAGTCCGGGCAGCAGGGCTGACTCAGGCCCTGGGTCTTGGGGAGCGTTCCACAGCCGGACGCCTGAGCGGCCTTGAACCCATTTCCAGGAACAGCGTTGCCCGGGTCTCCCTCTCCGCAACCAGCGACGACCAGGGCAAAGACGATAACGATCCACGGAACGCACACGCGAATAGGAGGAAATGACATCAGGCAAGCGTCCTGGGCGAAGGCGGAGGGGATCTCCAGCGCGCAGGGGTTATGGACGAAGCTCACACCCTGGAACACGACACGTGGCGGACGGAACGAGAAAGTACGGTCAACAGCGGAACCGTCCGGGGTGCAGCCCGTTCCATGCGCGTTTCCGTTGCCGTTCAGCTTCAGCAGCTTGCTGTGTCCCAGGTAGGTGCCGGTGAAGGCTGCAGTTTCAAGTCCGCAGCCCGACAAGCATGCGAACCCGCTCGGGGGGAGACGTGAACTTCCAGATGCTGCTCCACACCCTTCGGAGGGTTCGCTACCGACGCGCCGGCCCGAGCTCGCGATAAAACACCGTCGTGGCACAGGGCTCCCCGTGGGGCATCAAGGCATAACCGGGGATGACCCCGACGCGAACCCAGCCGAGCCGCAGGTACAGCCGCTCGGCGCTGTCCCCGGTCACGGTGTCGAGCACGAGCAACGTCTTGCCGCGATCTCGCGCCAGCGCTTCCGCCGCCCGGATCAGCGCGGTCGCCACGCCCCGCTTTCGAGCCCGACGATGAACCAGCAACTTCGCCAGGTCAGCCCGGTGAGGCTGGTTCTCGGGCTGGCCGAGAATGAGCTGGACGGTGCCGCAGAGCCCCGCTCCGTCCTCTGCGATCAGCAAGGCCCTTCTCTCCGCACGGACCTCGGTTCCCACTTTGCGCCAGAAGGGCTCTGCCTGGTCGCGGCCGAACGGAGCCATGAAGCCCACCGAGGCTCCGCCCTCGACGCAATCCACCAGCACCTCGCCCAGACCGATGAGCTGGCGTTCGTCGATGTCCGTCAGGCGGCGCAAGAAGTACGGGGAAACCGTATCCATGGGCACAGATTGACCCAAGAATCGCATCCCGCCCAGCTTCAAACCTGTCCCACATTCGGCGACCTGCACTCCCATCGCTGCATCGGCCAACTCCCTGAAATCAGGTTCGCTCAGTTTCTTGAAACCCGAGCAACCTTGCAGGCAGTGGAGCCGATAATCGGCAAGGGGTGGACCGTGCCCCGATTCGAGAGCGAGACATGCCCGCACCCGTTGGTCCTTCTCCGGCCACTCCCGCGACTCCTTTGCCGCCCGGAGAGAGCCGCCTCCGAGCGCTGGAGCTGGGAAAGAAGCTGACGGCGAAGGGCTCGGCGACGTCCGCGGAAGTGGCGTTGCTGCTCTCCTTCGCGGTCAACGCTTCGCTCAATGGAGCACTCGACGACATCCTCGGCAAGCAGATCACCGACACCTTCCTGAAGTTGAAGGTCGACCCGCAGCAGCTGAGCGCCTTTCGGGACACCTGGTTTGGCCCGAATGCCATCGACTTCGACGGGCCAGCGCTGCAGCAGGCCTATCAAACACTCGCATCCCAGCCGGGCCACTTCGATGTCGATGCAGCGAAGAAGCTGTTCGTGCTCGCCGGCGGAGGCGGAAGGGTTACCCC
>JAYUUC010000293.1:0-5412 GCA_043755105.1 Myxococcales bacterium
AACGGGGAGCAGCGGCCCCCAGAAGTAGGCGTCGGTTTCCTAGAGGGGGGCGAGTCCGTGGTCCGCCTCGGGGAAGCCCCGGGTGGGCTGTCCGAATCGAGTACGGATGATCGCCCCGAGCGACAGCAGCACCACCGCGATGCCCATCAGCACGCCGATGACCGGAATCCTGGCCACGAGCAACATCACTAGCAACCCCAGAGCCAGCACCACCGCCTGGCTCTTGCGCGCCCGAAGCACCGGAAGCCGCAGGCCAATCTCCGAAGCGACCGCCGTCGCCCCCATCGCTATTCCCAGACCGACCATGATCCACAGGGCGACCGCGAAGGGGATGCCGATCACCAGCACCACCAACGCTGCGGTGAGCGGAAGGAGCGCCACCGCACCCACCAGTCCGGTGGTGACGCACTTGAGCAGTTGGCGACGCAGCTCGCCTTCGAGCTGCTTCATCCGCGCCGGGGCGAACATCAGGAACAGGAACCCGATGCCGAACTCCAGCGCGTAGGAAAGAAAGAAGCCCGCGAGCCCCGCGAAAGCCGAAGGGGACTCGCGCTCGGGAGCGGCGGTGTCCTTGGAGTCGGAGTCCGGGGAGTGACGGGAGTGGTGCGTGCCCTTGACCACACTGAGCGCACCCAGGCCCCGCTTCACGCCTCCACCGATCGACACTTCGTCGCCTTCGACCATCGCACCTTGACCCTTGCGAACGACGCCGCCGATCGAGATGGCATCGCCATGAACCACTGCGCCCTGGCCGAGGATGACGTCGCCTCCGAACGCGACCACATCGCCTTCGACGACGGCTCCGCGCTCGAGCTCGACTGCGCCGCCAAAGCCCACGGTGTCTCCTTCCACCACGGCACCTTCCCGCAGGGTGACCCGCCCGCCATACGAGACGGCATTGCTGACCACCTGGCCCTTTTCCACCACCACGGGGCCGGCGGCGGTTCGATCATCGCCCGAGTGTTTTCCCAGGTGCCGGAGCACCCGCGCCTTCACCGCGGAGGCATCGGCCTTATCGTCCTCGTTCTGATTGGCCTCGTCCTCGTCGTCGTCGCTCTCTTTTGAGTCGGCTTGCGTCGGACCCTTGAGGTCGCTTGCTCCGGTTCCGAGTGGAGGCAACGGGGGAACAGGAACGGTCGGACTGGCCGCTTCTTCGGACGCTTCCTGCTCGTCGTGGGTCATCGGCCGCAGCGTGAAGATGCTGCCCTGATGGGCGAGCTTGAGCTGATAGGCGCGGGCGACGGTGGTGATCGCCTCTTCCGCCGAGACCCCGTTCAGGTAGACCTCGGAGGGGCGGTCGAGATCGCCGGTCACCACCAGATTGAGGCCTCCCTGCTTGGCGATCTCTCGCAGGCCGTCCTTGAGGGTGCCGCGAAATTGAACCGAGATCATCCGAGGGCCGGGGCCAGAAGGGGCGGGAGGTGCAGCGGGCTCCTGGACAGGCGCGACGGGCGCAGGCGGCGTCTGCGCACCTGACGAAGTGGCAGTGAGGGTGGCAACGAGAAGCAGCGTGAGTCGATTCATCTGGACACCTTCGCTTGCGAAACAACCGGGCTCACCGCCAACCGCCGCAGCCCGAACAGAGAGAACAAGAACACCGTCACCAGGGCGACCATCAAGGGCAGCGCCGCGGTCTGCCACACCACCGACAACCCCCGGTGAAGGGCACCGAGAAACCCTTGCAGCTGCCCCATCGTCGCCGCGACCGAGACGGCCATCGCTCCCGGGCTGAGCTTGCCCCCGAGCACCGAGGCGAAGAAGAGACTGAGGCTGACGCCGAGCACTGCGGCGCCACTGCGCAGCTCGGTGCGGTGGGGATGCGGCGCCGCAGCGACCCGAGCCATCACCTGGTTGAGGAAGTCAGGGGGGGGCAGCGGGTCGACGATGCGGGAGAGGTCCTTCTCCAGCTGGCGGTGCTCCTCGAGCAGGCCGGAACAGTCGGCACACGTGGCCGCGTGCTCGAGCGCCGGACCGGCGCCTTCGAACAGCTCCTCAAACAGCAGCTCGGGGGAAGGGCAGCTCATTCCAGCTCCTGGGGCTTCATCTGTTGGCGCAGCTTCTCGCGGGCCCGGAACAGCCTGGCCATGATCGTTCCCGGGGCCACGCCGATCACCGAGGCGATCTCCCGGGTGGTTCGCTTCTGCACGTAATAGAGCGCGAGCACCTCGCGATCTTGCACCGGCAAGGTGGCCATCGCCGACTCCAGCGAGAGCCGCTCTTCCTTCTCGATCGCTCCCTCGAGCTGAGACTTCTCTCCCGAGGGGAGCACTTCGGTGTGGTCGCTCAAGTCTTCAGTGTGCACCTTCGAGCGACGGCGGAGCAGGTCGAGGCAGAGGTTGCGCGCGATCGCCATCACCCAGAGGTCGAACGGTCTCGACTCGTCGAAGCGGTCGAGGTGCTGGTAGGCGCGAAGAAAGGCTTCCTGGGCCAGCTCGGAAGCCTCGGCCTCGTTGCGAACCAGCCGAAGGCAAAGCCCGTAGACCGGGCGCTGGACGCCGCGCACCAGGGCGGCGAAGGCGTTCTGGTCTCCGCGCCGGGCAGCGGCGACCTCGTTCTTCCAGGGAAGCGACAGCTCGTCGGGCCCGGTCATCGCCAGGACGCGCTGGACAAGAGAGAAGGTTTCGAAGGTCTGAACGGTCTGGAGCACACGGAGGTTACGGCGGCCGGCCGCGTCGATTGCGCCCGGCGCGATCCCTCCCCCCGTCCAGCGCTCAGGACCGACCGCCGGATCCGCCTCGAGCGGAACCAGGTAGGGCCTCCACTCACCTCTTCGTAAGCTTCTTCGCGGGTTTGGGCTTCAAACCGATCGTGGGAGCAGGCTGAACCCTGCGGGCCTCGATCTTCGCGTCCTTCCGGGCCTTTTGGTGGGCGCGGAAGCCCCGGGGCGGTGTGGAAGGCTTCGCCGCTTCGGCGGGGGGGGATGCTGCCGAGGAAGCGAGCGGGGGGCTGAGCGAGGCAGCAGGAGCGAGGCGAGCGGGAGTCGCCTTCGGTGAATCAGCTGCTTCGGGTACCGGACGCGGGCGGGTTCCCTGCCAGGCGGCGGCCGACTGAGGCGGGCCCGGCAAGCGGGAGGTCGAGGGCTTGAGGGTGGGGTCGGCGGCGATGGCGCGGGCGGCCTCGACGCGGGCGGCGGCCCACGTCTGGGAAGCCCGGATGGTGTCCTCGGTGTCATCCTTGTAGGCGAAGTGAAAGAGGCGCTTCACCACCAGGGTGGCGTACGAGCCCGGGGGCAGGGTGAAGGCGACGTTGAGCTTGAGCAACGGCCGGTTGAGCTCGTCGACCTGGGGTCGCCCGAGGACCAGCTTGGCCGGGTAGACCAGCACCGGCCGCTCTTCATGCTTGAAGTACAGCAGCCGCTCAGCGCCCTCGATGCTGAGGTCCGACAGCTTCAACTTTTCCTTGCCCAGCACCCATTCGACCGCCTGCTTCACCACCGGGTTGTTGAAGGTGGAATCGGGGGCGAGCAAGGGAAAGGTCAGCTCGCGCAGGGAGCGGAGCACTTCCGGGGCGGCGTCCCGATGGTGGAGCACGGTGCCCGCCTGGTAGGACATCGGAAAAAGATGCTCGCGGGGCATCATCAGCTGCAGCATCCGTCGCACCCCTTCGTTCCAGAGGTAGCTCTGGTAGGTGAACAGGAGCAGCGCGCGGTACGAGGAATCGATCTGAAGGAACGCGGTGCGGAAGTCCTTCGGGTCCTTGCGAAGGGCGATCTGGATCCGCTGGTACTTTTTCCCTGCGTTGAAGGGAACCCGCACCTTGAAGTTGCCCCAGTTCTCTTTCCAGAACTGCTTCACCTTGGCGTCTTCCGAGCGGTCCAGGGGTGAAGGCTTCGCCATGTAGTTGTGAAGCGCGGCCTCGAAGTCGCCGCGGATCAGGTCCTTGGCGATGTAGCCCTGGCCATGCTTGAGCGAGCCGAACCGCTGGCTGTCGAAGTAGTTGACCACCCCGAGGCGGTTGACCTCGGCGGCGGCGAGATTGAGCGGCCCCAGCTCTTCGCGGTCCACCGCGCGTACCGTCACCGAGAAGCGGTTGGAAGTGATGTTGGCGGCGGAGAGCGCCTTGGCGGTCCGGTCCAGGAACTTGAGCCGAAGGTCCGGCTCCTGAATGTCGACGTCGGCGCCGTCGACGGCGATCAGCTGCTCGGTGCGCCCCTGCTTGTCCTTCAGCCCGCAGTAGGAAATCGCCCCAGGCCTGAGGCCGAAGCGCTCGCGGATTCGATCCACCGCGTCGAAGGTGGAGAGCTTCTGCTTGTCCATCAGGTAGACGCGGAACCGGCCCTTGGGGTCGGGGTCAAACCGGTAGGATTCCTTGACGGAAAAGTCTTCGGGTCTCTGCTTTATGCGCACGGCGTAGCCCTTACCACGCTTCCCTCCCGAAGCTGTTTTCGGGCCTCCAAAGGTGGGGGATTTTCACAGCGCCGCTTCACTTTGTTAGGCTTCGCGCCGCCCCATGCCAAGCGCCTGCCCCCGCTGTCACAAACCCCTGCCGGTGCCGCCTCCGCGGAGCTGTTCCCACTGCGGCGAGCAGCTCAGCCCGGTCGAAGGTTCTGCGCTGCGCGGTCCCCGGCTCTCGGGGAGGCTGGCCGATGGCAAGCTGGCGGAGTTCTCTCTCGGAGCGAAGACCACCCTCGGGCGCCACCCGGCCAATACCCTCCGGCTGGTGGACCGAGAGGTCTCGAAAGAGCACGCCAGCATCGAGCGGGTCGGGGGCGCCTTCCTGCTCCGCGACCTCGGCTCGTCGAATGGCACCTTCGTCAATGGCCGTCGGATCAAGGAACTGAAGCTGCGAGAGGGCGACGAAATCGCCCTCGGAAACTCTCGCATGGTCTTCCAGAGCGGCGAGTTCGGGGCTGGAAACGCCCCCGGGGTGACGATTCTGGCCAGCGCCCAGTCGATGCCCGCGTTCCTGGCGCAGATCACCCCGGGCGAAGCCGCCGAGTTCCGCCCCGCCGCCGAGCTTTCAGATTTGCATGCGCTGCGGCAGGACTACGAAAAGCTGCGCATTGCCCACGAGTTCCACCGTGCGGTGGGGGCGGAGCGTGAATCGCTCAGCCTCGAGGACAAGATCTTCGAAGTGGTCTTCCGGCTGCTCGCGGCGGACAACGTGGTGATCTTTCTGGTCGAGGAAGGGGGCGAGCTGAAGCCGCTGCCCCCGCGCCGACGAAACAACGAGGGCAACCCGGACGAGGTGGTGGTCTCGGACACGGTGCTGAAACGGGTGGCCGAGACCCACCTCGCGGTGCTCACCGCCGACGCGATCATCGACCCCCGTTTCCACAGCTCGGAGAGCATCGTCGCCCAGGGAATTCGCTCGGCGATGGCGGTGCCGCTGCTGGCCAAGGGGCAGCTCAAGGGCGTGCTGTTCTGCGACACCCGCGAGCGGACCAACGCCTTTTCGGAGAAGGACCTCGAG
>JAYUUC010000294.1:0-5381 GCA_043755105.1 Myxococcales bacterium
CGGCTGCTGCGGGACATCGCCGCCGGCAAGGTCACCACCGGGGACACCACCACCCTCGAAGACCTGAGCGTGCTCGCCGCGCTGAGAAACAACGAAGAGTAGCGAACTGTCGCGATTGCAGTCGGGGGCGGGGGCGAAGATGCCTCCCCTTCAAAGACAACCATTCGCTGACTGCTAATCATACAAAGCAGACAACAGCGCTCCATGCGCGGACGTGACGCTCACCTTTGCGGACCCGTGGTTTCGAGGCGACGCTCGTCTCAACCGCCCAGGGTTGTTGCTTCCCCTTTTCGATCACGCTCGAGGGTAAGCAGGGAACACCCCTTGCAATCGTTCCGGGTGTGAGGGCGGCATGACATCCAAATTCCTGGCGCTGACATTCCTGGTCCTGGCTTTCAGTACCTGCACCGCCAAGGTGGGAGAGCTGCCCGAAGCGAGCCCGGTCGTCCCGGACACCGACGAGAAGATGACCGCGCAGAACCCGGACCTCTTCACCCTCGCGCTGAAATACTTCCCCGGCGAAGAGACGGCGGCCCCTCCGGAGCGGATGTACCGGCTCACCCGCACCCAGATGGACGCCACTGCCGCCGCGCTGGTGCCCGGGCTGAGCGGTGCTCGTGCGGTGACCTTGTTGCCGAGGGATCCGCTGCAGACCAACTACGAGTACGCCGCCAACCTCAGCTTCAACCCGGCGAACTTCACGCCGTACACGAACTGGATCGCAGGCGTGGTCGCCACCGTCCGGACGCACCCGACAGCGGTGATCGACTGCACCGCAGCGGGCAACAGTGAGAGCTGTCTTCGCACCCAGGCCGGGCAATTCGTGACCAGGGCCTTCCGGGGAGGGGCCACCGCGGAAACCTTGACCCGCTACGCCGATTTCATGGTCGCCAGTGCGGCCTCGGTCGGAGTGCCCGATGCCACCGCGGATCTCGTCGACCTGGCCCTCAGCTCGCCCTCCTTCGCTTTCCGTACCGAGGTGGGCGCTGATGCCCTCACCCGCTTGTTCCACTCGGCGAAGCGCCTCGAGAACCTTGCCTACGCGCTCGCCGACGCGCCCCCCGAAGCGCTGGCAGTGGCGCCCACCTCCTCTGTTGATTCACCGGAGGCAGTAGCCAAGGTCGTCGATGCGGTGCTCGCCAGCCCACAAGGGAGGGAGAAGCTGGCGCGTTTCTTCAAGGCCTGGCTCGAAGTGAAGGAAGCCGACGAGTTCACCATCGACCCCACCGCTTTCCCCGAGTTCACCCCCGCGGTGGCGCAAGCGGCGGTGGAGGAGACCCGCAGTTTCCTCGAACATCAGCTCGCCGGCCTGGCCCCGACGCTCAAGGACCTGACCGCCTCGACCCACTCGTACCTCACCGCCCCGCTGGCACCGATTTATGGGGTTGCGGCCGGCACCCCCGGAGCCCGGGTCGACCTCGATCCCACCCAGCGCTACGGCCTGTTCACTCAGCCTGCGGTCCTCGCATCGCACTCCGGCCCGACCACCACCCGGCTGGTGAAGCGCGGGGTGTTCTTCACCCGCAAGGTGATGTGTCTGCCGCTCGGCAACCCGCCGCCCGGGGCCACCAACGCGGTGCCTCCGCCGAGCGCGACGGTGACCGAACGGTCTCGAATCGAATCGGTGACCAGCGTCGGGTCCTGCGCCGGTTGCCACACCTACATCAACCCTTTTGGCTTCGCGCTCGAGAACTACGACGCCATCGGCCGCTGGCGGACGCTCGACAACAGGCAGGCGATCAACGCCCGGGTCACGGTTCCCTTCTTCGACGAAGGCCCACTGGTGACGGACACGCCGGTGGCGGCGCTGAAGGGCTTCACCGGCTCGGCTCGCTTCAAGCAGTGCTTCGTCCGCCAGCTGTTCCGCTTCTACCAGGGCAGGGATGAGCTGCCGTCCGATGACCCGCTGCTGCGAAAGATGTTCTTCCACTTCGCCAATCAGGACACGCAGGACCTGGTCGGCTTGCTGCGGGACCTGGCCACCGCCCCCCGCTTCTCTTCCCGTGCCCCGAAGGCCCCATGAAAATCAAACCCGGCACCCTCAACCGACGCGACCTGATCAAGGCTTTCGGTCTACTGGGGTTCGCGCTGACGCCAATCGCCCGCTCGATGGGCTACATCGCCGGCGGTTCGTTCGTCGGCGCTCCCCGCTTCGTGATGTTTTTCAAGGGCGGCTCGTACTACCCGGCCTCGGTGAACCTGGCGACGATCTCGGCGATGGCGGGCACTCCCTTTGCTCCCCTTCAGCCGCACTCCCAGGACCTGATTCTCTTCAAGAACATGAAGATTCATGGAGGCCAGCCAAAGAGCGACGGCTACCAGGAAGAGCATGGCGCGGGGCTGATCGGCTGTGGCACCGGCAACAGCTACCACTACACCCGGAACGATTCGTACTTCGCCTACACCGACAACGAGTCGATCGACATCGCGATCGCCAACGCCTATGCCGCGAACCCCCGGTTGAGCGGGGTGCCGATTTCCAGCCTCCACGTCGGCGCGGGAGCACATTCCGACGCGGACAACGTCGGCCTCGGTCAGCGCTACATCTCCTACCGGAATCGGCAGCCGGGCGATGCCATCTACGGCAATGCGATCGAGCCCATTCAAGACGCCGGTCAGGTCTACGACCAGTTGATGCAGCGGCTCAACTTGATCTGCTCCAGCATGTCCACCCAGCCCTCCGCCGACACCGCCAAGCTCCGTGCGGCGCTGGTGAGAAAGAAGAGCCTGCTCGACTTCAAGATCGCCGACATCGCCGACGCGAAGCGGGCGCTGAACATGGACCCGGAGCACACCCAGAAGCTCGAGGGTCTTCTCGACGGCTGGCGGGAAGCGGAATCGGTCAACGCCGCCAAGATCGCCGCGATTGATTCTGGAAGCAGCGGGGGCGGGGCCCCAGCGTGCCCCACCGTTACCCGTCCCACCGGCAACGGCGCCAACAAGAGCAATCTCGATCAGATCTCTGCGGTCCACGACCAGATGATTGCGATGATCAAGCTCGCCTTCGAATGGGACCTTACCCGGGTGGTGGCATTCACCCTCTCGGGTGCCTCGAGCGGGCAATCTCTGCCCAGCCGAGGCGTCTCCCAGGCCCACCACACCCTCGAGCATTCCAACGACGCCGCCGGCCTCGACATCATGGGCACCTATTACTCGGAGAAGTTCGCGGGCCTGCTCACCTCGCTGAAGGCGATCGATGATGGCCAGGGTCAAACCGGGCTGTTCAACAGCTCGGTGATTCTGGGAATGGAGTGCTGGAGCAACAGCTCGAGCGGCCACTACCTCACCAACATTCCCTTCATCCTGGCCGGTCAAGGCGCGGGGAAGTTCCAGACCGGTCGAATCGTCGACGCCGCTGGGCGCAGCAACAACGACCTGCTGATCTCAGCGCAAAATGCGTCGGGCATCGCCTCGAACACGTTCGGTCTGGCCAGCCTCTGCAAGGGCCCGATCGTGTAGCGGTCAGCCCCGACGTTCCAGGTGTTCGACCGCAGCGGCCAGCAGCGCCGCCACTCCGCGCTTGGCCACCAGCACCACCTTCTTCCGCAACGCCGGGGAGGCCTGGGTGTACTGGGTGCTGACCTTGTGGTGCAGCTCCGAGGCTCCCCACACCAGCACCAGGTCGGCCCAGTCGAGGTCTCGCTGGGCGCGATCCGAGGGCCGCCGCTCGGTGCCGTCGATGGTCCGCAGCGCGATCGACTTGCCCAGGGTGGCCTGAAGCTCTTCTCGTACCGAAGGCGAGCCACCGACCACCACCAGCTTGGTCACTTGATGCCTGCGGCAAGCTTCCAACCAGCGGGCTTCGGCGCGGCGGTTGTCCGACCCTCCACAATGCTCGCAGCAGCTCTTGGGCTCGCAGCGGACCACAGCCCGGCCGCTCTCGCGCGCCTGCCGTTCGCAGCCGGGGTCAGCGCAGCAGAGGTAGAAGTGGGAGGCGAACAGCGCGGAGATGCGGGGAACCTTCTGGGTGCTGATCCTGGTTTTCCCCGGGTGGGTGAGCTTCTCGGCCTCGAGCAGCGCCCGGGCCTGTTGCCGCGCCTGGGTCAACCCAAAGCCCTTCGCCGCCAGCCAGCTGTCGATGTCGTGGTCCGCGCTCACGTCGACGCTTCGCCCCCACCGCTCGGTTCCGGAGCAGGGGAGACGAAGGTCGGACCCGAGGCCAGCGAGGACTCGCCGTCGGCGACCGAGGACGGGGAAGCGGTGACGAACGCCAGGTCCTGCTGAACCGGGTCGAGCCCGAGCGCCTGTCGCACCGGGGCGAAGCTGCGCCGATGAATGGGGAGCGCCCCCAGCCGCTTCAGGCTCTCGAAGTGCTCCGGTGTCGGATAGCCCTTGTGCGAGCGGAAGCCGTAGCCGGGATGAAGCTGGTCGAGCTTCGCCATGTGGGCATCGCGCGTGGTCTTGGCGATGATCGACGCAGCAGCGATGCTCGCCGAAAGAGCGTCGCCGTGAATGATGCCCCGCTGCGGCGAAGGGCACTCCGGAATCTTCCGCGCATCGACCAGGCAGAAGTGCGGCACCAGCGACAGGCCCTCGACCGCCCGTCGCATCGCCAGCAACCCTGCGTGGTAGATGTTGAGCCGGTCGATCTCTTCCACCTCGGCCCAGCCCGCTGCCCAGCAGAGCGCATCGGCCTTGATCTGCACCGCGAGCGCTTCGCGGGTCGATTCGTCGAGCACCTTCTTCGAATCGTCGAGGCCCTTGAGCTTGTAGTGCTTGGGGAGAATCACCGCGGCCGCCACCACCGGCCCGGCCAGCGGCGCCATCCCCGCCTCATCGACTCCGGCGATTCTTTCGATGCCCTGAGCCCAGAGCTCGAGCTCGAACTTGAGCAGGTTGCGCAGCCGCTGCCCTTCGGAACGATTCTTCTGCCGCCGGTCGCGGATCTTCCGGGCCAACCCCTGCGCGCCTTGTCGCGGGTCCTGCTCGAGCGCTTCGAGCAACCCGTCGGGGACCGCGCGTTCCTTATCCAGGAACCGCTCCCGCATCTCGAAGATCGACAGTGACAGCACCTTCTCGAGACCCATGGCGGCTTCTACCCTATCCCCGGCCCCCGCGAACTCAGGGGCTGAGGGTCAAGCTCAACGAAGCCGGGGCGGCCTCGCAGTGGCACTCGCTGCAGGTCCAGCTCACGGTCTTCGTCTCGCTCACCTTGCTGCCGAGGGTGGCCTTCACCGTGACTTGCCCTGGCCCCAGTTCCTCGGTGACCGACCCATTCAACCCGTTGGCGTCTGTCTGTCCGGTGGTGGAGCGGCCGAGTGCAGGGTTATTGGCGGTGACGGTCGCACCTCCCGCCGGGGCGCCCGTTGCGCTGAGCACGTGGACGGGAAGGTAGACGAGGTTGGTGGTGCAAGCGGGTGCTCCCGCATCGACATTGCCGC
>JAYUUC010000295.1:0-15372 GCA_043755105.1 Myxococcales bacterium
CCCCGGTGCACTCCTGCCTCAGCACGATCTCCGCTTTCTGTTCGTGGACGATGCAGTCCTTCCAGCGCCCGCAGAGGAAGGCGGCGGCCCCCGCGCTCATGCTCAACATTCCCCTGGCGTGCGGGTTCTCGAGCCGCTCGACCAGCTTGCGGGTTTGTTCGAGAAGGGCGTTGCTGCGAGCTTCTCCGGCGCTGCCGCTGGCCGCGGCGTAGGCCATTTCCATCGCCAGCGCGCGTGCGATCCGGTAGGGCTCTCCGGCGTCGAGCGCGAGCAACAGTTGGCGGCTCTGGAAATCTTCACGGAGCACCGCATCGACCATGCTGAAGCCGGCGGCAGCCGACCAGCAGGCGTCGATGCGGGTCAAGGTATCGACCGGAACTCTTGATTCTTCTCGTTCCCGAAACCCGGTACCTCGCAGTCGAACGCGAACTCGTCGATAGAGAAGCGAGGCAATGGCCTTGCCCCGGGTCTCGAAGGCAACGATGCCCACGTCTGCGAGCACTCCCCGCAGCACCAGCAGTCCGTGATCGATGTGGCCGCTGCGCAGCAATTGCTCCGAAGCGCGGCGTCTCAAGTCGAGCGAATCGGCGGCGCCTCGACTGGAAGCGCCTTCGAGGAACGCTGCCGCGGCTTCCGGACCCCGGCCTGCATTGACCAGCGCCATCCCCAATCGGCGGCGCAGGTCGTAGAGCTCCTCCTTTTGGTAGCTGCCGAGAGAGATCGCCTGCTGAAACAGTCCCGCTGCACGGTCGAAGGCAAGCGCCTGGGACGCCCGCTCCGCGGCCTGGAGCGAGAAGCTCGCCGCGCGAGCGGTATCGCCCGCCGCCTGCCAGTGGGTGGCGAGTGCTTCGGGGTCGCCGTGGCCAGATGTTTCGATTGCCAGCGCAATGCGCCGGTGCTGTGCGCGGCGGGTAGGTTCATCGAGGTGGCTGATGACCGCGGCCCTCACCCGATCGTGGAACGGCTCGATGAGGTCCGTGCCGCGCATTCCACTGGTGCGAACCAGGTGGGCGACTCGTAGCAGTCCCGCCTGCTTGCCGAACTCGACGAAGTCCACCTCGGCTGCCTTGGCCGCAGTGGCTTGAACCAGTCGGCCAGCACCGAGGCAGACATACTCGAGGACCGACCGAGCATTGGGCTCGAGTTGGCAGACCCGCGACCAGAGGGCCTCTTCAAGCTTGAGACTGATGGGAAGCGTTCCATCGGAGTTGCTGGTGGTTCCATGGCGAACCAGCTCGTCGATGAACAGCGGGTGGCCCGCTCCTTCCTTTGCCAGCACCTCGGACTTCAGCGCGCGCGCCGTTCCGTGCCGCTTGAGGAGTGCGGCCGCGAGGAGGTTCCCTTCGTCTGCCGACATTCGCTGGAGGTGGATGTAGCGCACGTTCTTGGACAGGGGCGACACCATTTCCGCCACCGACGCACCTTCAGGCTCGAGGCTTCGCAGCGTCGTCAGCAGCAGCAGTCGGGGCGCCTCGGGCACCCGCAAGATCTCGGCAAGCAGTGCCCGGCTGTCGGCGTCTGCCCACTGCAGGTCGTCAATCACCAGTACCAGCGGCTGGCGATCGGCGAGACGCCCGAACAATTCGCGGAGCGCGGAAAACAGCCGCGAACGCATTTCGAGAGGATCGCGGACCTCGTTGGTCAGGCGGGGCGCTTCGGCAAAGGCTTCGATGCGAGAGAGAACCGGAAAGACCTGAGCGACCAGGGCGGCCTGGCGCGGCAGCAGCGCCGTGGCCTGGTCCTTGGGAATCCGCAGGAGATGGCGGCTGAGTGAGTCGATTACCCCGTCCACTGCTTTGTAGGGAACCGACTCGCGCTCGTAGCACGAGCCGGTCAAGACCACCGGAGGCCGGTCAAACACCGCCAGGGAATCGGTGAACCTTCGAACCAGCGCGCTCTTCCCCAACCCGGATTCGCCGTGCACGCAGACCACCATGGCTTCCCCGGCGCGCACGTCCTGGTAGGCGGCTTGAAGGGCATCGAGTTCGGCCAGGCGTCCCACGAAGAGGGGTGACTGAGACTGGGACAACGAGCCCCGCGAGAAGTGGCCTCGGCGGTCGCTTCGTATCTCTACCCCCAATCTGGCGAGAACGGCCTGACCGGTCGGTCGGGCTGCAGGATTGAATTGCAGCAACTCGACGCAGAGCCGATCAAGGTCAGGAGGAATGTCGGGTGCGAGATCACTGGGAACAGGTGCAGACGAATGTTGCTTGTTCATCAACACGTCGAGAGGAGCACCCTCGAAGGGCAGTCTTCCCGTGAGCGACTGAAACAGCAGCACACCGACGCTGTACCAATCCGCTGCGGGACCTACCTGATGCCGGGCTGCCTGCTCTGGAGCCATGTAGGCGATCGTACCCACCATGGCCACTTCGCTGCGAAACTCGCGGTCGGAGAGGTCCACCGCGAGCCCGAAGTCGAGAATCACCACCCGTCCCTCGAGGCTGACGATGATGTTCGAAGGCTTGATGTCCCGGTGGACCTTGGCACTTTCGTGCAAAGCAATCAGCCCTTGCGCCAGCTGGGGGAAGGCCTTGCGAAGTCGGGAAACGTCGAGGTTTCCTGCGTGGGCAGCCCGCACCGGAGGGCTTCCTGGGCCGCTGTCCAGCAGCTCGGACTTCTGGGAGGTGTAAGTGTCAGAGAAGGGGTTGGCCTCGATGGTCACCCCTCCGGGCCGGACGTATTCGAGGAAGTCGACGCCTTCCACCAGCTCCATGGTGAAGAACCACTCACCGGCTTCCGAGAAGAGCTCGCCGACGTTCACCAGGTTGAGATGGTGGAGGTCCTGGAAGTCTCGAAACTCCTTCTTGAAACGCATCAACGCGTCAGGGCTGAGCGAGCGCAAGGTCTTCAGCGCAACCAGGGTGTTACTTCCCCGATCGAGCGCTTCATAGACGTAACCCATGCCTCCGCGTCCAAGCATGCGGACGACCTGAAAGCGGTCGGTGCCGAGAAAATCAGCGGAGATGGGTTCCAAGGTGTCGGTCGGGGTCGCTGAGAACGAACGAAGTCTCCCAATGCTATGTCAGTCCTGCACTTCCGCAAGGTAACCAGAGGTCGCTGGGTCGAGCTCGGCTTAGCTCGACCTCGCTACCTCGAAGCGCTGGCGAAGGGCTGAACCGCCGTCCGGCCTTCGGACCTGACAATCAGCCACACCCACAGCATGAGCACCACTCCGGCGGCGACCACCGGGGGAATGTTCGGCCGAGAGAGCACGCCGTCGTAAAGCGCGTGGGCGCAGACCGAGGCGGCGATCCCTATCACCAGCGGCCACACCTTGTTGCGAAGGGCGAGCGCCCCGAGCCCCAGGCCCCACGGTGCGGCGAAGAGCGCGTGGGTGATCGGCGTGGTCGCTGCGCGGGCCAGCCCGTGCCAGAGGGTGAGCTGCCCGTCGGAGAGCAGCACCAGGCTCTCGGCGGTGGCGAAGCCGATGCCCGAGCAGGCCGCCAGCACCAGCCCTTCGACCGGTCGTTCGAAGCGGCCCAGCGCAAGAATCCAGAGCACGGGGAGCATCTTCGCCCCCTCTTCGATCGCGCCGATCAGCAGCGAGCAGGTGACCGACTTCGACCACTGCGCGCCGATCAGCTCCTGCCATTCGATGCGCAGTCCCAGCGCGGAGCAGGAATCAAAGCCGGCGAGGGCGAGGCGAACGGCGATCGCTCCACCGGCCATCGCGAGCAGGCGCAGGGAGATCGACCGCGAACCGTCGCCTCCCTTGCGGCGGATGTACATGAACCACGCCGCCGCGGTTCCGCAGAACAGCGCCGCCCAGGGAGCCAGTGAGGCGGTCAAGTGTGCAGGTTCGTTCATCCTACCTTTGCGCCTCCTGTAGGCATTGTCGGCCCAGCGCCAGAGGAAGTTTCCAGCTCCCCGGTTCCCCGAAAGTGCCCCGCAAGCGGCTGAAACCAATGGGGTCGCGCTGGCTTCCCGCTGCGGCTATAAGGCCCCCGCTAATGCGTGCCGTGTGGGTAGGACTCTTGGTGTGGGGGGCGCTGTTGCCCTCGGTCGCTCTCGGCGAAGTGGGGCGCGATCGCTTCAACGCCGGCGGCTACTTCCGGATCATGACCCGGCCGGACTTCGAGGGCGGCAACTCCAAGCTCGGCACCTGGAACCTCTACGGGCGACTGCTCAACGAGGGACCCTGGGCGGCGCTCGAGCTGGGGCTGCAGGTGCTCCAGAGCCCGGCTGGCTCGAATCAAGTCTGGGCCGAGGTGCACGCCAAGATTGAAGGCGGCTCGTTCCAGAACACCGACCCTGGCGGGGGCCGGCTCGACAACTTCCGCGCCACCCAGCTCTACGTCAAGGCTGGCAACGTGCTGCTCGACCACGTCACCTGGCAGCTGGGGACGCTCGAGTACTACGTCGGCGATCTCGGGCTCTACGACGCCCGGGTTGCCCAGATTTTCCAGGACACCGTCGGACTCTCGGGCCGCTACCAGCTCGGCGCGCTCGACCTGCTGGTGGGGGTAGGGGACTCCGGCTATTCGCTCCGTGGGGCCCAGTACAGCACCTTGCTCACCGGCGGCGCCTTCGCGCGGGTGAAGCTGGGCGACCACCTCGAGCTCGGCGCCGGCGGGCAGTATGCGTTCGAGCCCAGCGTGCCCGGCAATCGCTTCGCGCCCTACGACACTCCCGGGGTTCGCTACGAAGACTTCTATCGACACGAGGTGGTGAAGCGCTTCCTCGAGGAGCACCCCGGCCAGGAGCAGCTGTTCACCCGGCCGGAAGCAACGTCATCGAAGAGCTATCGCGCGGTGGGCTATCTCGGCTTCGGCAAGCTCGGCCCGCTGCGCTGGAACAATCTCTTCGCCAGCTGGCGCAGGCTGCACCCCGACAATTTCTACACCGAGACCGCGGGCGGTCGGGACTACACCATCTACCTCGGGCAGCTCACCGACGAGCGCTACCAGCTGGTGGTGGGCAACGAGATGCAGCTGGCGCTGGTGCCCGGGCGCCTCGATGCCGTCTGGGCGGTGCTCTACGGCCACGACGTCAACCTCGACAACACCCTCGCCGCGGGAGAGGACAACCGCACCTACGTCTCCACCGTGCTTCGGCTGCAGCTCTATCTCACCCAGACCGTGCACCTGCTCGCGGAGTCGAGCGTGGCGCGCGAGAAGTCGGACAACGGCAACCTCTACCGCGAGCACACCGACTCGGTATTCCGCAACCAGGCAGGCACTCCGGACAGCCGCGGGCTGCAGTTTGGCGATACCGACGTGCGCAACACCTGGCAATTGAAGGGCGGGCTGGTGCTCAACCCCACCGGCCTTGGCATCTATGCCCGGCCGTCGCTGCGGCTGCTCTATGGGCTGCAGTACTCCAACCAGCAGGCGGCGTTCGGCAATGGCTTTGTCGACTCGCTCGACCAGTACAATCTCTTCGTCGGCCCGGAGCGCCACTGGCACTCGGTGGTGGCGATCGAAGCCGAGGCATGGTTCTGACATGACGGTCAACGTGCGCCTCGCGGCGGTGGTGGCGTTTGCGCTCGGCTGTGGCTGTCTGCCCCGGGTGGCGGTGCAGCGGCAGGCCTCGCGAACGACGGTGGCGGTGCTTTACCTGATGGACCGCGAGCAGCGGGCAGGCGTGGTCGAGGTGCCTGCACAGGTGAAGGCCCAGGTGACCGCAGCGCTCGAGGCGCGCAACCTGGAAGCACGCGAGGTGCCGCTGTCCTCGGCGGCCGCGGCGCTGCAGAACGTTCGCGATTCGGGCCGTCGCTATGGACAGCTGACGACGCTCTCCGGCGATGCGCCGCTGCTGCTGCTGGTGGAGACCCGGGCGGCTTTCTTCTCTCAGCTCTCGGGCCGCTACCGGTGGACGGTGAACGCCCGGCTCACGGCAGGGAGAAAAGGTGCCAGCGCCGATCCCTCGACCGAGTCGTTCGAGCAGGCGGTGTTCCTCGACTACGAGCACGAGCAGGAGCCCGAGGCCCTGACGTCTGCCGCGTCTGCGATTGCCGAGCGCGCAGGCTCGTTGTTCGACAGTTTTCTCAGCGCCGAGTCGGTGAGTAAGCCGGTGACCACCGCGAGCGCGGATTCAATTTACTTCGTGCTGGTCGATCGGTTCGACAATGGCGACAAGAAGAACGATGGCGAGGTGGACCTCTCCGATGCTGCGGCGTTCCACGGAGGGGATCTTCAGGGAGTGATCGACCGGCTCGACTACCTGCAACGGTTGGGAGTGAAGACTGTCTGGCTGTCGCCGGTGTCCCGGATGCGGACCGCGAAGTTCTTCGGCCATGGCGCTTTTCACGGCTACTGGGTGGAGGACCTCGGCGAGGTCGAGCCCCGATTCGGCTCGAAGGCGCTGTTGCGGCAGCTGTCTGATCAACTGCATCAGCGGGGCATGAAGTTGATGATGGATCTGGTCATCAACCACACCGGCCCCGCCTCGGCGCTCTCGCAACAGAAGCCGGCCTGGTTCCACCATCAAGGCGCGCTCGAGGACTGGAGCGACCCGAAGCAACTCACCGACCGCGACGTCAAGGGACTGCCCGACCTGGCCCAGGAGAACGAAGAGGTCCATCGCTTTCTGCTCGAGCGAGCGAAAGCGTGGATCGACGAGGTCCATCCCGACGGCTTCCGGCTCGATGCGGTGAAGCACATTCCGCTCGCCTACTGGGCAAAGTTCAATGCGCAGCTTCACCAGTACGCGGGGCCCCACTTCACTCTGCTCGGCGAGATGCTGGAGAGCGATGCGTCGGTGGTGGCGAAGGTGGAGCGGGAAGGCGGGTTCGATCAGATGTTCGACTTCCCACTGCAGACCGCGCTGATCGATGTCTTCTGCCGCGACCAGAGCCCGGCGCGGTTGGCCTCGACCCTCTCGCTCGACAGACTTTATGCCGACCCGACCACCCTGGTCACCCAGCTCGACAACCATGACCTCCCGCGGCTGATGTCGCTCTGCCACCGCGACCTCGGCCGGGTTCGTCAGGCGCTCCTGGTCCAGCTCACCGCCCGGGGAACGCCGGGGCTGACCTACGGAACCGAGGCGGGGCTCGAAGGCGAGCAGGAGCCCGAGAATCGCAAGGACATGGCCTTCGGCCGCGCTCCGGTGCTGGAACAGTGGGTGTCGTCGTTGTTGCGCCTGCGCGGCGTGCATCCTTCGCTGACCTTGGGCGCTCCGCTGCTGCTCGCCGCCGATGACCAGCTGTTTGCCTATGCCCGAGTGACGCCTGGCGAGCTGACCGTGATTGCCGTCAATCGCGGCCCTGCACCCCTCACCGTGGCGCTTCCTGCCGAGGTGAAGGCACAGGGTGGCATCGATCTGATGTCAGGCCAGCCTGTCGATCCACAGCGGCTGTCGGTTCCGGCCGGGGAAACCCTGGTGGCCAAGTTCATTCCTTCCGATGGGGCTGCGGACGGATTTGCCGCGCTCTTCCAGGCGCAGTCGCGGCGCTGGCACCGGCCCGACGGCAGCCGCACGCTCGAGCTGGAACAGACCGGCGCTGCGAATCCCGTGTACGTGGTCGGTTCTGCACCCGAGCTCGGAAGCTGGAATCCGGCGCGGGGCGCGGGGCCGTTCCATGGCGGAAAGCTGCAGGTTTCGCTTCCCGTGGGGACGGTCGCGGAGTTCAAGCTGGTGACCCGGCCCGTCGGCGGCCCGGTGCGCTGGGAAGAGGGAAACAACCGGGTGCTCTTCGTTCGCGAAGGGCAGGGGCCGCTGGCGGTTCGGCTCGCCTGGAATCAAACCGCGCCCGAGACAGGGGCCGCCGCCATCGCCACCGAACGAGGAACCCGATGAACGACCGATTGCTGAAGGCGTTGAAGTCGCAGCCCACCGACACCACTCCGGTGTGGATCATGCGCCAGGCCGGGCGCTACCTGCCCGAGTACCGCGCCATTCGCGGCAAGGTGCCCTTCCTCACACTCTGCAAGACTCCCGAGCTGGCGGCGGAAGTGACCGTTCAACCGGTGACTCGACTCGGCGTCGATGCGGCGATCATCTTCTCCGACATCCTCATTCCGATCGAAGCGATGGGGATGACGCTCGAGCTCGGCGACAAGGGGCCGCACCTTCCCCAGCCGCTGCGCACCGCGGCCGACGTCGCCGCGCTGGTCGTGCCGGATCCGGTCGAGCGCACCGGCTTCGTCGCCGAGGTGATTCGCAAGACCCGGACCGCGCTCGCCGGCAAGGTTCCGGTGATTGGGTTTGCCGGAGCGCCCTTCACCCTCGCCGCCTACATGGTCGAAGGCGGAGGGTCGAAGAGCTTCATCGAGATCAAGCGGCTGATGTTCGAGCAGCCCAAGGTTGCTCACCAGTTGTTCGAGAAGCTGACCCAGACGTTGATCCCTTATCTGTTGATGCAGGTAGAAGCCGGAGCCCAGGTGATTCAGGTCTTCGACTCCTGGGGCGGAGAGCTCTCTCCCCGGGACTTCGAAAACTTCTCGCTGCCCTACCTGCAGCGGATCGTCGCTGCGGTGAAGGCCACCGGGGTTCCGGTGATCTTCTTCGGTACCGGCATGTCCCCTCATCTGCCGCTGATGAAGCGTACCGGGGCAGACGCGATCGGCATGGACTGGCGCATCGAGATCGACGTCGGTCGGAAGGTCCTCGGGCCCGAGGTCGCAGTTCAGGGCAACCTCGATCCGCTCGCGCTGTTTTTGCCCCGGGCCCAACTCGAGGAAAGGGTGGAGGAAATCCTCGTCCGTGCTGGCAACGTCGGCCACGTTTTCAACCTCGGCCACGGCATCCTTCCGCCGACGGACCCGGAGTCCGCGATGGCACTGGTGGAGATGGTTCACCGCATTGGCGCGCGCCTTCGCTCTGCGTGAAGTCAGGCCCAGTGGGCTGCCAGATCGCGGAACACTCCGCTCTGCGTGAACTAAGGGCCGGCGGACTGCCAGACCACGGATCAATCCGTTCAGCCCGAGCGTAGGACGTCAGGACGAAGTCGAGGGCCGTCCATGTTGAGGATGTCCCTCGACTATGCGCCTTCGGCGCGACGCTCGGGATGCACGGGGTGGTCGAAGGATCTGCGTCCGGATGTTGACCCCTCCGGATCCAGACCACTAGCCTCCGCGCCGCAACAGCAGGCCCCACAACGCGTGTGAAGGAGCAGCGATGGCGAAGCAAGCCGGTCAGGGTCCTCGAAGGGTGGCGATCATCCGCGGGTTGCGGACCCCCTTCGTCAAGGTGGGCTCGGTGTTCGCACAGATGACCGCGCTCGAGCTCGGTCGGCGCGTGGTTCAAGAGCTGGTGCAGCGCGCCGAGCTCGACCCCGAGGAGATCGACCAGCTGGTGTTCGGACAGGTGGTGCCCAACCTCACCGCCACCGGCATCGCGCGCGAGGTGGTGATCGCCGCCGGGTTACCCCGGAAAATCGAAGCCCACACCGTGGTCCGGGCCTGTGCCACCAGCGTTCAGGCGCTCACCGATGCCGCCAACAGCATCGCCCTCGGGCTCTCTGACGTGGCGATCATCGGAGGCACCGAGTCGATGTCCGACCCGCCGATCTTCACCAGCCGCCCCCTCGCCCAGGCCCTGGTCGCGGCCTCGAAGGGAAAGTCGCTCGCCGACAAGCTGAGACCCTTTCAGCGGCTCAAGCCCAAGGATCTGCTCCCGGTGCCTCCGGCGATCGCCGAGTACTCGACCGGGATGAGCATGGGCGAGAGCGCCGAGAAGATGGCGAAGGAAAACGGAATCAGCCGCCAGGAGCAGGATCAGCTCGCCCTCGCCTCACACCACAACGCCGCCCGGGCCTGGAAGGAGGGCCGCTTCGACGACGAGGTGATGCACGTCCAGGTGCCTCCCCGGTACGAGCAGGTGGCAGACCGGGACAACATCATCCGCGCGGACACCACTTACGAGGCGCTCTCTGCGCTGCGGCCGGTGTTCGACCGGAAGTACGGAACGGTGACCGCCGGCAACGCCTCGCCGCTGACAGACGGCGCCGCCGCGATGCTGGTGATGAGCGAGGAACGGGCCAAGGCGCTCGGCTATGAGCCTCTCGGATTTCTGCGCGCCTATGCCTATGCCGCCACCGACCCGGCGGACCAGCTGCTCCAGGGGCCGGCCTACGCGGTGCCGATTGCCCTCGAGCGAGCGGGAATGACTCTGGCCGATCTCGACCTGCTGGAAATGCACGAAGCGTTCGCCGCCCAGGTCGCTTCCAATATCCAGGCGCTGGCGTCCACCGACTTCGCTCGCAAGGCGGGCCGCTCGAAAGCGGTGGGAGAGGTGGACCGCTCGAAGCTCAACGTCAACGGCGGGTCGATCGCGATCGGTCACCCCTTCGGTGCCACCGGCGCGCGGATCGTCACCCAGGCGCTCAATGAGCTGAAGCGGGCGAACAAGAACACCGCGATGTGCACCGTCTGCGCGGCCGGCGGGCTGGGCGCTGCGGTCATCCTGGAGCGTGCGTGATGGCGACGAGCAAGCAGGAAGCTTCCGGGTCGGCCTTCTCCTACCGGGTGGAGGAAGGGGTGGCGGTGCTCACCTTCGACCTCGCCGGTGAGCCGGTGAACACGCTCTCGCCCGAGGTGGGAGACGAATTCGAGCGCCAGTTGCAACGGGCCGAGAAGGACAGCACGGTCCAGGCAGTGGTGTTGGTCTCGGCGAAGAAGGACAGCTTCATCGCTGGAGCGAAGATCGACTTCCTTTCCACCTTGAAGAGCGCCGCGGAGGCGACCGCGGCCTCTCGCAAGGGCCAGGAGGGATTCAACCGCCTCGAGGCCTTTTCCAAACCGGTGGTGGCCGCGATTCACGGGGCCTGCCTCGGCGCCGGGCTGGAGTGGGCGCTCGCATGCCGCTATCGACTGGCGACCGACAGCTCGAAGACCCAGCTCGGGTTGCCCGAAGTTCAGCTCGGACTGCTCCCCGGGGCTGGAGGCACCCAGCGGTTGCCGGCACTGATCGGCGCCCAGGCCGCGATCGACCTCATCCTCGGCGGCAAGTCGTTGAAGGCGAAGAAGGCGCTCAAGCTCGGGGTGGTCGACGAACTGGTGCCAGCGCCGATCTTGCTGCCGATCGCACTCAAGCGCGCTGCCGAGTTGGCCTCGGGGAAGTTGCGGCCGATGCGCGACCGCGGACTCGGTTTCAAGTCGGTCGGGAAGGGAAAAGGGTTGGGCGAGATCCTCAAGGGTCTGTCCAACCGCGAGAGCTGGGCCGAGCTGGCGCTGGAGGAAAATCCCCTCGGTCGGAAGATTCTCTTCGACCAGGCGAAGAAGCGGCTGCTTCACAAGACAGGGGGCCACTACCCCGCGCCCGAGAAGGCCCTGACGGCAATCAAGGTCGGTCTAGATGAGGGGCGAAAGGCTGGGCTTGACGCCGAGGCCGCGCTCTTTGGCGACCTGGTGGTGTCGGACACCTCGAAGCGGCTGGTGGAGATTTTCTACGCCACCAATGCGCTGAAGAAGGAGAACGGGGTTGCCGATTCCGGCGTGAAGCCTCGCGAGGTGAGGAAGGTCGGTGTTCTCGGTGGGGGCCTGATGGGGGCGGGTATCGCCTACGTGACCTCCGCCAGCGCGGGACTTCCGGTGCGGGTGAAGGACCGCGACGACGCCGCGGTCGGGCGCGCACTTCGACACGTGCATGGGCTCTATGAAGACCGGGTCACCCGCAGGGCAATCACCTGGAGAGAGGCCGAGGCGAAGCGCGCGCTGGTCAGCGGCAGCATCGACTACAGCGGATTCAAGCGCGCCGACGTGGTGATCGAAGCCGTGTTCGAGGACCTCGCCTTGAAGCACCAGGTGCTGCGGGACGTCGAAAAGGTCACCCGCCCCGATTGCATCTTTGCTTCCAACACCTCGACCCTGCCGATCACCCGCATCGCCGAGGCCTCGGCCCACCCCGAGACCGTGATCGGAATGCATTACTTCAGCCCGGTGAACAAGATGCCGCTGCTGGAAGTGATTACCCACAAGACCACCGCCGACTGGGTGGTCGCTACCTGTGTCGACCTCGGCCGCAAGCAGGGGAAGACGGTGATCGTCGTCAACGACGGCGCCGGATTTTATACCTCGCGCATTCTCGCTCCTTACATGAACGAGGCGGCGTTTCTGCTCCTCGAAGGCGCGGACATCTCCGAGCTGGACAAGGCTCTGAACAGGTTCGGCTTCCCGGTGGGGCCAATCACCCTCCTCGACGAGGTGGGCATCGACGTTGCCGCCAAGGCCGGAAAAATTCTTCACCAGGCCTTCGGGGAACGGATGGCGGCCCCCGAGCCGATGCAGAAGCTGGTCGAGGATGGCCGCCTCGGACGAAAGACGAAGAAGGGCTTTTATACTTACGACTCGGACAAGAAGCAGGTGGATGAGACCGTGTATGCGCTGATGCCTCACGGGAAGGACCGGAAGAAGCTCGATCGCGATGAGATGGCTGAGCGGTGTGTGCTTCAGTTCGTCAACGAGGCGATTCGCTGCCTCGGCGAAGGGGTGCTCCGCTCGCCTCGCGACGGGGACATCGGCGCAGTGTTCGGGCTTGGCTTTCCGCCCTTTCTCGGTGGGCCGTTCCGGTACGCCGACCAGCAGGGACTGGGCAAGTTGGTGGAGCGACTCGAGCATTACCGGCAGAAGCTCGGCTCACGCTTTGAGCCCGCTCCCGAACTGGTGGCACGGGCACGGGAGAAGCGCCGGTTTTATCCGGGGTGAGCGAAGGGGGGTTCTTGAGGTTTGGGGCGAGGAACCTGTTGAACTCAGAGCTTCACAGCCGTGGGGGCGGTCTTCCGCGTCTGCTGCGCTCGCACCGGGGCCTCGCAATGCGCGGTCTTCTTGGTCGGGTGGCAATGGCGGGTTCCAAACTGGCTGTGACAGCCGCAGGGGTCGGTCCGTCTTGAATGGGCGGATGCGGGCATTGCGACCAGCGCCATCACTCCGATCCACGGCAGCAGGTGTCTCATCGTCGCGCTCCTTCGGCTCACCCCTCTGCATTGGGAATCGTCAGCGACTTCGACAAGCGCTTCACCAGGACAAGAAAGCTGTGGGGTGGAGGGCCCCTGGGCGCGTAAAAGGTTGGCCATGACCCAGACCCGCGGCGCGCTGTTGGGGTTGCTCGCGGCGGCCGCCTGCCTTGTCGTCGCTCCTCTCACTGCGATGGAACTGCGGCCGAACGCCTTCGCCCATGCCCCCGCAGATTTTCCCCATCTGTGGCTGGTGCAGGCGATGGCCCAGTGGGACGCCGGTTGGTACGAGGAGATCGCCCAGAACGGCTACTGGTACAAGCCCGGGCAACAGAGCCCGGTCGCGTTCTTTCCTGCTTTTCCGCTCGCGATCCGGGCGGTGAGCTCGCTCGGAATCAACCGCTGGGAAGCGGGCAGCGTTCTCTCGTTACTCTGCGGCTGCGCGGCGATGCTGCTGTTCGTCCGGTGGGCGAAGCTTCGGGCCCCAGGCTCGACGCCTGTCTACGCAGGCCTTCTCTTCGCGCTCTATCCCTTCGCGTTCTACCTCTATGGGGTCGTTTACTCCGACGGGCTCTTTCTGCTCCTCGCGGTGGGCGCCTTCTTCTGCCTCGAGCGCGATCGACCGTGGGGCGCGGCGGTGCTCGGCGCGCTTGCCACCGCAGCCCGACCGGTGGCCCCCGCCCTGGTGGTGGGCTTGCTGGTGCGAAGCTGGGAACGGCGCCGCGAACGCAATGAGCCCCTTCGGTGGACCGACGCACTTCCCGCACTCTCGGGCCTCGGCCTCGCTGCCTACATGGCCTTCCTCCAGCTTCGCTTCGGAGACGCACTCGCTTTTGCCCACGTTCAGGCCGCTCCCGGCTGGGACCATGTGCCCGGCTGGCACACCTGGCTCAAGCTCACCTGGTTCGAAGTGATGTTCCCAAGGGTGGCGCCCCTGGTGGCCATTCGCCTCGGAGGACATGCCCTGGTGACCCTCGCCGCGCTCGCAATGGTGGTGCCCACCTGGCGAAAGCTGGGCAAGGGCTATGGCGCCTACTGCGCGATCGCCGTCGGTTTGCCCGCACTCTCGAGCAAGGACCTTCAGGGACTCGGCCGCTATGTGATGGCCGCCTTTCCGCTCTTCCTCACCGGGGCCTTGATGCTGGAGAAGACCCCAAGGCTGCGCACCGGCTGGCTCTGGGCCAGCGCGCTCGGACTGCTGCTGCTCGCCGCCGCGTTCGGCGCTGGAGGCTTCGTTGCTTGAACACCCCGCCCTGAAAGTTTTCGGTTCGCTCTCGCTTCAGGAGCGGCTCTTCGTTCGCGCTCGATTGTTCTCGGCGCCCCTGGCCGAGCTGGCCCGCCGGGCCCCTTCCGGGCGCATCGTCGACGTCGGCTGCGGCCACGGCCTGCTCACCGCGCTGCTGGCCGCCGAACGCCCCGATCGACAGGTGCTGGGGATAGACCCCGACCCGCGGAAAATCGAATGGGCCCGCCAAGGCCCCGGCCGCCTTCCCAATGTCGAACTTCGGGTGGCGGCGATCGAAGAGGTGGCCGAGACCGGCAGCTTCGACGCGGTGGTGGTCGCCGACGTCCTCTACCTGCTTCCGTTCGCGGCCTGGAAACCCTTCCTTTGCCGCGCCCGGGAACTGCTTCGCCCCGCGGGCCTCCTCCTGCTCAAGGAGTCCGAAGGCGACCGGTCCTGGAAACACGCCAAGAGCGTGATTCAGGAGCGGGTGATGGTCCACCTCCTCCGGCGCACCCGCAGCAGTGGGGGCATCACCTTCCAGCCCCGGACCGCCACCGCGGACCTGCTCACCGACTGCGGGTTCTTGGTGAAGGAGATTGTCCCGCTTGACCAGGGTTACTCCACCCCACATGTGCTGTTCGTGGCCACTCCCCGACCGTGAATGAGACAGTTTGGGACCCCGGAGCAACTTCCTGGCCGGGTTGGCGACAATTCGATTGGGCCTTTGCTCTGAATGGAGCCGGCATGTTCCAATCCCCTCCGTCCTGTCGGGTTTCCGGGCTTCTAGAAAGAATCCTTGAACTCTCTCTCAGCCTTTCGCGCACCGAATGCGCTCGAACCCTTGAATGAGTACTTCCGGAGGTCTTGTGGCTCGTGAACGACTGATTCTGATGATGACAACGCTGGTGTTCTCGGCGTGTGCGTGCCCGGGGCCCGAGGCTGCGGTTCCCTGCACCACCGTGACCGACTGCGCGGGCGGCCAAGCCTGCACCGCGGGCAAGTGCGTCGCCGACCTCTTGCCCGATGGAGGCCTTCGGGTCCCCGACGCGGGCCCTCCGCCGCTCAGCTGCGACCCGGCTCGGGCAGACAACGACACCCGGGACACCGACTGCGACGGCCTTTCGGACGGTGAGGAATACAGCACCAGCTACTCCAACGGCTTGAAGACCGACCCCTGTAACGCCGACACCGACGGAGACGGTATTCCCGACGGCGTCGAGCTGGGCAAGGTGAGCAGCGTCAGCGGTACTTGCAATTTCGTCGGCGATACCGACCCCCAGAGCAAGACGGACCCGACCGTGGCCGACAC
>JAYUUC010000296.1:0-5341 GCA_043755105.1 Myxococcales bacterium
GTCCTCTTTCGAAGACAAAGATCCCTTCGGGATGTTTCTCGATGTCGGCTTCGAGCGCACCCAGGAGCGCACCAAGTTGGTGCGGGAGTTTCATCAGCAAGGCGACGTCGAGGACGTCAGCGAGCTCCGCTACACCGCGATCGACTCGCGGCTGAACCTGGGTCTCCACATCGGCCTCTGGCGCGACCTCGAGTTCAGCTTCCGGTTGCCAGTGGTGTTCCAGCAGGATCGAAGCTGGCGCTTCGCTGCCGGTACCGACGAGACCAACTCCACCATTTACAAGAATTGCCTCCAGCCCAACGGGGCGCTGCTCGATCCGAGCTGCCCGGCCACCGGAGTCGGTCAGCAGCCGCTCTTCGACGTCGGCGCCGCCAACTCTTATCGGGGCGGCATCGGCGATGCGACCTTTGGCCTGGCCTACGCGTTCTTCAATCAGCAGAAGGACGACACCAAGCCGACCTGGATCGTTGGGCTCGACTACACCGCGCCCACCGCCGAGCTGCTCGACCCCACCGTGCCCACCAGCACCAGCGCGCGGGGGAAGATCGGAGACAAGAACCACAAGTACAAGCTCTACACCTCGTTCTCGAGGCGGCTGGGCATCGCTGATCCCTACTTCCAGATCCATTACACCCTGCCGGTGAAGGGCCCGGGCTGGTACTCGAACTGTGACCACCCCGACCCGAGTTCGATGGGGCACCCCGAAAACTGCAACAGCAGCGCCTGGACCCGCGCCGACACTGGCATCCAGCTGCCCCACCAGGCCGGGCTGGTCTTTGGTTCCGAGTTCAGCCCGTTCGAATCGGCAGCCGAGCACCAGAAGGTCTCGATCGATCTTCGCGGCTACATGACCTTCATCGGCTCCGGCCGCTACTACAACGAGATGAGCGACCTGTTTCACAAGCTGCTCACCACGCAAGAGCATCTACAGATCGGAGGCCAGTTCGGCCTGGTCGCCCACGCTGCCGAGTACCTGCAGTTGAGGGCGAGCGCATCGCTGCTTCACAACACCGAGTACAACGTCACCGATGAGCAGCTCGGCAAGGATCTCAACGGCAACGGGACGGTGGACATCACCCAGGCCCCGCTCGAGCTCAACCCCACTGCCGACTGGCGAGTGGACATGGTGTCCCGCCATTTTCGCGCCACCGAGAGCTCGATCTTCCGGGTCGACGTCTCCGTGACCTTCGCCTTCTAGCTCGCGTTCACTCTCACCGTCACCACGCCCTTCAACTTCACCTTTAACTTCACTTTCACCCCTCCGTTCACCCCTCCGTTCACCTCTCCGTTCACCTCTCCGTTCACCCCTCCGTTCACCTCTCCGTTCACCCCGAGCGTCGCGCCAGAGGCGCAGAGTCGAGGGGCCCAACGCTGCCACGGCCCTCGACTTCGGCCACGCTCGGGCTGACCGGATTCAACCAGTTCTCCGGCTGAACGGATTCAAACACCCCTGCGGACTCGGGCGCGCCGGCCGTCGTTCGAGGGCAGTAAGCTCGCGATTCGATGTCCGAACGAACCGTCGTCATCGCCGCCACCAACGTCCTCGCTCGTGGTTTCCAGACGGTTCCTACCGACCGCCTCGGAGCCCTGGGCCAACCGGTCAATGCTCTCTACGCAGTCGCAGGGGCTGTGCTCCGGGCCTTTGCATTCAAGACGCCCACCCGAGCGGTTGCGCTGGTTGACCCGACGCCGCGCTCCTCCTGGCCAGCCCTGTTGTCCGGGCAGCTGCCGGCACTCATTCCGCTTCTAAACGCGATGGGACTCGAGGTGATCGAATCGGAAGCCGAGTTCCACCTCGCGGCTTCCTACGTTCACGCTGCGCGTGAGGCGGGCGACGACGTGGTGGTGGTGGGTATGGACAAGCGGCTGGCCCAGCTCGTCGAGGAGGGCAGCGTCTGGTGGTACGACCCCGCAAAAGAAGCGCGTTACACCCGGGACATGGTGGTGAAGCGCTTCGGCGTGCCACCAGAGCAGGTGGCCGACTGGCTTGCATTGGTAGGCAACAAGGATGATGGGCTGCCCGGAATTTCCGGCATCGGCGCCAAGGGAGCCACTTCACTGCTCGCCGAACAGGGCTCGGTCGCGCACGCGCTGGCAAATCTGGACGCGTTGTCGGGGCGCATCGGAAAGGCGCTGCAGCTCGACCCCGCGAAGGTCACCACCGAGCTTGCCCACGCACGCCTCGACCGTCACCGGCCCCTGCCCCAGCCCCTGGTGAGCCTCCCCTTTCAACCTCCCGACCCCGAGGCCGTCAACGGTCTGTTTCGCAGTCTGGGCTTCGTCGAGTACCTGTCGTCAGCGGACGCAGCGCAGGTCGAAGTCATGCTCTGCACCTCGGAGCCAGAAGTGGGCGCGGCGCTCGCGGCCTTGAGGCTCGGGCTCACTGCCCTTCATGGAGTGACCGAGGATCCTTCCCCAGTGCGGGGCGCGCTGATCGGTGTTGCGCTCTCACAGGGCGACAGCAAGGCCCTCTTCATTCCGCTGCTCGAACCAGAGCAGGTTCCACCGTCGTTGGTTGCCTGGCTCGAAGATTCACGTGCGCCCAAGCTCGCCCACGATCTCACCGAGATCTCGGCGCCCCTGCTCCGACGGGGAATCCGGCTGGCGGGCGCCCTCGCAGACAGTGGCGTCGCCTCTCACCTTACCCAGCCCAGCAATTGGGCCCCGCACGATCTTGGCACCGTCGCCAAGCAGGTCCTCGGCCGAGCGCTGCCGAGCGAAGACGCGCTTCGAGGCACCGGACTCCAACGGCAGCAATGGTCCGCGCTCGACCTCAAGGTCCAGGCGCGCTGGGCCGGCGAACACGCAGAGGCGGCTCACCAGATTTGGCTCAAGCTCGAGTCTACGGTCGATCGCGCGCTCCTCGCTGAATACCTCGAGCTCGGGGAAGCGCTGGTGGCGATGGAGCTGCGCGGCATCGGGGTTGACCGGGCCGAGCTCGCCCGCGCCGAGGAAGCGATCGGCCCGATCGAGGACCAGCTCGAGTCCGAGATCACCGCGCTGGCAGGAAAGCCCTTCAACCTCAACTCCTCGAAACAGCTCGGCGAGGTTCTCTTCGCAGAGCTGAAGCTGCCGATCGTCAGCCGCACCAAGACGGGATGGAGCACCGCCACCGAGGCCCTGGAGCGCATTTCGCAGGCCCATCCGATCGTGCCTCGGGTGATTCGCTGGCGCACGTTACGGCGCATGCGCGACAGCTGGATCACCGCCCTCGCCACCCACATCGATGGCGACAGCAGGGTCCGCTCCGAGTTTCACCACGCCCGTTCCTTCTCTGGTCACATTCTCAGCAACAACCCCGACCTTGCCCGTGTCCCCGGCCGGACCCCGGAGATGCAGCGCATCCGTCGGGCCTTCGTCGCACGACCGGGCCATCTGCTGATGAGCGTGGACTACAACCAGCTCGGGCTGCACGTCCTCGCCCACCTCACCCACGACCCCGCACTGGTCGAGCCGCTCAAGCTTCACGCTGACATTCACGCGCAGACCGCTGCAGCGGTGCTCGAACGTCCACTCGAGGCGATCGGCCCGGACGAGCGTCAGCTCGGCAAGGTGATCAACTTCGCCACCTTTGCCGGACAGGGCTCGAGCGCGCTGGCGCTGCAGCTGGGGGTCTCTCCTGCTGAGGCGAAGGCGATGATCGCCCGCTTCGATCGGCGCTACTCGAAGGTCCGCGGCTTTCAGGACGAGCAACTTCGCCTGGTGCGAGAGCGGGGCTATGTGGTCACCCTGGCCGGACGCCACTGGCCCATCGGAGGCCTTGAGTCACTCGATCCCCAGGACCGCTCGTATGCCGAACGACTCGCCCGGCGAGCGACGCATGAAGGCTCAGTGGCCGACGTGGCCCGCCGGGGCCTGCTCGAGGCCCACCGCGCGCTTCGGCGCGAGGGGCTTGCCGCGGCTCCCCTCGTCCAGGTGATCGACGAGGTGCTCTTCGAGGTTCCGATCGACGAGGTGAAGATCGCGGCTCCAATCGCGGCGGAAGCGATGCGCCATGCCTTTCAGCTCGAGGCCCCGCTGCAGGTCGGCATCTGGTTGGGCCCCAACTGGGCCGACCTTGAAGAGAAGGCCATCTGACAGACCTAGCTGCTCTCGAGAATTCTCCGCCGCAGGAACGTCATCTGCAGCGCGAAGCTGACCTTCTTCACCAGCTTCTCGTAGACAGCGACTTTCTCCCGTCCGGTTCCCTCGCGCACCGACGAGCCGAGAAAGGCGATCACCGGCTGGCTGTTCACCAGAATCGGTGCGGCCAGGACCTCGGCACGGTCTCGTAACCCCAGCGCGGCCACCAACCGATCGTCACCCCGGGTTGGAGGAATAGGGCATACGCAGGCCGACTTGCCCTGCACCACCTGCTCCAGCAGCTTGCTCTCGGTGAGCGGGAAAGTGAGCTTCCGGAACTCCTCTTCCGGAATCGTGCACCCCAGAGGCAACCAGCCTGCGACGTTGGGGCCGCGGATGACGAAGATCGCCGACTGGACGAAGTCCTGTACCAGCATCTTGCGGAGAACCTCGAAGACTTCGCTCTGCTCGGTGATTCCCGCCAGCGCCCGCGCGGCTTCGGCGAGCGAGAACGCCGGGGCCTGGAACTGCGCCGCATCGTCCTTGAGATAGTCGCTGCGGGCTTCCTCGAGCACTGCCGCTCCCGCAGGCTTGGCGGCTCCCGGAGAAACCGGAGCGGTCGGGGCGGGCCCAGCCTCGCGCTGTGCCGAGGAGCCGGTCTGCACCACCTGGAACTCCATGTCCGACGCGCCGCTCAGCTTGACGTAGCGGGTGGTGCGCTTGATCCCGTAATACTTCTCCAGGGCGTAGGTGATCAGCAGCTCCGGGGTCACCACCGGCTGCACCGCACACCCGGTGGAAAAAGAGACTTCGTCGATCGCCTTCAGGTCGGTGGGGTCGCCCATCGCCAGCTTCAACTTCCGACGCTCGAGGCCCACCGGCACGACCTTGTATTTTGTCGCCAGGGCCAGCGGCACTGTCTTGATGACCTCGTCGGAGACGTTGTCGATCTGCGCCGCTTCGATGCACGGCAGCGAGAGCTGAACGCTGAGAAACTTGGCCAGTTCCTGCTCGGAGATGAAGCCCAGCTCGACCAGGTTGGTGCCCACCCGACCACCGAACATCTTCTGCGCCTTCAACGCTTCGTCCACCTGACCCGCGGTGACCATTCCCTGCTTCACCAGCAGCTCGCCGATCCGGATCGCCATCCCTCCAGACTAAAAGAGGACACGGTCCGGGGAAACAAACGGCCGATGTCGGCGTCGCAACCACCTGCGCCCCTGTCGACAACCGGACCAAGAAGAGGCGCCTGCCCTCGGGTCCATTGGCGCCGGGGACC
>JAYUUC010000297.1:0-5338 GCA_043755105.1 Myxococcales bacterium
TCGACGGTGAGGGCGACCTGACCCTCGAGGAGGAGAAAGACGGTGTCTGCGGGATCTCCGCTGGAGTAGATCTCCTGCCCTTGCCGGGCCCTCATCGCCGCGCCTCGATGCAGCGCCGCAGCCATGTTCCCGCCGTCAGCGGCAGTGGAGAGCTTCAGCAAAGTCCATAGCGGACCCGGGGTCATCAAGCAGACCCAGAATAGGTCGAGGGGACCCGATAGGCGATTTGCCGCGCGCAATCACAACGAAGGCCGTCTGCCCCGGATGGTCACCTCTTCCGATTCGTGTCAAAGGACCCGGGTCCACCCTGGCTGCCGCCATGATTCTTTCAACCCTTCGAAGCGCCATCGCCGCAACAGCCATGCGGGTTCTGCTCGGCGGCGTCCTCGGAGAATCGGCAGCGTTGGCGGCAGAACCTGCGCCCCGGGCCCGTCTCGTCTACACCCGTGGCGCGGGGGCAGAAGGCTGTCCCGAGGAAGCGGAGGTTCACGACGCGCTTTCCGCGCGGCTGGGCTACGACCCCTTCGACGCGGCTGCGACGGACGAGTTCAAGGTCTCGATCTCCGCACGAGGCAAAGGCCTGACGGCCGTGGTGGAGCTGTTCGACACTCAGGGCACCCGGCGTGGAGAGCGGACGTTGACCTCGCCGACCCGGGAGTGCGGGGAGCTGGCGGCATCATTCGAGCTCGCACTGGCGATTGCGATCGACGACATCAAGCGGGTCGCTCCCCTCTCCCCACCTCCAGGACCTTTGTCCCCCGATGCGCCGGACCCCGCCTCGCCCCCGCCTTCGGAACTGCGACCGCTCGCGGATCCGCCGGGGAGACCTGAGCGAACGGGCCGCGCCGACGCCGAGGCTCCCTCGCCTGTTCCCAACACCTCCGTTGAGGTCAATCTCGGGGCAGCCGGTAGCAGCGGCGCGGCCCCCTCTCTCACCGGAGGGGCACGCGCGGGAGTCGCCTTGCGCGCGGGCCGGGGCTCGCTGGGAGTGGAAGTCCGGTGGGATCTTCCCGGATATCAACCGGTCGACAGCGGCTTCATTCGCGGGAGCCTCACCACCGGGGCCGTGGTGCCTTGCCTGCGCTCCACTCACCTGGGGGCCTGCGCGCTGATATCGGTGGGGTCGATGCAGGGCGCAGGGGTGGGCCTGCTCCTGGCAAGCTCGGCCACCTCTCCGTACTTCTCACTCGGAGCCCGCGTCTTCGGAGACCTCCCCCTTCTCCACGGACTCGCAGCGCGCGCCCATCTGGACCTCGAGGCGCCCCTCGCCCGAACTGTCTTCACGGTCAGCAATACCGAGGTGTGGGCGATGCCCGGCCTGAGCGTGAGTCTCGGGCTGGGGCTGGTCGCGACGTTCGAGTGACGGATCGGACCCACTCGACCCAAATTTGAAACATGGGTTCGGCGTGTCGGGGACTGGCGCAGGTTGAGGCCGAAGGAACGGAGCGACCGCCCCCATTTGTCCTGGGCAGGGGAAACAGGCTACACGCGCTGGCGTCGATGCCGCCGTCCCTCCCCTTCTCCCTCGCCTCGCCTCCGGAGCGGCCGACCTTCTCTCGCATCTACGAGCAGGAGTTCGAGTACGTCTGGAGCTCGCTTCGGCGCCTGGGCGTGGCCAGCAAGGATCTCGAGGACGTGGTCCACGACGTCTTCGTCACCGTGCATCGCTCGCTCGACAGCTACGACCCGGCTCGGCCACTTCGCCCCTGGCTGTTCGGGGTGGCGTTCCGGATCTCATCGGACTTCCGGCGCAAGGCCCACCATCACCGCGAGGTCGCGGACGAGGGTCACGACGTCGAGGACGGCAAGCCTTCAGCGCTCGAACAGGTGAGCGCGCGGGAGGACCGCACGCTGGTGCTTTCCGCGCTCGCACAGCTCGGGCCCGACCGGAGAGCGGTCTTCATCCTTCATGAGGTGAACGAAGAAACAGTCCCCGCGATCGCCGAGGCGCTCGAAATTCCGCTCAATACCGCATACTCGCGGCTGCGCCTGGCACGGCAAGACTTTGCCACCGCCGTTCGCCGCCTCAAGGCCCAGGGCCACCATGACTGACCCCCAGCTCGAGCCCCTGGACTCAGACCTGACCGAGCTGCTCAGGGAAGAGCGTGCCCGGCCGGCCGCGGGCGCTGCGGCCAAGGCCCGAACCCTGGCTCGGCTGAGTCAAAGCCTGGGCCTTCCTCCTGGCCAGCTCTCGCCGCCGGTGAAGCACGCCGCCCCTCGCCCGCCGACCTCGGCACCTTCTCCGCTCGCCGCAAGTCACGCCGCCAAGCTCGGAGGGTGGGCGCTTCGCGTCCCGCTCAGCCTCGGCACCTTCATCCTCGGAGGCGCGGTGGGCGCCGGAGCCCACGCAGTCCTCACCCGGCACCCCACGGCGGAGACTCGCCCGGCGCCCGCGCCCGCGACGGTGACGGTGCCAAGACTCGGCGCTGACGCCGAGCTTCCAGCTGCCGGCGGCGCAACCGGGCCGGAAGCCACTCCGCCCCCTGCCCCTCGCACCGATATCGCGGGACCGGAAGGCGCTCGCCCCCACGGCTCTCGCAGCGAACCTATTTCCCCGAGGGACTCGAAGACAGCCCCCCCTCCCGCCGGCGAGCCGTCACCTCCGGAAAATCTCGCTACCCGCGACCTGACCCTCGCAGCCGAGCGAGCCTTGCTCGAAACGGCACGGACCGCGCTGACCCGGGGCCATCTCGAGGCTGCACAGCGCGCCCTTGCGGACCATCTCCGCCGCTTTTCGCGCGGGGCCCTGGTCGAAGAGCGCGAGGCCCTTCAGATCCGCGCCTGGGTGGCGGCCGGCAGCGGCGACGAAGCGCGCGCCGCAGCCGAGGCCTTCCGCTCTGCTCACCCCCACAGCTTTCTGCAGCCGTCGATCGACGCCGCGCTTCGCCAGGTCGACCCTTGAACGTGAAGACTGTCACCGGTTCCACCGCTTCGAAGCGCTGGCCCTGGGCCCTGCAGCTCCTGCTCGGATGCGCGCTGTCGTCCCTCGCCTGCGATACCCGGGTCAACCTGGGAGAGTGGACGCCGGACGCTTCGGTCGCGCCCCTTCCGAGACCTGAACCCCCGACGTGCACCGCGCAGAACTGTGCCCAGGGCTGTTGCGAGAACGACACCTGCGTTCAGCGCGTCGCCCAATCCGAGTGGGCCTGCGGCTTCTCCGGAGCTGCCTGCGTCCAGTGCTCAGGAACGAGGGTTTGCCGCAACGGGGCTTGCGCGCTTCCTCCTGCGGGGAGCTGCGTCGGCTGCACCGGCTGCTGCTCGAACGGCTTCTGCCGGCCTGGCAACACCGAGCTTGAGTGCGGTCAGCAGGGCGAGGCGTGCTCCACTTGCGACCTGGGGGGAAGCTGCATCAGCGGCGCCTGCCAAGCGTGCGGCCCCCTCACCTGTTCGGGGTGCTGCCTCAACGGTCTTTGCCAAACCGGAACGCTCTCGGCCGCCTGCGGTCTGGGGGGCATTGCCTGCGAGTTCTGCAACACGGGCATCGGGTGCCAGAAAGGAAGCTGTATCTAAACCAGGCTTCGTCAATCTCGACCACCGGCGGCCTCCCCCGGTCACCCCGAGCGTAGGGCCGACGGCCCGGAGTCGAGCGGGCGCACTGGTGATTCCCTCGACTCCGCTGACGCCACGCTCGGAACGAACGGGGGCGGCGTCCGTTCGAGAATCGTGAGCGTCCGCACAGGAGCCCCTCGACCGAGGTTCAGCGGTTGAGCATGGGCGGCTTCCAGACGTTTTCCTCCTCTGCACCGGAGCAGGAATGCGCCCGCTTCGAGCGGTCGAGGAGCGACCTTTTCCCTCGGCTTCCGCGCTATGAGGAAACCATGGCTGAGACTGCGCTGATTACCGGGGCATCGTCCGGGCTGGGACTGGAGTACGCCCGGCTCTTCGCCGCCGACCACAAGGATCTGGTGCTGGTCGCCCGCCGCAAGGAGCAGCTCGACGCGCTCGCCGCCGAGCTCACCGCCGCCCACCAGGTGAAAGTGCGCGTCCTTGCCGAGGACCTTCGCGACCCCTCGGCGCCGCAGCGGATTGTCGACGCGCTGGCCCGGGAAGGCGTGGCCATTGAATACCTGGTGAACAACGCCGGCTTCGGAACGGTGGGGCCGTTCGTTCAGAGTCGGTTCGACGACGAGCTGGGCATGGTCCAGGTGAACGTCGCCGCGCTGGTGGCGCTCACCCAGCGCTTGCTGCCGGAGATGGTGAAGCGTGGCCACGGGCGGGTCCTCAACATCGGCTCGACCGCTGGCTTCCAGCCTGGTCCGTACATGGCCATCTATTACGCCAGCAAGGCGTTCGTGAATTCGTTCACCGAAGCGCTGAGCTACGAGCTCAAGGGCACCGGGGTGACCGCGACGGTGAGCTGTCCGGGGCCGACCGCGACTGGATTCGCCGCAGTGTCCGGGCTCGACAAGTCGAAGTTGTTCCAGGGCGCCGCGATGGGAGCCGAGCAGGTGGCGCGTCAGGGGTACCGGGCGATGCTCACCGGAAAGCCGCTTGCGGTGCATGGGCTGAAGAACAAGATCGGCGCCAGCTCGGTGCGCTTCTCTCCGCGCTCGGCGGTGCGAGCCATCACGGCTGCCTTGAATCGGCCTCCTCCGGCGCCGAAGGGCTGATTACTTCCAGAGGTCTTTCTCGCTTGCCTGGGGAACCCGCTCCTCCGCGGGGGAGCTAAACGCTCCCTTGAGCGCGGTGATTGCCCGCGACAACCGGTTGGCGACCGTCATCAACCCGACCGGGAACTGCTCGGGCGAGAAGCGAAATTCGATGGGCGGCTGAACTTCGTTCTTGTCGTTGAAGGAGAGTTTGAGGCGAATGTCGTAATCGCGGCCGAAGGAGAGCTCACGGGTGGGCGGCTGGTAGACGACGTGTGCGGCTCCGCCATTGAAGAACTGGAGAAAGCTCAAATCGCCCTCCATGAACATGGAAGACGAGACCGGGCCCAGGGACTTGCCCAGACGATCGGCGGTTTCCGGGTCTTGCTTGCGCAGCAGGAACAGTGCCCGAGAGATGAGATCTTTGCCCTCGATCTTGTTGCCGAAAACAGCGTCCTCGACCTCCCTGCCCCTCTTCACCTTCTCGCTGCTCTCCGGCTTCCGCACCGCCGGTGTCACCGGGGCTGCCGGAGGTCGAGGTGCGTTGATCGGGCTCATGCGAAACTCCAGCGGGAGAACAGCCTCAGATTATCGCGCCCAAGAGCGTCCAGGGTGCTGGAGGGCATAAAATTAGGCATCAGCGTCATGACGCGACCGGTCAGGACTGGAGGTGCGTCCGAACCGAGCGTGCTCCCTCTACCAGCTCCGCGAGCAAGGTGCGGTGGCAGGCCTGAGCAATGACGCAATTT
>JAYUUC010000298.1:0-5325 GCA_043755105.1 Myxococcales bacterium
AACCGCTCGTAGGGTTCGCTCGAGGTGGCGAAGATCAGCTGACCTTCCTTGAGGCTGACGCTCTTGTGGACCGCCCCGTGGCTGACCCAGAGCTTGCCGCTGCGCACCCCCGAAATGAGATGCCCGAACAGCTCGCCGATGCCCATCGAACCGAAGCTGCCGGCCAGATAGCCCTGCGGACAGAGCGCCTCGCGCAGCAGCACCAGTCCATCGGCGCCGTGCGCCACCCCCCCCAGGTCGACGCCCGGCTTGAGCGCGCTGACCTTGGGGAGCGATACCTTGAAGCCATCGACGGAGGCTTCGACCGTCGCTTTGAGTAGAGGGTTCACCGACCGCAGGCTACCGGGCGGCGAGCTCCTGATCGATGACCTTCTTGAACTCTTCCATCGGCTGAGCGCCTGAGAGCATCACCCCGTTGATGAAGAACGCGGGGGTCCCGGTGACACCGACCTTGGAGCCGGCGGCCTGGTCCGCCTTCACCATCTCCGCCTTCTTGTTCGAATCGAGGCACTCGGCAAACTTGCCGGCGTCGAGCCCGAGCGAGGCAGCGTGCTCCTTCAGCGCGGGCACTTCCAGCTTCTGCTGGTTCTTGAAGAGCACGTCATGGAACTCCCAGAACTTGCCCTGGTCGGCCGCACAGAGCGCACCTTCTGCCGCCTTGGGGGCGTTCTTGTGGAACTCGAGCGGGAACTGGCGGAACACCAGCCGCACCTTGCCGGCATAGGCCTGCATCACCTGCTCGACGGTGTCGTGGGCCTTGCTGCAGAAGGGACACTGGAAGTCGGAGAACTCGACGATGGTGACCTTGGCGTTCTCGGGACCCCGGGCCGGCCCCTTGGCCTCGACCTGCTTCCGGGCAACCGCCGGCTCGGGAAGCTTGATCTCCACGTTGGCGCTCTTGCGCAGAGTGTCGAACACTTCCTTGGCGCGCTCCTGCTTCTTGGGGCGGGTCATGAAGTCGACGATCCGGTCCTTGAAGTCTTCGAGCTTGCTGCCGGGCGGGAGCTTGTCGGCGTTGGTCTGGTACATCGCCGCGATCTCGGCATCAGAGGGCGGAGCGATCTTCTCGTCGACTTCGGTCTTGATCCACTGCTCCTCGGTGACGCCCTTCTTCGTGGCTTCGGTCTTCACCAGGTCTTGAACGACCATCTGATCGAGCGCCTGCTTCCGCATCTGGAACTTCTGCTTCTCCAGCTCCTGGAGCTGGTCGCCCATCTTCGCGTCGAGCTCGCCGGCAGTGATCTTCTTGCCGTTGTAGGTCGCCACGACGGTGTCCGGTGCCAGGTTTCCAGCGCTGGGAGCAGTGCCGGTGGTGTGCGCGTCGCGCGCGCAGGCACAGGCGAAGAGAAGCGTGGAAAGCACGGCAGCAGCAGGCACGCGGAAGAGGGTTCGCATAGGCCTGGCGATATATGTGCTCGACGCTCCCCCCGCAAGCAGTTCGATGAGGAGCGGAGTCGTGTTCTGACAGCGACCGCCGACGGGTCAGGCCGCGGTGGGCTCGTAGCTCGCGACCAGGTCGGGAAGCCGTAGATCGAGCCGATCGACCTCGCGCTGTCGGGCGCGCACCACCATGTAGTTGGCCCGGTCGGAGAGGACTTTCTCGACCAGCTTGTGGTTGAGCGCGTGACCGCTCTTCACCATCTTGAGGTGGCCGATCACCGGGTAGCCAAAGAGCGAGATGTCACCCATCGCGTCGAGCACCTTGTGGCGCACGAACTCGTCGGGAAAGCGCAGCCCGTCGGGGTTGAGGATGGAGAACTCGTCGATCACAATCGCGTTCTCCAGCGAGCCGCCCTTGGCAAGGCCCACCTTCTTCAACATCTCGACATCGCGTAGAAAACCAAAGGTCCGCGCCCGCGAAATCTCTCGCGAGAAGGCGCGATCGGAAAACTCCATCGAGTAGGACTGGTCGGATACCAGCGGGTGGTTGAAGTCGATGGTGCAGTCGACCCGAAATCGGTTGTCCGGAGTGAGGGTCGCTTCCTTGTCTCCCTCGACCACGCTGACCGCCCTCTTCACCACCAGAAAGCTCTTCGGCTCGTCCTGGACCCGGATGCCGGCGGTCTTGATCAGATAGGCAAACGGCGCCGCGCTGCCGTCCATGATCGGCACCTCGGGCCCGTCGATTTCAATCCGGACGTTGTCGATGCCCAACCCGGACAGCGTCGCCAGCAGGTGCTCCACCGTCCCGACGCGAACCCCTCCCAAGCCGAGGGTGGTCGCCAGGGCCGTATCCACCACGTTCGCCGACAAAGCGGGAATCGTCACCCGCTTCGGCAGGTCGGTGCGCACGAAGACAATCCCATGGTTCACCGCCGCAGGCCGCAGCGTCAGATTGACTGGCAGCCCACTGTGAAGGCCGACGCCCTGACAAGCGATGGGGGCGCCGACCGTTCGCTGATTGAAGGAGGATCTGGACATGGAGGAAGTCAGGGGGCTGCAGTCCGTAGCTGAGCAAGCGATATGCCACGACTGGAGCGCTTTGTCCGGTATTTTGCACTGACTTCGCCCTCCAAGCAGTTGAAATCACTCATCATGTCAGATGATGCTGATCGAGCGAGGGTGACGCCGGTGTCACTGGTGCATGTCTGTCGCAGGAGAAGTTTGGGACTCCGCGACACGGATGCCAGGCGCGTGCTGGAGCAGGAGGACGGCGCAATACCCGGCGCCTTAGCTCAGCTCTCCTGGCAGGACAAGGGCTTCCTCGGTTGCCCGGGCACCCGAACCCCGGCGTTGAAGACTCCTTAAAGAAGGCTTCCTTGAGGGTCTCTCGGGGCGATCTTGCCGAAGTAGCGAAAGGCGTTGGCGGTCGCCATTCGGCCCCGAGGGGTGCGCTGGAGCAGCCCCTGCTGAAGCAGAAACGGCTCGTAGACGTCTTCGACGGTGTCGCGCTCCTCACCCACCGACGCGGCCAGGGTTTCCACGCCCACGGGACCTCCGCCGAACTTTTCGATCAGCGTGAGAAGCAGCGTGCGGTCCATCTGGTCCAGGCCTTGAGCGTCTACCTGGAGCCGTGCCAGCGCCTGGTCGGCGACTGCGCGGGTGATCCGACCATCGCCTTCGACCTGGGCGAAGTCGCGAATTCGCCGCAGCAGCCGGTTGGCGATGCGCGGCGTGCCCCGTGAGCGCCGGGAGATCTCAGCCGCTCCGCTGGGGTCGAGGCCGACGCCGAGGATCGATGCGGAGCGGATCACTATCTGTTCGAGGTGCTGGGGCTCGTAGAACTCGAGCCGCTCCTGGATCTGAAAGCGGTCGCGCAGCGGAGAGGTGAGCAGCCCGGTACGGGTGGTGGCACCGATCAGCGTGAACGGGGGCAAGTCGATCTTCATCGCCCGAGCCGCCGGACCGGAGTCGATCATCACATCGAGCCGGAAGTCCTCCATTGCAGGGTAGAGGTACTCCTCGATCGCCGCATTGAGTCGGTGGATCTCGTCGATGAAGAGCACGTCGCGCGGCTGCAGATTGGTGAGCAACCCGGCGAGGTCGCCCTTGCGTTCGATCGCCGGACCGCTGGTGACGTGCAGGCCCACCTTGAGCTCGGAGGCGATGATGAAGGCCAGCGAGGTCTTCCCCAGGCCCGGTGGTCCCGAGAAGAGACAGTGGTCGAGTGCATCGCTGCGGTTCTTCGCCGCCTGCACGTAGATCTTCAGCTTCTCGACCACGGCCGATTGGCCGACGTATTCGCCGAAGCTTCGCGGCCGCAGCGAGGCCTCGACGCGCACGTCCTCGGAGCCAGCGTCGGCGACAAGCGAGTCGGTCTTTCGGGTCATGGGCAACTTCCGTTTGTAGCAACTTCGAGGGCAGCAGGTCGAACAGCCTTTGTGCAAAGCGCCCTGCTTGCCTATACACGGGGGACCGCAGGCCTCCCGCAGGAGCATTGATGAACCTCGATGTGTCGGTTGAGATCCCCTACTCCCGCGAACAGGTCTTCAGCACCTACCGGGACCACCTTCCCGAGCTGGTCCCCTACCTGCCCAACGTGCGGGGCATCGCCCAGGTGTCCCGCGCCGACGAAGGCGAGACGGTGCGACTGCTCAACCACTGGAAGGGCGGCGGCGACATCCCCGCGCTGGTGCGAAAGTTTCTCTCCGAGAACCTGCTCGAGTGGGACGACCATGCGATCTGGCACCACGACCAGTTCACCACCGAGTGGCGCACCGAGGTCCCGGCGCTGAAGGACGCGGTCAAGGCCCAGGGGTCCAACCGCTTCGAGGACCTCGGCGGCACCCGGACCCGGTTGATCATCGCCGGGCAGATCCAGGTCGACGCCGGGAAGATCAAAGGGGTGCCCCGGCTGCTCGCTGGAACGGTCGGTCCGGCGGTGGAGATGTTCCTCGTCTCCAGCATCAAGCCCAACCTGGTCGCGGTGTCCAAAGGGGTCGAGAAGTACCTCGACGCCCACAAGGGTTAACCCGTCGCTTCGATTGACAACGCCGTTCCAAGGTGCAATCGAAAGCAGCGTGAACGACCAACTATTTGCGGTGACCGTGGCAGTGTCGCGACCCGACGGCAGCGTCGAGCGGGTTCGCGTCGGAACAGCGACCCGCGAGGGCGAAGGGTTCTCGCTCCAGCTCGGCGAGCTGGCAATCGAAGGCACCCCGGTGCGACATACCGAGAGCGCTCCCCGCCGCAGCGCCCCTGCCAGCAGCAGCGGTGGGTCGGAGGGCGGAGCGGTCTTCCCGCCCTACGGCCGCAGCAAGGGCGGGCCGATTTCCGGGGCGACGATGCAAGACCTCGAGTACTACGCCAGTGGCTGCCGCCGCACCCTCTCCGACCCGGGCAAGGCCCGCTGGCACGAGAAGGAAAAGGGGCTCCTCGCGACCATCGAGGCCGAGATCCAGCGCCAGCAGGGGGGCGTGGCCGACCGACAGTTTGACGAGCCGCCTCCGCTCGGCGACGAAGACGCGCCCTTCTAGGGAATTGCGCCCGGGCGGGGCCGTCCCCGCTCCTCCTCCCTCTCTTCCGTGAGAAGGCCTCCGATGAGCGCAGCGGTTGCGGATGCAGCGGCCCGTTGGTTGGAAGCGAAGCTCCCCGAGATGGAAGCAGTGCTGGCCCCGCTGGTCGAGGTGAACTCCTTCACCGGGAACGCCGCCGGCGGAAACCAGGTCGGCACCATGCTGCAGCAGCTTTTTCGCATCGAAGGCCTCGAGGTCGAGGTCATTTCCAGCGCCCGCTTCGCCTCGCATCTGGTCTTCCGCAGCGCAGGAAGAGCAGGCGCGGCGCCGATCGCGCTCGTCGGCCATCTCGACACCGTCTTTCCTCCAGGGAAGTTCGAGGGCTACCGCATCGAGGGAGCGCTCCGACGCGGCCCGGGCGTCCTCGACA
>JAYUUC010000299.1:0-15251 GCA_043755105.1 Myxococcales bacterium
GCCTCGCGGCTGCACTGTTGGGCCAGGCGCTTCGCTTCTGCACCCTGGGGTACGTGCCTGAAGGGACCAGCGGCCAGAACCTCTCGATTCAGGCGAGCACCCTCAACACCCGGGGTCCCTACGCATATGTGCGCAACCCGTTGTACGTGGGCAATCTGGGCATCGTGCTGGGCCTGCTGCTGATTGCCAACGATGTGTACGTGACAGCGATTGGCCTGCTGTTCTTTTTCGGCGAGTACTTCTTCATCATCCGCGCCGAGGAAGCCTTCCTGCGCCAGCGCTTCGGCGAGGCGTTCGACTACTTTAGATCTCAGGTGCCGAAGTGGATGCCGCGCTTCACCCCCGCTTACCCGGGACAGCTCCGCTCCGGCTTCGACCTCTGGCGCGCGCTGCGAAAGGAACACAACCCCTTCACGGCGTGGGCCTCGGGAGCGCTGGTATTGCTCGGCTGGGAATGGTGGGCCCGAGATCGGCTCTCGCCAGGCATACTCTCCGCGCTGGTCGCCGCCGAGGCGATGGTTCTCGCGGGCTTCGGCGTCATCAAGGCCTTCAAGCGCGGCTGGCTAGGTTCCGAACGCAATCACTGAAGGCGATCGGCGCGGCCAGAGCGCGCGCTATGTTCAAACCATGGCCACTTCCCGCGGCAAGGCAGATGAGTTCAAGAGGAAGTTTGAAGGGCGCGAGGTGCTCGATGGTTTGCTCGAGCTCGCCGGCAGCGCGATGGACTCCGACCAGGTTCTCGAAGCCATGGAAGAGGCTAACCGCCAGGGCGAACAGGTCGCTGGGTTGATTCCCACCTTCTTCGAGGAAGAGCCCCGCTTCACCGACCCGTCGCTTGCCCAGCGGATGTTCGAGAATCTGCTCGGGCTCTGGGATGCGGTCGCCGCGGGCAAGCCCGTGAGGCTGGACCCGCCCCCTCCCCGACCGCCCAAGAAGGCGCCGCCACCCCCTCCGGGCTACTTCCACCCTGGAGAGGTGACGGCAGAGTGGCTGGCATCCGCCCGGGTGTACTTGAAGGACGCCGAACCCCGCACACGCAACAGACTGCACGATGCGTTCGAGAATCGTGAAGACGCCCTGTTGACCTGGCTTGACGAGCAGGCCCTGAGCGATGAAGGTTACAGCTGCGCCCGGCAGGCGCTCTTCGAGCTCTTTGCGATGCTCGAGCTGGGTCTGCCTCGGGGCGTCGGAAGTGCCCGGGTTGAACGGGCGAGCCTCGATGCAGAGGTTGCTCCGCAGGCACTTCGGGAGCTCGCTGAGCAGGCCGTGCGCCGCAGTCCGGACGCGGAGGCGAAGCAAGTCGCCGACGCAGTGATGCAGGGGTTGTCGGCGCTGTGGCGAGTGCGCAGGCAGTAGCAGCACTTTTCTCTTCGCAAGTGGATGCACCTGATGGCGCGTGACAAGGACGACAGCGGCGGTGGTTTTTCGGGGCAGCGCAACAAGTCCTGGAGGGAGATCGACGCCAACCGGGGCAAGGGCCGCAGCACCTCGTCCCGTCAAGACGACCCCGCCCAGCAGCGCATCGAGCGCAGCGCGAGTTACACCCGGTACAAGCAGGCCGCCGATGCCCTCTTCACTGGCGGCGAGTTGCCCGACAGCCTGGCGAAGGCCTTCGACCCCGAGGGGAAACGGAAGGCACAGAAGGAAGCGATGCTCAAACTCCGCGAGTTGCCCGACCGCAAGGCGTGGGTTCAGGGCATCGTCGATTACCTCGAGAAGTACCCCGAGCTGCCCGAAGACCCTTACTTTCTCGACTCGCTGCTCGATCACCCCCGGGAGCGGATCGTCGACCAAGCGCTCGCCCGGCTCGAGGGCCTGGAGGTGGAGGGAAAGCTGAAGACCAAGCTTCCGAAAAGTCTGGAGCAACGGCTGAAGTCGATCGAACTCACCTCGATGGATCCCGAGGTGCAGCAACGGGCGAAGACCCTGCGGGAAAAAACCCGAAGCTAGACAGAAAAACTCGCAACTGTGGGCCCTTCCCTGCCGATAACCCCTATTACCAGTACGGGGGTTTCAAGCATGCCGAACGTGGGCGCCATCACTGCATCGAGCCGATACACCGCAGGGTATGTCTTCACCGGAGACGCCCACCAGCTTCCGCTGAAGCCGTCGTCGGTCGTGCTCACGTCGGATGGTTCCGGAACCCGCTATCAGGTCGCACTCAAGGTCGCTCTGAGCGACCTGCGACCCGCCCTTCCGGCTGGACGCACCGTGACTTCGGTCAAGCTGCCGGCACCTTTTGGCGTCGACTCTGCTGCGGCGTCCTTCACCACCAATGGAAAGGGCTCGGCGGCGGTTCTCGATGTCTCCTCCGATGTCACCAGCCCTTCGTCATGGACGCAGAAGCAGATGCCGCCCTGGTTGGCTTTGCAGCTGGACGACGGGAGCGTTCGCAAGGTCTTCCTCAATGCGCCGGCCATCACCGTGGACCGCCAGGCCTACGGCACCGCCATCGCACGCGGAAACCTCGACAATCTGCGTCAGCAGGCCAACCAACTGCGCGCCAGTTTTGACACCCTGCAGGCGCAGAAGGCCAACCCCAGCGTTCTCCCTGAAGCTCGGGCGCTCCCGGAAAAGCAAACAGCGATCGACACCGCGGTGGCCGCACGAGAGGCCACTCGGACCCGCATCACCCAGGCCCTGGCAGGGTTGAAGCAGAGCGCCCTCGGCGACGCCGTGTCCTGGGCCACCCGAGCCACCCCCGACGACGCCGGGATTCACGCCAGCGCCGAGAGCCTTGCCGCCGCTTCCCGGACCATTGCCAGTCTGGCGCCGATTCGGGCCCAGTTCGCCGGCCTGGTGGCGGATTACGAAGCGGAAGGTCAGGGAAGCTCAGAAGCGGCAGTGGCGGCCCGGGCTCAGGTCGCCGAGCTGGACGCCAAACTGATGCCGGCGCAGAAGCAAAGCGATGAAGCAGCCGCGGCGATCGCCACCTGGCTGAGCGCAGGCAAAGCGTCGGACGCTGTTCTCGAACACGCAGCCACGGCGATGCCAGGTGAAAAAAGCCAGCCCACGCTGACCCTTCTCCGTCTCGACGAATCGCTGGCCCGGTTCCGACTCGTGGAAGCGAAGACCGCGTACAACTTTGCTGTGAAGACGGTCGACTCGAGCCTTCAGTGGACCGCGGGCAAACTCCAAGCCCTGCCCGCTCAAATCGCGGCCGCTCAGAAGAGCCTTGACCTGGCCACCGCCACGTCCGAACGGACGGTGGTGTCGGTGCGCTGAAAGCGGCCCGCTCCCATCAAGTCGGGCCAGGGTTCAATCGCTGAAAAAGCCTCTCCCGGACAGCGGGCCATTCGTCGACGAGAATCGAAAAGACCGCGCTGTCCCGCCAGCTCCCGTCGACGCGCTGGATGTCTCGGCGGGTGACGCCTTCGAACGTCGCTCCCAGCTTGAGGATCGCCGCCCGCGAGCGTGAATTGATGACGTCCGTCTGGATTTTCACCCGACCGAAGCCGCACCGCTCGAAGGCGTGGGTGAGCATCAGCAACTTGCATTCGGGATTGACCTGAGTTCCCCACCACCTCGAACCGTACATCGTCCACCCGAGGTGGACATGCTCGCGGGAGACGTCGACATCGCCCAGCGAGCTGGTGCCGATAACGGTGCCGGCGGGGCCCAGCGCTGAATCGCCCGCCAGGCGAACGGTGTAAGCGGTGCGACCGGTGGCCTGGGCCGCGAGATGGGACTCAACCACCTTTCGCGCCTCATCGAGACGCCCGACGGGCCGGCTCATCGCGTATCCCTGCTGGTAGCAGCGGGGATCTGCAAGCACGTCGAACAACCCGGCGGCATCCTCCGCCTCCATCACGTCAAGGCGGACGAAACGGCCGACCAGTGACTCTCCCGTCGGCGCGATGCAAGGGACCTGGAGCACCCGGTCACTCTATGGCTCGCGAATCGAGGGTCAAGCGAGGCCACAGATCCCTTCCGCATTTGACACCCCCTCGGGGCGATCGGGTAAATGCGCCGATGCGCTTTCTTTCATGGCTTGCCCCCGCAGTGCTCGGCTCGATCCTCCTCGGAGCCTGCGGAGGCACTCCACCCTCCCCCAGCGACGCAGGGGAAAGTTGCCCTCCCGCGACGCCCACTTCTTGCGGAGGCAGTTGCGTCAACGTCCAGACCGAGCCTACGCACTGTGGAAGCTGCAGCGCCTGTCCCTCGGGACAGCTCTGTCAATCGGGGCAATGCGTCGCTTCTTGTGGAATGGGGACCACGGCGTGCAATGGCGGCTGCAGCGACCTCCAGACCGACGTCGACCATTGCGGTGCCTGCGACACCCCTTGCCCTGATCGTCCCAACACGGTGGCGAGCTGCGCCGCGCACAGCTGCCACTACGAATGTGCTTTCGGCTTCGTCGACCTCAATGGAGATCTACAGACGAGCGGTGCCACCGGGTGCGAGTGCCACCTCACCGACCCCAACGACAAGCCGGACCTCAGCTTCAGCGACAGCAATTGCGACGGCATCGATGGCAAGAAGGACTCCGCTGTTTTCGTCTCTCCGGCCGGAAATGATTTGAATCCGGGCACCCTCGCTGCCCCAAAAAAGACCCTCGGCGCCGCGATCGCCTCGGCTGCGACCTTCACCCCGGCGCGCGATGTCTACGTTGCCACCGGTACCTATCCCGAGGCCCTGGTGCTGGTGTCCGGGGTCTCGATCTACGGCAACTTCAATGCCTCCACCGGCTGGAGCCGCTCCGTCGGAGGCGTCACCCAGATCAACTCCCCCACCACACCGGCGGTGCTTGCCGAGGGTCTGAACCAACGCACCGAGCTTCAATTGCTCCGCATCACCGCGCCCGGGGCAACGGGCGTGGGAGCTTCCAGTGAAGGGGTGCGGGTGGTGAACTCCACCGGCCCGGTCGAATTGCGCGTCCTCACCATTGCCGCGGGAAGCGGCACCGCGGGCACAGACGGTGGCGACGGCACTCCCGGAGCGGGGGGCAGCGGCGGCACCCAGGGAGCGACTGGTCCCGGTGGACACGGAACCGGGGGCGGGTCCAGCTGCGGTGCCAGGGGCGGAGGAGGAGGCAATGGGGTCACCGGTTTGCAGGCGGGCTTTGGAGGAGTCTCCGGGGTGACTGTTCCTGGAGGAGGCCAGGGCGGAGTTGGGGGGCCCATGGGGACCGCTTACGGCTCCTGCGGCTTGAACCCAACCGTCGGTCAAAGCGCCCCCAACAATGCGCAACCGGGAAATCCCGGGCCTTCGGGCGCCAACGGCGTGCCGTCGTCGCACCTCGGGTTGTTCTCTTCGAATGGCTACCAGGCCTCGGTCGGAGGCGACGGAACCAACGGCGGCCCCGGCGGGGGAGGGGGGGGCGGGGCCAGCGGAGGCGGGGGAGGAGGCTCGCCTTGCCTGGACTCCTCCAGTGGCTCAGGGGGAGGCGGAGGCGGAGGTGGCTGCGGAGGGGCCTCCGGTGGAGGGGGCGCGGGAGGAGGCGGCAGCTTCGGCATCGTCAGTGTCTCCTCGACGGTGAGCGTCGACCAGTCCCACTTCACGACGGTCGCGGGTGGCAAGGGTGGCAACGGCGGCGGCGGCGGCGGGGGTGGAGGCGGCGGCAACGGGAGTTCCGGGGGCCTGCCCTCTTCCAACGCCGCTGGCGCCGGAGCCCCTGGTCGCGAAGGAGGTGTGGGAGGCGCAGGCGGAGGCGGCGCGGGAGGGGCCGGTGGACCGTCGGTGTGTATTGCTTATCGAGGTACGCCGCCGACTTCGAGCGCCAACGTCTGTGTTCATGGCCTCGGCGGATCCGGAGGTACTGGAGGCACGTCGCCCGGCGCCACCGGGGCCACGGGCGACCTGCTCGAGTTTCCGTGAAGCGAGTGCCTCCCGTCCCCTTGAACGGGACTCGTGTTACGTCGGCTCGATGAAAGTCATCGTCTTCGGCAGCACCGGCATGGTGGGGCAGGGCGTTCTCAGGGAATGCCTGCAGGATGCGGAAGTTACCGAAGTCATCACCGTGGTACGCGCGGCTTCAGAACAATCGCACCCCAAGCTGAAGGAAATCGTTCACCCCGACTTCACCGATTTTTCCAAGCTGAACCTCGACGCCGATGCCTGCTTTTGGTGCCTCGGCGTCACCTCTGCAGGCACTTCCGAGGCGGACTACACACGCATTACCCGCGACTACACCCTCGCCGCCGCCAAGGCCCTGGTCCGACCGACGATGACCTTCGTCTTCGTCTCTGGCACCGGCGCTGATGGTCAGGCGATGTGGGCCCGGGTGAAGCGACAGACCGAGGTGGCGCTCGCGCAGATGCCTTTCAAGGCGGTCTATGTCTTTCGTCCGGGCGCGATTCAGGCGCTTCATGGAATCAAGTCGCGCACCCGTCTTTACCGCGCGCTCTACCCGGTGTTGCTGCCGTTGCTCCTGGTGATGAAGAAGGTCGCTCCCGGCACGGTGACCGACACCGAACGGGTGGGACAGGCGATGTTGCGAGTGGCGAAGAAGGGTTTTTCCAAGAGCGTCCTCGAGAATTCGGACATCAACGCCGCTGCCGTCAGCTGAGACATCTCCCGAGCGCGGTAATAAACGGCGCGTGCGGAGGAATCGGTCTCACCACGGCCAGCTGCGACACCTGCGTGCAGCAAAACTGCTGCGCCGAGCGGACGGCCTGCGGCCGCAGCGACTCCTGCGTTGGCCTCATCTACCAGTGCATCGATCAAAACGGCTGCCCCGACTCGAATGGCACCTGCGCCCAGAATTGCCGGACCCAGTTCGACGGCGGCGCCGCAACGTTCGACACCCTGCTCAATTGCGCCCGCACTCAGTGCGCGACGCCCGGCGCCGGAATCTGACCCCACCCATCTTCAGGGGCAGGGCTTCCGGCACCACGGACCTATCTCGATGGGGTGGTCCGTGTGCATCTGAAGCCTTCCGTCAGGGCCCGTGGGCGCCGACATAGCGAGGTGCCCTTGTCTCCACGCGCCGCGGAAGGTCAAGCACCACGACTCCCCCTGTCGTTTCCAGTCGGCGGTTCCGGGGAAGGATTCGTGGCTGATTTGATCGTCGTACGTCATCCACGCGGGCCCCTGAAAATCTTCCCGCAGAGGAAACGGCGCCTTGGCCCCCGCCGTCAGCGTTGTCAGGGTTTTGAACGAGATGAGCCCGGGAGCATCAACAGTCTCCAAGAAGAATGTCTGCTCTGCCTGTATCCGCACACACTCCGCTCGCTTGATTCTCGGATTCGACTCGCGAGAGTCGATTCGCGTCCTCACGCTGGAACAACCCACGCTTAGCAACAACACCCCCAGCACACCGACCCGCCCCGCACCCGGGTGTCGACGCAGAGACTTCGCTGACGCCTTCGATCTCGTTGTCATCGATTCACCGCAAACGCGCACGCCGAGTCGAGCGTCACCTTCAACTTCCCCATCGCCTCGAGCAACTGCTGGTAGTGCGCCCGCTCCGCCTGGACCTGCGCCTGGACCTGGGTTGCGGGCATTCCCTGGTGAGACAAGCTGAGTTCCATCCGCTCCAGAGTCGCATCGCGCTCGGCTTCGATCGCCGCCGCGCCTTTCTCCGCCAGCGCGCGCATCTGCGTCTCTGCCGCGTGAGCAGCCAACGTCACCGCCGGATCGACGAAGCCTTCCAGCCCAGGAAAGGCGAGCCGCACTTCATCGCCCTTCAACGAACGGCCTTCGGTTTCGAGCAGTGACAGCAGCTCAGGCTCGAGCTTCGGCTGCCCTTCCTCTCCTTGAATCACTGCGATTCGCAGCAGCCAGCGGTCGAGAAAGCGCGACAGCTGCCGCGACGGAACCCGCGCTCCAGGCGAAGTGTCCTCCGACTCGGGAGGCTGAATGTGGAAGAGCAGCTCCAGGCCCCGCGCGGAGGCAGCGCCACGGCGCTCGAGAAAGCGCATGCCGTTTCGGCCATAAGGTCCGTCGCGTAGAAAGCCGAACAAGGCTTCGACGATCGGATGCCCGGTGGCGAAGTATTCAATCTCCTCCGCTTCCAGCGCCGAGTCGCGCCAGAACGTCCCCAGCTGGACCTTGTCTTCCCCCAGGGACAGCCCCGGGAGCGCCTCGACCTTGAGCTCATGCCCGAAGTGGAAGGCGCACTGAAACGCCTCCACCTGCTCGTCGACGTCGACGCCGATGCCCACCTTCCGGGCCAGGGCCGTGACCGTCTCTTCCAGCCGTTCGTCGAGGTCGCGGGCGATCGACCACATTCCGTCCTCGAGCGGTTCGACACCTCCGTCCTCGTCTTCCTCCTCCTCGGAGATGCCGAGCCGCCGCTTCCCGCGAGTCACCAGCGCTTCCACCGCCGGCCGGTCGAAGCTGCGCAGGTCGAGCAGCGGGTCGTAAGCCCGACTCACCGCCGCGCGCGCGGTCTTGACCTTCGCCTTCAGGCTGCGCGCGTACTCCGCCCGCTCTGCAGGCGCAGCCAGCGCCAGCTCGAGCAACCGCGGCTCCACTTCTTCGAGCACCGCGTCGAGCCCCCCGATGGTCTCACCGAACACTCCCACCGCGTCGGCGAGCAGCCCGAGCACTTCGGACGAGAGCGTCCCCTGCGGATCGAAGACGTGGATTTCTACCGGGCGGGCCTGGCCGATGCGGTCGAGGCGACCGATCCGCTGCTCCATCATCGCCGGGCTCCAGGGCAGATCGTAGTTCACCAGGTGGTGGGCGAACTGGAAGTTGCGCCCTTCTCCGCCCACTTCGGTGCAGATCAATACCTTCGGCCCCTCGGGATCGCGAAAGCGCGCCACCTGGCGATCCCGGTCCAGCAGCAGCAGGTCTCCGTGATAAGCGAGCGCCTCGACCTGTACCGCCCGCAGCCGTTGCTGCAGCATCTCCAGCGTGTCCCGCGCTTCGGTGAACACCAGCACCTTCGCGGCCGGCTCGCCTTTCCAGACGTTCTTCAGCACCTCGAGGAACGCCGCCAGCTTCGAGTCCTGGACTGGCAGCTTCAGTTGCTCCGCCTGGTCAGCGAGCGCCTTCGAGCCCCGCACCGCTTCCAGAAACGCGGCCGGCGAAGACTCCATCCGCCGCAGCAGCCCGGCCAGCGCCGCGCCATGCAGCTTCTGTCCCGAGCGCAGCGCGTCGATCACTGTCGCGCGGGCCTGCAGCTCCTGGCTCGACAGCACCACCGGATGGCGATGGAGCCGGCGCTGAGAAAATCCGCCCACCACTGCGCGTCGATTGCGAATCAACCGGTCGGACAGACTGTAGGTCTCGGCGAGGTGGGCGAGCAGGGCCGGGGCCTGCTTCAGGCTGAGCAGCTTGGGGTCCTCGGGAAACCGCGCCACCAAACCCTTCACCGCGGTCCTCGGGTCCCCGCCCTCGAGCAGGGTGCGCACCGCCGCCGAGAGCTCTTCCTGGCGCGCGAGCCTCTCCTCGAAGCCCTTCAAGGTCGGTGCCGTTTCGGGGTCGATCAGCTTCAGCAACGAGTGATACTCGGCAGGATCGAGCTGCATCGGCGTGGCGGTGAGCAGCAGCAAACCCCAGCTGTTCGCCGATAGCCTTTCCGCCGCCTGAAATGCCTTCTCTCCCTTGAGGTGGTGCGCCTCATCGATGATCACCAGGTCCCAGAACGCCGCCGGCGCGCCGGTCTGCTCCCGATGCTCCTCCCCGCGCGAGAGCAGCTCCAGGCTGGTCACCACCTTGTCGAATCGGCTCCAGGGAGAGACCCCTGGCTGCTCCTTCAGAGAGGCCTCGTACCGCTCGCTGTCCATCAACGTGAACAGCTGGTTGAACTTGTGAAACAGCTCCGCCAGCCACTGCACCGTGAGGTGACTGGGAGCCACCACCAGCACCCGATTGGCGAGCCCCGAGAGGCGAAGCGCGGAGAAGATCATGCCGGCTTCGATGGTCTTCCCCAACCCCACCTCATCAGCGAGGACGAACCGTGGCCGACGCGCCGAGAGCACCCGCTGCACCACCCCGACCTGGTGCGGCTTCACCATCACCCGAGACGCCAGCAGCGCCCCGAGCGCATCGCACCGCCGCTCGTCGTCGAGGTGCAACGCCGACCGCCGAAGTAGAAAGTTGCTCGCCTCCCCTACCCGCCCCTCGCGCAGCATCGAGAGCGAGTCCGGCCGCGGAGGCTCGGCTCGCAACTCTGACTCGGGGAGCTCGTCCTCGACCTGGCCTTCCTCGTAGTGAAGCACGTACCGGCGTAGACCGCGGCCACCTTCCACTTCTTCGCAAATCTTCCCCAGCTGTCCCCTGACATTGCGCACCCGGTCGCCGGGCCGCAGCGGGTGGGCCACCAGCACGCCCTGCTTGGTGGAGACGAGCGTGGCTTCCCCCTCGCGGGAAGGAAAGAGCACCAGCGCCTTGGCGCCGTCCTCCTCGAGCGAGACCAGGTGGCCAACGCCCCACTCGGGTTGGGGCAGATACCGAACCTTCATTCCAGCGACGAGCTTGTTCATCGTTGGCGCTCCTTTACCCTAGACCTGGCGCGGATGACTTCTCTGCTTGTGGGGCTAAAGTCCACGGCCATGAAACCGCGCAAGCTCTTCGTCGCCGGCGCCACCGGCGCCACCGGTCAAGTGCTGCTCCGACTGGCCGACGCTCGAGGCCTCCCCGTCGTTCCCCACCTGCGCCCCCGGAGTGCCGCTTCGCACCCCGCGCTCGCTGCCCGGGGAGCAGTACTCGAGCTCGACGATCGGACCCGCCTGGTCGAGGCGCTCTCCGGTTGCACCACCGTGATTCAACTGATCGGCACCATGCGCCACCGCTTTGCCGGCGGGGACACCTACGAGACCAGCGACATCGGCACCACCGTTCAGCTGGCCGCGGCAGCACGGGAAGCGGGACTCGACCATTTGGTCCTGCTCAGCTCCGTCGGCGCGGGACGGCCGTTCGGCGCGTACCTGAAGGCGAAGGCCAAAGCCGAGGCGGTGGTTCGTGAAAGCGGGCTTCCCTACACCGTCTTTCGACCCTCCGCCCTCGAAGGAGGCGAGCGCAAGTCGATTCCTGGCGCCCGCACGCTCACCCGGATGCTGGGCTTGAAACGCTTCGAGCCGATCGCCCTCGCAGACCTCGCCGCAGCGCTCCTCCACGTGGCGATGGCGAGGGCGCCGCTTGGCACCGCGCTCGAAGGAGACTCTTTGTGGGAACAGGTCGCGGCCGCGACCACTGCTCAAAAGGTGACGTAGAAGTAGTTCAGGCACATCTCATCGGAGGTGCCTTCTCCCCAGCCGATCGCGGTGCTACCGGGGTTGTCCCAGGTGCAGGTCAGCTTCACCGATTCTCCTGCGGAGACCATCACCGGCTGCTCGTAGAAATAGAGCTGCTGCCAGTGGAAGTCCCAGCGGGGAATGTCCATCAGGCAAGCTCCGCCCTTCTCCACCCGAAGGTGCTTTCCGAGCTGGTGCATGTGCGGCAGCACGCCCCAGATCACCGCGCTGAACGGCAAGCTGACCTGGTTGTTCGCCGAGTAGCCCTGGCTGTGCGGAGGAATCGAAAAACCGGTCTGGGTCAGCGGCAGCAGTCGCGCGGGGTGGGCCACCCGCTCGGGGGAGAGCATCAACTTCACCCGGGTGCGGTCGGGCAGCACCCCCTGCGCGAGGTTGTAGTGAATCTGTGCCACCAGCGCATTGCCCGCGGGAATCGGCACCCCCGTTCCAGCCGGCGCATGGGTCGGCGGCATCCCGGGAACCCAGCCACCGACCAGCTCGGCCTTCTGGATCCCCGAGCTGCCGTAACAGGTCCAGCCCGCTCCCGGCTGGGCCTGGTCTGCGGCCCGGGCGTCCGCCATCGGGGCGGTGAACACCAGCACGTGGTGAATCATCTTCCGCACCCCGGGCTCGAGGTCGAGGCCAATCACGTCCCGGGTCGTGGCCAGCGCGGGGTCGAGGAGAAAGCAGTGGTAGTCGTCCTCGACTCCGCTCGCGGGCACGTAGTCGGTGCCGATGTCCAGGTCGACGTCCACCCGCTCCAGCCCAGGAACCGCCGGTGGCAGTCCCATAGGCGCGTCGGCCGGGTTCCCCGCGGGAGCTCCCAGCGCAGACCAGCGCTGGAACACGCGGACCTCGTCGGGCCCCAGCCGTCGGGAATCGAGGAAGCTCTGGCAGCTCGCCGCAGGTGGCCAGGGCGGCATCAGCCCGGCGGCCACGTTCTCCGCCATCTTGGCGTGATGCGGCTTCGCCTGCTCATAAGTGGCGAGCGCAAAAGGAGCGATTCCCCCCTCTTGATGGCAGCTCTGGCAGCGCGCCTGGGCCACCGGAAGGACATCGCGATACCAGGTGACTTCCGGAGCCCCGGCGTCGACGGGGGGCACAGGTTCATGGCCAGCGTCGACCGGAGAGACTGGCACCCCCGCATCGAGGTCGGGTCCCGGTCCAGGGTTCGACGCCGGGGCGCCGCAGCCGATGGCGAGCAGCGCCCACAGCAAGGGAATGCGAAGGGGGCGGTTGGGCACGGACACACTCCTCTTGAAGACACCCATCCTACCCTGCCCGACCTCGATTGAGGGGGGCGGCGCGGTATGGAAGGCCCGGGGAAGATCGGTCGAAGGGTAAGCCGACGGCTCACCTGGTGTTGAAAGCACTCCTTTTCCGACAGTTCTTTCGAGGGTGACTGGGCGGGGCACTTTCCTTTTTCACTGTCGGCTTGCGATGCTGGCAGGTCGGAGGCTCCTTCCCGTCGTGACGCCGCCGTTCGTCTTTTGCTTGCGGATTCTGATCGCGGTGGCGACGGCGGCTGCGCCCCACGCCCGGAATACCGAGCCCGGAACACCGCTGGTGGTCCGACCCCGCTCGCCCTACTGCAACGGCGAATACGCCGACGACCTCAACGCCCTCGCCCCCCACGTGCGCGAAGCCGAGCGCCACCCTCAGGAACCGTTCTCCTACTGCCTCCGCAGCAGCGCCGTCTACGAATGCCTCACCTACGGCAATGACGGCAACGTCCGCCGCGCCCGCAAGAAGACGCTCAAGCACGGAACGGGCTTCGGCTATCGCCGCCAGGGCCGCGACACCTTGCTGCTCACCAATTTTCATGTCGCCGAATGGCCCAGCGTCACCGACGACGAGCACCCGGTGAGCGGTGTCCCCAACGGCTGCAAGCGGGTCTCCGACAACCTCCAGGTGGTGGACGACGAAGAGGACAGCTACGAGCGGGACGACATCTCGCTCAGCCGGGTGGTGGCCGATCCCCAGCTCGACGTGTCGATCGTCAAGGCGAACAGCAATGAGCTCAAGGTCTCGCCCTGGAGAGTGGGTCGCAGCGCCGCGCTCAAGGCCCGCAACGTCGTCGAGGTGGCCGGCTTTCCTCTCGGGGCGTTCAGGGCCACCAACGTCGGCAAGGTGATTGCTCCCTACGACCACGACGAGGCCCGGGACTACGACCATGTCGACTTCGTGGTCGACGCGCTGCTCTCGGCAGGAAACTCCGGCTCGCCGGTGCTGGCGGTGTCTTGCCAGACGGGGGAGTACGAGCTGGTGGGCATCTTCCACTCCGCCTACACCCGCGGAGCGGCGATGAACGTGGTGATCGGCATCGACCAGGTGCGCGACATGATGACCACCTTGAAGCGCGGCGCTCGCACCGCGGCGGCCCCGAGCGAGCCGGCGCCGCCCGGCACCCGCGGAAAACTGCTCACCGACTCGCGGCTTTACCCCGAACCGTTCTTCCCGCTCGGTCCCCTCCCCTCGGTGATCCGGTCGCGCCCCGACGGCACCCTGCTCTTCCAGGTGTTCTCCGAGGACTTTCCGGTGCGGGCCCATCCCCTCTTGATCCTCGAGGACTTGCCTTCTCCCGGCGATGCTCCCGACGGGGGCGAGTCGCCGCACTTCGACGGCAAGGTCTACTTCGGCAACCCGCGGGGCCTGCGGGGTTATCCTTTCCAGGACCTCGATGCCGAAGCGCAGCAGCAGGTGATGGCGATCCGCGAAGCGCTCCGCCACGATGCGCTGGCGGCGTTCGAAGTTCGAGATGCCCTCGCAGAGCAGAACAGCTCGCGCGAGCGGTTCAACGAGCTCTCGCGGCTGGAGCGGAAGGTCAAGCGGACCTCGGCCTCTCGTTCCGAAGTGGCCCAGCTGGTCGAAGAGCTGGCCGAGAAGCTGGGGCCGAAGTCCTCTGACCCGGTCATCACCGCGCGCGAGGCGCTCACCCCCCGCCCGACCGAGGCGAATCACCCTTGACCGGGCCCAAGCAGGAAAACGACCCGGGAGCAAACCCCGAGCAGCCGCCTGAACCGGATTGGGCGCCACTGCCCACAGAGCAGGCAGTGGAACGCGCCGCGGAACAGCGCGAACTCGAAGCAAAGCCATCGTGGAAAGCCCGCCTCGGGGCCCTCGGACCTCAGGAGTGGGGGGTCGGATCGATCGTGATTTTTGCCCTCGCCACGGCGCTCTGGTTCGCCCTTCCCTGGGCCAACCCTGCACTGGCCCAGGCGCGCCATCACCTCGAGCTCAAGGACGGCAACAAGGCGCTGGCGGTGATCGACCTCGCGCTTCGCACCGCGCGGCCCCGTGAAGTCCGGGCCCTTCAGGCCCTGCGGGCCAGCGCGCTTCATCAAACCGGCAACCACGCGGACGAACGCCAGCTGCTCGAACAGCTGGGGCCCGAGGCCCAGGCCTGGACCGACCCGCTCGTCCTCGGCGGAGCGGTGGAGGACTTCGCCCGTCGCGAAGACCCCGCCTGGCGCACCCTCCTCGAGCGACTTCCTCCCGAGCTGCTCCGGCCGCAACTGGAAGCCTTCCTCAACGACCGTGCGCCGCTGCGGCAATGGGGCGCCTTGCGCCTGCTCGACCTCGACGGGGCGCTCTCTCCCCTCCAGCGCATTCACCGCTACCTTGACGTCCTTCAGTGGAAGGAGTGCGGTATGCGAAGCGCCGCAGCCACCCGCCTCGGCGAGCTCGGGGACCCCTCGGCCGAAGAGGCTCTCCAGCTGCTCAAGGCCAGCCCCCGGCAAGGAAAGAGCTGCGGCCAAGACCAGGCCGCTGCGGCCTTGCTGAAGCTGAAGAAAGCAAAGCCTCTGGAGCGCTGACCGCCCTCTTCAGCCCGCGCTGTGCCGGAGCGGAATCTCGAGCGAGAAGCACGACCCGCCCTTGGCGCCGAGCTCGAGCTGCAGCGAACCGCGATGGTCCCGCACCACCCGGTCGACCAGAGCCAGTCCCAACCCGGTGCCCGTCGCCTTGGTGGTGACGAACGGCTCGAAGATCCTTCCGCGCAGCTCTTCGGAAATGCCACTGCCCTCGTCTTCCACTTCAATTCGAACCCGGGCACCCCGCAGACCCGCGCGCAGCGTCAGCTGCCCGTGGCCCTTCATCGCTTGAAGACCATTGGTGCAGAGGTTG
>JAYUUC010000300.1:0-5305 GCA_043755105.1 Myxococcales bacterium
CGGGCGCGAAAGTCACGTTCCACTTCGGGGTAGGTGAGGTTGCGGAAGCGGACCCGCTCGGTTAGCCCATGCTCGACCACGTAGGTGCGAACCCGGGCACTCGCGGCGTCGCCGATGGCGTGGAACAGCTCCATCTGCGCCACGACCCGTCTACCGTCGTCCTGCAGAGGCGATGCGGGCCGCCTGGCGGCGCACCGTGGCGCTCTCGATTTCAAAGCGGGGGTCGTCGACGCTGAGGCCGGTGAGCCTACCCTGCGCGTCCGACATCTGGGTCTGCGCCGCGGCGACGTCGATGGCGGTGACCGGGTAGGCGTTGTTGGCCAGCACCGACACCTTGTCGTCGCCGACCTCGACGAAGCCACCCTCGACGTGGAACGTCTGGGCGCTGGTGCCGTCCTTGACGGTGAGCAGCCCGTCGTCCATCACCGAGAGAAACGGGGTGTGTCCGGGACGTACCCCGAAGAGGCCGGGGTGACCGGGGAGGATCGCCTCGTCGGCCTGCAGGGCGACGACGCGCTTCTCCGGAGTGACAATTTCGATTGTGAGCTTGGCCATGGCGTGGGGCGGACCGTGAAGGCGACCGACTAGCTTCCCTTGCGCGCGTTCTCGAGGACTTCCTCGATGTTGCCGGCCATGTAGAAAGCCGCCTCGGGAATGTCGTCGTGCTTGCCGTCGGCGATCTCCTTGAAGCCCTTGATCGTCTCTGACAGCTTCACGTAGCGGCCTGGCTTGCCAGTGAAGACCTCGGCGACGAAGAACGGCTGGGAAAGGAACTTCTGGATCTTCCGCGCCCGGGCGACCGAGAGCTTGTCCTCTTCCGAGAGCTCGTCCATGCCGAGAATGGCGATGATGTCTTGCAGTTCCTTGTAGCGCTGCAGAACGCCCTGCACCTTGCGGGCGACCGCGTAGTGCTCGGCGCCAATCACCTGCGGGTCGAGGATGCGCGAAGTCGAGTCGAGCGGGTCGACTGCGGGGTAGATGCCAAGCTCGGCGATTTGCCGCGAGAGCACGGTGGTGGCGTCGAGGTGAGCAAAGGTCGTCGCCGGCGCAGGGTCGGTGAGGTCGTCGGCGGGGACGTAGATCGCCTGCACTGAGGTGATCGACCCCTTGTTGGTCGAGGTGATCCGCTCCTGGAGCGCACCCATCTCGGTGGAAAGCGTGGGCTGGTAGCCGACCGCGCTGGGGATGCGGCCGAGGAGCGCCGACACTTCAGAGCCAGCCTGGGTGAAGCGGAAGATGTTGTCGACGAAGAGGAGCACGTCGCGGCCTTCTTCATCGCGGAAGTACTCGGCGATCGACAGCGCCGAGAGCGCGACCCGGGCGCGAGCGCCGGGCGGCTCGTTCATCTGCCCGTAGACGAGCACGGCCTGGGACTGGTCGAGCTTCTCGAGGTTGATGACGTTGCCTTCCTGCATTTCCTTGTAGAGGTCGTTGCCTTCACGGGTCCGCTCGCCGACGCCGGCGAACACCGAGAAGCCGCCGCGCTCCTTGGCGACGTTGCGGATCAGCTCCATCAGCAACACCGTCTTGCCCACGCCGGCGCCGCCGAAGAGGCCGATCTTGCCGCCGCGGGTGTAGGGGGCGAGCAGGTCGATGACCTTGATGCCGGTCTCGAACGCCTGCACCCGCACGTCCTGCTCCACGAAGGTCGGAGGGTTTCGGTGAATCGGGTAGAACTTGGTCGCATTCACCGGGCCGCGCTCGTCGACCGGCTCGCCGATCACGTTGAGGATTCGCCCCAGGGTTTCCTTGCCCACCGGCACCTGAATCGGAAAGCCGGTGTTGCGCACCAGGCTGCCGCGGGCGAGACCCTCGGTGGAGTCCATCGCGATGCAGCGTACGGTGTTCTCGCCGAGGTGCTGGGCGACCTCGATGGTCAGGTTGTCGGCGGCCGACGAGATGCTGGCGTTGGTCACCTTCAGCGCGGTGTAGACCTCGGGAAGACCTCCGGGCGGGAACTCCACGTCCACCACCGGGCCCAACACCTGCGTGATTTTGCCTGCCGTCTGAGCGGTCGCGACCATGTTCTGAAATCCTTATCCGGGCTGAAAAACGCGCGGACCCTACCGATGGGGTCCTGGTGGGTCAAGGCCGGACTCGGCCTCGATTTTCTTCTCTGCTTCTTCTACTTGAGCGCCTCGGCGCCGGAGACGATCTCCATCAATTCCTTGGTGATCACCGCCTGGCGGGTGCGGTTGTAGAAGAGCGTCAACTTGCCGATCATGTCCGAGGCGTTGGAGGTGGCGCTCTCCATCGCACTCATCCGCGCGCCATGCTCGGAAGCGACGCTCTCGAGCACCGCGCGGTAGATCTTGATCGCCAGTGCCTGGGGCACCAGCCGGTTGAGCACTTCCTGCTGCGAAGGCTCGTATTTGAAGTCCACCTCGGCCTCGGCCGCTCCCGGAACGGCGGCAGCAGGAGCGGCGGCAGCAGGAGCTGCGGTGCCGGCGGGAAACGCCTGGAACGGAAGCACCTGCACCAGGCTGACCCGCTGGGTGATCGCGGAAACGAACTCGTTGTAGAGCACGTAGACCGCGTCCACTTCGCCGGAGAGGAAGTTGGCCGAGAGCTCCTCGGCAATGTCTGTGGCGGCGCGGTAGCTGACCTTAGAGAAGAGACCGGCGTAGTCGCGACGGACCGGGGTGTCCCGCTTGCGAAAGAAGTCGTGGCCCTTGCGACCGATGGTAGCGACCTGGATTTTCTCGAAGGTGCCGGCGTTCTCATTGAGAAAGCGGCTGGCGCGGCGAATCACGTTGGAATTGAAGCCACCGGCGAGGCCGCGGTCGGAGGTGAGCACCACCAGCTCGACCTTCTTCACCGGTCGGGCGGTCAATAGCGGGTGGGCAACCGACTCCGAGCGCGCCGCCAGGTCGGTGATGATCTGATCGAGCATCTGCGCGTAGGGTCGGGCCGCGATGATCGCGTCCTGCGCCTTCCGCAGCTTCGCCGCGGCCACCATCTTCATGGCCTTGGTGATCTGTTGGGTGTTCTTGACCGAGCGGATCCGCTTGCGAATGTCTCTGAGGGAAGCCATTGGGCGGCGCACCCTACAGTCGGCTGCGCGCACCGGTCAACCGTGGCCTGTGTATCGAAGTTGAATCGAGGCCGGCGACCGGACGAAGATCGAAGCTCGGCGGGGATCGATGGCGCGCACAGCTCGGAGGGCACACGGCAGGGGGGGGCGGTCTGGGGCTCGTTGCCGTGCTCGGCTTTGGGTTCTTCGCCTCCTCCTTTTACGTCGAGCGCCGGTACATCGATCGCATCGTCACCGCGGAAGACGCCCCGGAAGCGCAGGTGGCGCTGGTCTTCGGCGCCGGTCTCGAGTCAGGAGGCGTTCCGTCGGAAATCCTCGCGGAGCGGCTGGATACCGCGATCACCCTCTATCAGTCGCGCAAGGTCGGCAAGCTGCTGGTCAGCGGCGACAACTCCGAGCGGTACCACGACGAGACCGGGGCGATGCGGCGCTACGCGATCGACCGCGGGATCCCGGCTGAAGATGTGGTGGGTGACTTCGCCGGACTCTCCACCTACGACACCTGCTATCGGGCGAAGGCGGTCTTCGGGATCGAGCGGGCACTGCTGGTGACCCAGGAATTTCATCTTCCCCGGGCCTTGTTCCTCGCCAACTCGCTCGGACTCGAAGCGTACGGGGTGCGGGCCGACAAGGCGCTCGCCGAGCCATCACGCTACGAAATGCGAGAGCTTTTCTCCCGGCCCCTGGCGCTCGCGATGGTGCTCCTCAAGACCGAGCCGAAACTGCTGGGCCCCCGGAGCCCGATCGATGGGCCGGGGCGGTAGTCGGCTCAGCCTCGTCGCAAAGGTGATGGAGGCAACGGCTTCTGCCGCCGAAGACCTTCCCGAGCCTCGTCGGGGGCGCCACCGGCGAGCCCCGCTCCCCCCGCACGAAGAGCAACTCCGCTTGTCACACCAAAGACCTCGGCGTTCCCCGGGCCCGAATGTTCAGGCCGAGGGTCGGTCCCACCGAGGTCGGGCAACCGCTAGCGGCGGCCGCGGCCTGACCGCTTCTTCGCGGAGGAGCGGGGGGGGGTTCGAGGGCTGGAGCGTTTGGACGCCGACTTGGGGGCGACCTTCTTCGCCTTCACCTTGGCGCCACGCGCAGCGGGGCGGCGCGCCGGCGACCTTCGTGCCGACTTCTTCTTCGCAGCAGCCTTCTGGGGCCGGGCGTTCTTGGCGGCAACCTTCCGCTTCACCGGGGCCGACTTCTTCGCGGAAGCTTTCTTCGCCAAACCCTTCTTTGCAACGGCCGAACGCTTGGCCGGCGCTGCCTTCGCTCGCGCCGCGACGGGAGCGGGTCGCGCTTCCACCACCGGCTTGGCCTTGGGTGCCGACTTCCGCGACCGGGGAGCGGGAGCTTTGATCGGGGCTTCGGTGTCCTCGTCCGAACCGTCGTCGGACGCTGCATCGCTTCCGCCTTCGTCCTCTTCGAGGCCGTCGAGCGCACCCTGGACCACGTTCAGCGCTCGGGCGTAGGTCGCGTCGCCGAACTCTTCCGTCTGGGTCGGCGGCACCAGAATCCCGAGAAGCTGCTCGAGGCTCCGGTAGAAGCGGGGATCGGTCCCCTCGCGGTGCAGGCCGTAGACCCAGCGGTCGTCCTCGGCCTGAGCGAGCCAGTCGGGCAGAGACAGGTCGCTGTCCGCCAGTTCCTGGAGGCGGGCGGCAAACAGCTGACCCCCTCCACCCTGGCTGCCAAAGCGCCATACCCCCGAATCGGGGAAACCCGGCAGCGGCTCACGGCTCTGCTCGAGCAGGTTCCGCTCGCCTTCCCGCAACGACCAGAGCTCGACGTCGGGAGCGAAGATGGCCCCATTCATCGCCTCGTACAGATCGCGCAGTTCGGAAGGAACCGGCGTGCCGGTCTCTTCCTCGAGAGATTCCCAGAGCGCGGTGTCGACTCCGCCCTGCTGCTGCGACGCACCCTTTTTCAGTCCTACAATCCAATCCCGCATCATCGTCATTCCTCCCCGTGCTTCAACGGCGCGGGACCATAGCAAACCTCTTCGCTCGTCCTGCCAACGATTCCCAAAAAGAAACGGGGCGCTCCGGTGAAGGAGCGCCCCGTCTTTGAAGACTTGAGATCTGAAATTACGGAGTGGTGGTGGTGGTGGTCTTGGTGGTCTCTTCGACCTTCTTGCCCTTCTTGGCCTTCTTCACGGTCGCGCCGGGAGCAGCGGCCTTGTCGGCAGCGGCGTCCATCTTGTCGGCAGCGTGGTCGGCCTTGTCGGCAGCGGCGTCCATCTTCGCGGCGGCCTTCTCGGTCTTCACGGGATCCGCGGCCTTGACCGGC
>JAYUUC010000301.1:0-5304 GCA_043755105.1 Myxococcales bacterium
CCTTCGTCAACCGCAAGGGCAAGGCGCGGCGGCTCTTGCTTGGTCTGGTGGTGGGCTCACCGAACCAGCTCGCGCAGGCGGAGGACCAGCTGGTCGGCATCTTGCGGCGGGCGCGTGGCACTCCGCCTGATCAACCCGACGACTTCGCGATCAACAAGCCCGACCAGCTTGCCGCGACCTACAACAAGCTCACCGGAGCGCTCTTCGGCGTCGCCGTGGGCATCGGGCTGATCACCCTGCTGGTGGGAGGCATCGGCATCATGAACATCATGCTGGTGTCGGTGCGGGAGCGAACCCGGGAGATTGGCGTCCGCCGCGCAATGGGTGCCCGTCGGCGGACCATCGTGCTGCAGTTCATGATGGAAGCGGTGGCGGTCTCGGCGCTCGGGGGCATGCTTGGCACAGCGGTCGGGCTCGGCCTGGCGCAACTGATTTCCGAGCTCACTCCGCTGGCGGCGACGGTGAAGCCGCTGACAGTGGTCTTCGGGGTGGGCTTCGCGGCGCTGGTCGGTCTGCTCTTCGGCATCTGGCCTGCGGCGAGGGCCGCTGCCCTGGATCCGATCGAAGCGCTGCGCTACGAATAGCAGCAGGGTGCCACCGTTGAGCCAACACCTGCCATGGCGAGGACTGGGCCTTTCCAGCAACGCGAGTGCGGCCGACCGACCCCATCCCTATCGACTGCTCGATCAGAATCCCGGCCTCTTCGATTATGTGGAGTACAGCGCTCCGCTGTCCCTCGAGCAGGCCGGCAACGAGGCTTCGCTCTGGCCCCTGATGATGGAGCGGCGGCCCCAGGTTCCGCTGCTGTTCCACCCGGTACACCTCAACCTCTATGGGCCCGAGCTGGAGCCACCGGATCGGCTGCAACAGCTCGCCGAGCACCTCACCTTCGTGGGGTCAGCCTGGGTGGGCAACGACCTCGCCTGGTGGCATCACCGCGGGCAGCCCTTTCCTGGCTACCTCTACCTTCCTCCTCCGCTCGACGCCTCCGGGCTCGCTGACTGCGCAGCCCACGTTCAAACGGTTCAGGCGGCGGTCGGGGTGCCGCTGCTGATCGAGAACCCAGTGGTGATCGCCTGCGACGGGCCCCTGCACGTGCTCGACTTCGTCGCCGAGCTCCATCACCGCACCGGGGCGCCGCTGCTGCTGGACCTCGGGCACCTGCTCGGCCACCAGCTCGCGCGGGGCCTGCCGCTCGACTCGGGGTTAGATGGCTTCCCCCTCGATAAGGTGGTGGAGATTCATATTGCCGGGGGGCAGGTGAGTGAGCGCGGCGAGCGACGCTTCTACCTCGACGACCACAGCCAGCCGGTTCGTGAAGAGCTGTTCGAGTTGCTGGAGTCGGTGTTGCCGCGCTGCACTGGACTGCGAGCTGTGACCTTCGAGGCAGACGGCCACCCGGAAGCGATCGCCCGCCAGACCCTGCTCAGGTTGCGCCGCTGGGTACCGAGGCGCGGGCAGAATCGCCAAAGCCTGACTCCGCCAAGCCAGATACCACCGCCAGGGCAGACTCCGGCGCCAGGAAAAGCACCGCTGGACGCAGTGTCGGCGGCCCTTCCCTCTGGTCGCGCATGGGCGCTGTTCGACCGGAGCTATGGAGCACACACTCATTCCGACGACCCAGTCGGAGCGGAAGTCGACCGCGGCTATCGGCTTGCGGTGCTGGCGGAGCAGCTCGATCGCCGCTGGCCTCTTTGCCGCCTGCTGTTTCTGGGGACGCCGTCGTCGCTCGGAAACTTCTCGGCGTCCCCGGCGTTCCGATCTGCTGTGGAAGAGGGCGAGACCCTCGACGACGCATTCCGCGGTCATCTTCGCGCGAGACTCCGCGAGCGGCGAGACGAGGTGCTCGCTTCGGTGGTGGCTTTCGAGACCTGGCTCCAGAAAGGTCCCGCTGCGGGAAGGGAGGCTGCACCCGGAGAGCTTCGGTTGGGTCCCGGCATTTCGCTGGGAAGCTTCCCCCTCGACTTGAGCGAGCTGGTCTTCGCCGTCCGCGCCTCGAAGCGACACCTCACCGCGCGCCTGTGGGGAACGGGGCTGCTCGATTCATCTCCGGAAGAGGCCCTTCGCCAGGTTGCCGCGCGTGCCCCACCTGGACCGTGGAAGCTGGCCGCTCGCCGGCTCGGTGACTCGGTTCAGCTGCTCGAGCTCGAGCCCCCTGCACTGGCCCTGCTCGAGCGAGTGGCAGCGGGTGACAATGAAACCGCGTTGACCGAACGTTGGGGCCTCGCAGTCGTCGAGCAGGCGATCGCCGCAGGTCTGGTATCGAGGGCTCGAGCGCTTTGATTGCAGCCTTGCTCCCTTGAGACCATCATCCCCTTGCGGTGAAGAGGGCCAACCCATGTACGAGAAAACGCACCAGCCTCTTCTTTCCAGGCGCGCCTACACCAGGCGACTGGCCAGAAGCATTGGCTTCGGCGTGGGCCTGCTCGCAGGCTCGCTCCTCATCGGAACAGTGGGTTATCACTTCTGCGGCGAGCTCCCCTGGCTGGATGCCGAGGTCAACGCCGCAATGATCCTCACCGGAATGGGACCGGTGAACCAGATGGCCGGCGTCGCCGGAAAGGTCTTCACTTCCATGTACGCCCTCTTCAGCGGAGTGACCTTCCTCACCGCCATGGGCGTGGTGCTGGCCCCCGTCCTCCACCGCTTTCTGCACCACTTTCACCTCGAGGACAGCGGCCGCTGACCGCCCGTTCGAGTCATTCGACCCCAAAGCTTGCGACTTCGCCCGCGCTCTCGTAGGTAGCGGCCAATGACGCCACCGCTCGTCGTCGGCATCGCCGGCGGAACTGCTTCCGGAAAGACCACCGTCACCCGGAAGATCCGGGAGGCACTCTCGTCCGCCCGGGTCGCCTTCATCGACCAGGACTCGTACTACCGCGACCTCTCAGAGCTCTCGCTGGCCGAGCGGCGCGAGGTGAACTTCGACCACCCCGACGCCTTCGATACCGACCTGCTGGTCGACCACTTGAAGAAGCTCAAGGACGGGGGGGCGATCGAAAAGCCGGTCTACAACTTCGTCACCTCCACCCGCGAGTCGCGCACGGTGCGGGTCGACCCCGGCGACATCGTGCTGATCGAGGGGATTCTCGTGCTTCACATCGAGCCGATCCGCAAGGAGCTCGACGTCCGCATTTTCGTCGACGCCGAGGACGACGTCCGGATCATCCGCCGGCTCACCCGCGACATCAAGGAGCGCGGCCGCGACTTCGACCACGTGGTGACTCAATATTTCCGCCACGTTCGACCGATGCACATGGGCTTCGTCGAGCCGTCGAAGCGCCACGCAGACATCATCGTGCCTCACGGTGGCAACAACGACACCGCGATCGACATGCTGGTGGGGGCACTTCGGGCCAGGCTGACCCGAATGAGGTAATCTGGATTCCCCACTCCAGGTCCCATACAACTGCGGATCCGCAATTCAAGGAGCCTGACCCGTCATGAAGCGCTACCTGGGCATCATCCTCGGCTTCGCCCTCGTCATCATTCTCATCGGCTACGGCTCGAAGAAGTACAGCGCCAAGGCGCTCGAACTCGATCGCGAAGCGGACACCGCGCGGATCAAGACCGAGTACCTCGAACGGGTGGGCTGGATCCGCTCCAACCCCGACGAGAAGGCCTACAAGGAAGAGGTCTCGACCTTCTTTCGCTGGTACTTCACCCAGGTTAACCAGCACCTCAACACCTTCGGTGGCAACCGCGATTTCGACGGCTACCTCGAAGAGCTGGACAAGCGCGGCAAGGGCGGCAAGGGCGGCAAGGAGCAGCAGGCGGCCGACAAGCGCGGCTACTACGACTACACCCGGAAGATGTTCGACCAGCTCAAGGGCAGCTACGCCCCGACCTGGTCGGGCACCGACAAGGGCATGCGTCTCGACGTCGTCCAGGTCTCGTCGGTGATGAATGCCGGCCAGCCCCAGGTCCGCTTCCAGCTCGCCCTCTGGGGCGCCCAGCGCGAGCTGCGTGAGGAGAGCAAGGGGACCAAGAAGATGGTCACCAGCTCTTCCTTCAACGTCACCTGGAAACTGTACGACGAGAAGGTCAAGCTGATCGGCGAGATGAATGCACCCGGCGACCCGGCGATGAAGGTCGATTTTCCCGAGCGGTTGATCGCCGAGTTCCCTCCCCAGATGGTGATCGGCCATTACGACATCGACCTCCTTCCTGCCAACGCCAAGACGGTGGACATCACCTTCAAGGTGGGCTCCCGTTCCCAGTCGGGCGGCGACATCAGCGCCAACTACAATTGGAAGCTCGACGTCCCCGCGGAGTGGAAGCTGAAGACCGGCGAGGAGTGGAAGGGCGCCCAGGAATCGGTTCGCCCCGAAGAGGAAATCAACCCCGCGGGGGCAAAGAAGGAAGCGAAGAAGTAAGTCTCAGACCACGGCGAAGTGGGCGGCGAGGCGGAAGGCCGTGAGGATTCCGGCCTCGTCGAGCAGGTAGAGATTGAGCTGCGGGTCCACCACCAGGTCGCACAGTCCCGAACCGGCCTTGACCTCTGCCAGCACCTGGCCTCCCTTGGGGCTCACCGCTCGCACTTGCTCGCCCGGCAGGAGCAGAACGTCGCGGGTGAGGCAGGCGCGGACCGGGCCGGCGAGCTCCTCACCGGAAGCTCCCAATCGCCATATCAGCTGACCGTCCGAGCTGAGCGACACCGCGCCTCCGCGCCGATCATACGCGAGCACCCCGCGACCCAATCCGAGCAGCGCGGGGGGGCCCTCGAGCGGTACCTGCCTTTCCCACAGCACCTTGCCCTTCGCTCCGAGACACGCCACTGCAGGTCGCCCTTCTTTCAATCCCGCCAAGGTCACGCGGTTTCCTGAAGGCAGCGGCGTGCAAGGCCGAGCGAGTGGAAGCTCCACCGACCAGGCCAGGGTGCCCGAATGGGCGTCGGCGGCGATCACCGCGGTGCGGTCGTTGCGCGAGAGCACCGCCACGAACCGTCGACCCCACGCCACCGGAGCGCCCGCGAACGGCAACGCCCCCCGCATTCTGAAGCGTACCTGACCGTCTTCCAGGTCCAGCCCGTAGAGGTACCCGGTGTCGGTGGAGAGCAGCGCGCGGCGGCCTTGCAGCGAGAGGTGACACCGCTGTGCGCGGGGCGGAAGCAGCCGCCACAGCTCGCGGCCGGTCTGCTCGTTGAAGGCGATCGCTCCCTTGCTGTCACTCGAGGCCACCAATACCCCGGCTTCGCGCAAGAGCCCGGGACCCACCTGGAGCCCGTCGTGGTCCCGCAGCCATCGCGCCGATCGCTCGCTGCCCCAGCGGTAGGCGATGCGGTGAAGCTCGGCGCTGACGGAT
>JAYUUC010000302.1:0-5302 GCA_043755105.1 Myxococcales bacterium
CGACGCGCAGCCCGGTTCGAGCCCGTTCCAGAGTTCCCGAGGCGGTTCCCAAGTCGACCACCGCCCTTCAGCCTGCCGTTCAGTCGGTTCGCGCCACCCGGACCGTGCCGGTTCAGAAGAGCACGGTCTCGCCGCGGCAGGGACGCGGGGCCCCGGTCGATTCCGAGCCTTCGGGGCCTCAGCTGCGCGGGATCTCCGGACCGTGGGCGAACCGGGTCTATTCGCTTCGGGGCACCGTGGTGGTCGGGCGGATGCCAGGGGTGAAGGTGCTGCTCGACGACGACTCGGTCAGTCGCCGCCACGCCGAGCTCGAGCAGACTCCGGAAGGCACGGTGCTGCGCGACCTCGAGAGCGCCAATGGCACCCGGGTGAACGGGGTGACGCTCGAGGAAGAGGTGCTGCTCGAACCGGGCGACGTGCTCCAGTTCGGGGTGATCGAGCTGGGGTATGAAGCGCCTGCAAGCGGCCGACGGGCATTGCCTCGGCGCAGCCAGTCTTCGGGAACAGCGGCCCCGGCGAAGCGTTCGATGCTCTGGGTGGGCGTCACCCTGGGTGCCCTGGCGCTGGTCGGAGGCGCGGGATGGGCGGCGAAGGTGCTGCTCGACCGGCAACCCGATGGGCCCGGGGTGGACCCTGGAGGAACCCGGCCCGTGGCCGCGCTCGACCCCCAGGCCGCGTTGACTGAGTACCTGTTCGAGTGCCGCTCGTTCTCGTCGGTGGAGCTGGGCAACGCAGACTGGGCGAAGGCAGAAGCTGCCTGCAACAAGGCGCTCGACCTCGACCCGATTCATGCCGAGGCCAACCAGCTGATCAAGAAGATCCGCCTCGAGAAGGAGTGCAGCGAGAACTTTGCCAAGGGCGAGAAGGCCCTCCAGCGGTTGCGAGAGGAAGAGGCGCTCGAGCTGTTCGGAAAGATCGTCCCCGAGTGCAGCTATTACTTCAAGGCGAAGCCGAAGCTGAAGGAGTCGATCGAGGCGGTGATGAAAAAGGCCGCGGAGGACTGCAACCGGTATGCGACCCATGCCCAGTGGGAAATCGCCTTGCCGCGCTGCGAGTCCTACATGCGGTTCGCCTGCCAGGGGATGAGCCCGGAGCAGCTGGTGCCCCCGCCGGGCCACGTCATCGACCTTTCGACGGGCAAGTTGGGCCGAGGAAAGTGGCGCCCGAAGGATCCGGTCCACGCCACCTTCTTGAGGGTAAGGGCCAGGGTCGACCCCGGCGCTCCGACCTGGCAGTGCCCACCGCTGGCGATTCTGCGGCGTGAACAGGCCCCGCCCGACCCGCGCGACGAGGTGAAGCGAGCGATCGCCCGCCGCTTCGATGACAAGGACATCGCCGCGGCGATGCTCCTCTACTTCGACGGCAAGGTAGGCGACGCCATCAACCTGCTCCAGCGGGTGGTGGAGAAGCAGGAGAAAGCGGCCGTCCACGCGCTCGCCAACGAGGTGCGCCGGGACATCGCGACGGTGGACACCGACTACAAGGAAGGGGAGTCCAGCCTTCAGGCCGAGGAACCTGAGCGGGCGGCAGAGCCATTCGGAGATGCGCTCTCGGTGGATCGAAAGCTGCTCGCGGACATCACCACTCCTTCCTTCTTTCGCCGAAGCATCGAGCAGGACATGGCGGCCCACTGCTACCTCAAGGGCAAGAACTGGATGGACCGCGGCGATGCCAAGCGGGCGTGCCGGGTGTGGAAGCTGGGCCGGAAGTTTTACGGCGGCAACCTCCAGGTGCTCCAGGCGCTCAGCAACGTCTGCACCAGCCGGGCGCAGGGGCTGATGGACAGGGCCGAGTCGTGCACCGACCTGAACGACGCGATCGAGCTGGCGGTCGAGGGCGACCAGATCAAGGAACAGGCGCAGGCCAAGCGGGCCGAGCGGAAGTGCCCTTGAAGCCGGGGTTGGACGGGGTGCGCCAGGTCATCCCTCGACTCCGGCCTTGCGGCCTACGCTCGGGACGAACGGGGTGGGACTGGGGTTGAGTTCGGGTTGAGGTTGGGGTTGGGGTTTGGCTTACCCTTCTCCTGGCCTGTCGACGGCGCGGCTGGGGTGCGTTATTCGACTGAAGCCATGACCGACTCGACCCAGACCTTGCCCTTCGATTTCGGAGAGGCCGCCCCCGTACCCACTCTAGAGGCCGCCGAGCCCGCTCCCCCGGTAGCCGGGCCGATGACCGTCACCTTGATCGACGCCTCGGGTTACATCTTTCGCGCGTACCACGCGCTTCCCGGCCTGACGACCTCGAAGGGGGTGCCGACCAATGCGGTACTCGGCTTCACCCGCATGCTGTTGAAGACCCTGCGCGAGATCGCCCCCACCCACGTCGCGCTCTGCTTCGACAAGGACAGCCGCCAGGGCCGGCTGGCGATCGACCCCACCTACAAGGCCAACCGCGAAGCCACCCCCTCGGACCTGATCAGCCAGTTCGAGCTGATTCGCAAGGTGGCCCACGCGCTCAACATCCCCATCCTCGAGGTGCAGGGGTGGGAGGCAGACGACGTGATCGGCACCCTCGCCCGCCAGGCCCAGCAACAGGGCTTCTCGGTGCTGGTGATCACCAGCGACAAGGACTTCATCCAGATTGTCGACGACCAGGTGCAGATCTACGACCCCGTCAATGACCGCCGCATTGGTCCCGCCGAAGCGCTGGCGCGCTACCAGATCCCGCCGTCTCAGATGTGCGACTACCTCGCCCTGGTGGGCGATGCGATCGACAACGTTGCCAAGGTGCCGGGCATCGGCCCGAAGACGGCGGTCGAGCTGTTGCGACAATTCGGGGACATCGAGACCCTGATCAGCCGCGTCGCCGAGGTGAAGAAGCCGAAGGTGAGAGAGGCGCTCGAGTCCCACGTCGACACCCTCCGCCGGGCAAAGCAGCTGGTGACCTTCAAGACCGACCTTCCGCTCCCGGTGTCGATCGACGCGCTGGCCCGCCAGCCGGTCCACCAGGTCGAGGCGCGCGCGCTGTTCTCCGAGCTGGAGTTCTTCAAGCTGATTCAAGAAATGCCGGCCACTGCGCCGACGCCGCTCGCCACCCACACCCGGTTGATCGAGGACCTGCCCACCCTCGAAGCTTTGGCAAAGGAAATTTCCAGTGCCCGAGCGGTCTCGCTGGTGCCCGCCTTTGAAGGGTTGCCCTATGCCGCGCCCTTGCTGGGTCTCGGCCTCGCGCTCCCGACCGGAGAGACCTTCTACCTGCCTATGCTGCAGGGGAGTGGGCTGGGCTCTGCGGAAGCGCTGGCGGTGCTCAAGCCTCTGCTCGAAGACCAGTCGGTCAAGAAGGGCGGTCATGACTTGAAGGCGTTGATCCACCTGCTCGCCTCGGTGGGAATCGCCCTTCAGGGAGTGGAAGGCGATGTCCAGCTGCTCTCCTACCTGCTCAATCCGTCGCGTCGGGAGCACGCGCTTTCCGATCTTGCCCGCGAGCGGCTCCAGGCCGAGCTTCCCTTCATTCCCGGCACCGACACCAAGAAGAAGGTTCCGCTCTCGCAGGCCACCGCGGTCGAGGCTGCCACGTGCTTCGGCGCCCGGGCCGATGCCGTCCGCCGGCTCGCCCCCGACCTCTGGGAAGAAGCGGAACGGGTGGGGCTGGCCCATGTCGCCCGGGATCTCGAGTTTCCGCTGCTGCCGATCCTCGCCAAGATGGAACGCGCCGGCCTGAAGGTCGATCTCGAGGTGCTCCGCCAGGTGTCGCTGAAGGTCGACGCCGCTTGCGGGACGCACCTCGCCACCATCTACGGCCATGCCGGCCATGAGTTCAACGTCGGCTCTCCGCCGCAGCTGGCACAGGTCCTCTACACCGAGCTGCAGCTTCCGGTGCTGAAGCGGGGCAAGACCGGGCCCTCCACGGACCAAGAGGTGCTCGAGAAGCTCTCGCAGCAACATCCACTGCCCGCGGCAATCATCGAATACCGCAACGTCTCGAAGCTGAAGAGCACCTACCTCGACACCTTGCCGCTGCTGCTCGCTCCCGATGGCCGGGTGCACACGACGCTGCATCAGGCTGCCGCAGCCACGGGCCGGCTCTCCTCCAGCGACCCCAACCTGCAGAACATTCCAATTCGCAGCGAGCTCGGGAAGGAGATCCGCCGGGCCTTCATCGCCGAACCGGGGCAACTGTTGATCTCCGCAGACTACAGTCAGGTCGAGCTGCGAATTCTCGCCCACATCGCAGGGGACCCGGCGCTGGTCGAAGCGTTCACCGCCGACACCGATGTCCACACCCGCACCGCCGCCGAGGTGTTCGGCCTTCCCCTCGACCAGGTCGGGCCGGACCAGCGCCGGGTGGCGAAGATGGTCAACTACGGCATCGCCTACGGGCTGTCGCCACACGGGCTCTCGACCCGGCTGGACATTCCGGTGGAAGAGGCGAGGGCGATCATCGAACGCTACTTCCAGCGCTACTCGGGCATTCAGCGGTACCTCGACGAAACCCTGGCCAAGGCCAAGAAGGCCGGCTTTGTCGAGACCCTGTTTGGACGGCGCCGCTACATGGGGGACCTTGGCTCACGCAACCGGAACATCGCGATGGCCGCGGAGCGCGCGGCGATCAACATGCCGATTCAGGGGACGGCAGCAGATCTGATCAAGCTGGCGATGCTGCGAATCGACGCGGCGCTCGACCAGCGGGGTCTGCGCAGCCGGATGCTGCTTCAGGTCCACGACGAGCTTCTCTTCGAGGCTCCCGAGGCGGAAGTGGAAGAGGTGAAACAGCTGGTGTGCGAGCTGATGGCCTCGGTGGCGGACTTCAAGGTACCGCTCAAGGTCGATGTTGGGGTCGGCCGCTCCTGGGCCGACGCCCATTGAACTCTGCGTTGGGGCCAGCCTCGCGGGTCGTCAATGCATCGAAGCGTTAGTGTCGTCGACCCCCGCGGGAGCAGGGCGCAGGCTCGGCTCGAAGTACTCGACCACCAGCCCCCCGAAGGGAACGCGCGGCCCGTCGGCGTCGCGATTGAGAAGCTGCTCACAGAGCGCCACCGACGAATCGACCGCATCGTCGATGGCGGCGTTGATCACCGCCCGGTCTTCGGGAGACCCCTGGAGGACCTCGACCGCATCGAGCAGGCAGCGCCGCAGCGCCGCGAACTCCTCGTACAACCCCCGGGCACCCCGGGCCGCCGAGAGGCGCAGAACTCCCGTCGAACGGCTCCACGCGCTGCCTTCCCGTCCCTGCAGGCTGAGGCCAATCTCCCGGACGAAGGGCTCCACCACGCAATCGAGCAGGTTGTTCGGCTGCTCTCCCTGGGTGCCGCCGACGCACCTCACCGCTCGCCACGCCGCCGCCAGTCGGTCGGTCCGCTTGC
>JAYUUC010000303.1:0-5301 GCA_043755105.1 Myxococcales bacterium
CCGAAGTCGTCGCCCCACTTGGCGGGAAGGCCGGCCTGCTGCAGCCGTTCAATCGCCTCGGTGTAGGTGATGCGCGGGAAGGGCGCCTTGACGTTGTGGAGCTTGGTGGTGTCGCGCTCGAGCACGTCCTTCAGCTCGCGCTCGTGCTTGGCGAGGACCTTTTCGACGATGAAGCAGACCAACCGCTCGGCGAGGACCATGTCCTCGGCGAGATTCATGTAGGCGACCTCGGGCTCGACCATCCAGAACTCGGTGAGGTGCCGGCGGGTCTTGCTCTTCTCGGCGCGGAAGGTGGGGCCGAAGCAGTAGGCCTTGCCCAGCGCCATCGCCGCCGCTTCCATGTAGAGCTGTCCGGACTGGGTCAGGTACGCCTTGCCGAGATCGAAGTAGGGGACCTCGAAGAGGTTGCTGGTCCCCTCGCAAGCGGCCGGGGTGAAGATCGGCGCGTCGACCAGGGTGAAGCCGTCCTCATCGAAGAAGTCCCGGATCGCCTTCTCGATGGTGTGTCGAACCCGCAGAATCACGTTCTGGCGGGCCGAGCGCAGCCAGAGGTGACGATGCTCCATCAGGAACGCCACCCCGTGCTCCTTGGGGGTGATCGGGTAGTCCTTCGCTTCCTGCACCACCACGAGGCCCTTGACCCCGAGCTCGAACCCGAGCGCGCTGCGCTTGTCGGCCCGCACCGTGCCGGTGACGGTGAGCGCGGACTCCTGCCCAAGGTGGTCGGCCTGAGCGAACAGCTCGGGGGCCACATCGCCCTTGAACACCACCGCCTGGATGGTCCCTGAACCGTCCCGGACCTGGAGGAAGTGAAGCTTGCCGGAGGAACGTTTGCTGTAGAGCCACCCCTTCAGCTCGACGTCCTGACCCTCGAATTTCGCAATCTCGGAGATGCGCGCGACGGGAAGTGCCATGCCTGGCTCTATACGGGCGGTCCGGTTCAGGGACAAGCGGTTCAAACGCCGGCGCGCCGAGTCGCCTCGAATATGCCCTCGGTCGCGCGAAGGGACTAAGCTTGGGCCGTGTCCGGCCTCCAGGCGCCTGCCGATGTGCTGATCGTCGACGACGAGCCGACCCTGTGCATTCTGCTCGAGGCAGTGGTCACCCGCGCCGGAGGCCGGGCAGCCTCGGCGACCTCGGTTGCGGGCGCCAAGGCCTTGCTCGCCGAGCGGGCCTTCGATTGCGCCCTCCTCGACAAGAACCTCCCCGACGGTTCGGGAATCGACCTGCTGCGATTCTTGAAAGAAGCCCACCCCGAGACCGAAGTGATGATGCTCACCGGGTACGCCAACCTGGACAGCGCGATCGACGCGCTCCGACTCGGGGCATTCGACTACATCGTCAAGCCGTTCGACGTCGAAGTGCTCTCGCACCGGATCAAGATGGCGGTCGAGCGGCGTCGGATGCGACTCGAAAACCGGACGATGCAGGGCCTTCTGGTCCAGGCGGACCGGATGGCGTCGCTCGGCACCCTCGCCGCCGGGGTAGCCCACGAAATCAACAATCCACTCGCCTTCCTGCTCTCCAACCTGGAGTTCATCGAGCGCGAGCTTCCGCTGCTCTGCGCGCAGCTTCCGCCCGAGGAGCTTCAGGTGAAGCAAGCGGCAGAGCTGGGGTTGGCGCTGCGCGAAGCCCGCGAAGGGGCCGAACGGGTTCGCTTCATCGTCGGGGACCTGAAGACCTTCGCCCGCGCCGACGAGGGCCCCGGAGGGCCGATCGACGTTCGCGCCGTGCTCCAGTCTGCGGCGAAGATGGTTCGGTCCCAGCTGGTGCTTCGCGCCGGGCTGGTGCTCGATTACCAACCGGTGCCGTCGGTGACGGGAAGCGAAGGGCGACTGGCCCAGGTGTTCCTCAATCTACTGGTCAACGCGTCCCAGGCCATTCCGGCAGGCGACCCCACCCGTCATCAGGTGCGGGTGCGGACCCGGACCGACGGCGACGGCATGGCGGTGATCGAAGTCGAAGACACGGGGGCCGGGGTGGCTCCCGACGTGCGGAACCGCATCTTCGAGCCGTTCTTCACCCCCAAGCCGGTCGGGGTAGGCACCGGGCTCGGCCTTTCCATCTGCCATGGCATCATCGCGGCGATGGGTGGCCGGATCGAGGTCGACAGCCCCCCCGGTGCTGGCGCGACCTTCCGGGTGGTGCTCCCCCCGAGCCGCGAGGAGGACGGGGCGGGGTAGTGGTTGCGCTCGTGCATCTCGTCCCGTAGGTAAGCAGAAGCTATGGCGATGAACGAGCGGTACGAGCCCCAGGCGATCGAGAGCAAGTGGCAGCAGCGCTGGGAGGAAGCGAAGGTCTTCCTCGCCGGAGGCCGCCCCCACGCTCCCAAGAAGTACATCCTCGAGATGCTGCCGTACCCCAGCGGCGCGATGCACATGGGGCACGTCCGCAACTACCTGCTCGGCGACGTCTACGCCCGCTACTTCCGGATGAAGGGCTTCGATGTCCTCCACCCGATGGGGTGGGACGCGTTCGGGCTGCCCGCCGAGAATGCGGCGATCAAGGACGGGGTCCACCCCGCCACCCGGACCGCCGAGAACATCGCTTCGTTCAAGGCGGAGATCCGCTCGCTCGGGTACGCCTACGATTGGACGCGGGAGATCAACACCTCGGCGCCGGAGTACTACCGCTGGAACCAGTGGTTCTTCCTCCGCCTGCTCGAGAAGGGCCTCGTCTATCGGCGCTTCAGCCGGGTCAACTGGTGCACGGGCTGTCACACCGTGATCGCCAACGAGCAGGTGAAGGACGGGCGCTGCGAACGCTGCGATTCGCCGGTGGTGGACAAGGAGATGCCCGAGTGGGCGTTCCGGATCACCCGCTACTCCCAGGAGCTGCTCGACGGGCTCGACACCCTCACCGAGTGGCCTGACCGGGTGACCTCGATGCAGCGGAACTGGATCGGCCGCTCTGAAGGGGTGGAAGCCACCTTCGCCTTCGTTGGCCACGCGGACGGCGTGCGCGTCTTCACCACCCGCATCGACACCGTGTTCGGCTGCACCTACGTGGTCCTCGCTCCCGAGCACCCCAAGGTGGTCGAGATCACCACTCCCGGCCAGCGGGCCGAAGTCGGTGCATTCGTCGACCGGATGGCGAAGAAGAGCAAGACCGACCGCACCGAAGAAGGTGCAGAGAAGGAAGGGGTGTTCACCGGCGCCTTCGTGCAGAACCCGTTCTCGGGCGAGAAGGTCCCGGTGTGGCTGGCCAACTTCGTGCTCGCCGACTACGGAACCGGCGCGGTGATGAGCGTCCCCGCGCACGATGCCCGCGACTTCTCCTTCGCCCAAAAGTACCACCTCCCGCTGAAACCGGTGGTGCAGCCGGAGAACGGCGAGCCGCTCCCCGCTGTCCTCATCGAAGCTTTTACTTCCGACGGCGTGCTGGTCGACTCCGGCGCGTTTAGCGGCCAGCGCTCGGCCGAGGCGCGGAAAGCGATGGGAGGAAAGCTCGAGGCGGAAGGCCTGGGGAAGAAGACGGTCACCTGGCGCCAGAAGGACTGGGGCTTTTCGCGCCAGCGCTACTGGGGCACCCCGATTCCGATCGTCTACTGCGACCGGTGCGACCCCGAGCGGAAGGGCATTCCCGTCCCGGAGAGCGAGCTGCCGGTGCGGCTGCCGGAGATCGACGTGCAGGCGGTGCTCACCGGCAAGGGGGAGCCACCGCTCGCCAAGGTGGCCTCGTTCATCCAGACCACCTGCCCCCGCTGCCAGGGCCCCGCTCGGCGCGAAGCAGAGACGATGGACACCTTCGTCGACTCTTGCTGGTACTACGCCCGCTACCTCTCGCCTCTCGAAGAGGGGGCTCCGTTCGATGCCGGTGAGGCCTCGCGCTGGCTGCCGGTCGATGTCTACGTCGGAGGACCCGAGCACGCGGTGATGCACCTGCTCTACTTCCGGTTCTGGAGCCGGATGATGAAGTCGCTGGGGCTTGCCCCCGCCGACGAGCCCGTGAAGCGCCTGGTGACCCAGGGCATCGTCAATGGCCCTGACGGGCGGAAGATGTCGAAGCGGTGGGGCAACGTGGTCGCCCCCGCGTCGATCGTGAAACGCTACGGCGCCGACACCGCGCGGGTCTACGTGCTCTTCGCCGGGCCCCCGGAGCGGGACTTCGATTGGTCCGATGACCAGGTCGAAGGCGCTTACCGATTTCTCAAGCGGGTGTGGGCCATCGCCGCCCAGCACCAGGCCCAGGTGGTCGGGGCCACCCATGACGGACCGTTCGAAGGCAAGGCCCTCGAGCTGCGCCGCGCCGCCCACCGCTGCGTCCGCAGGGTGGGGGACGCAATCGACCGGCTCTCGTACAACACCGCAATCGCCGGGGTGATGGAGTTCGTCAACGCGCTCTACGCGGCCGAGAAGCTGGAGACCTCTGCAGAGAAGGCGGCGATGGCCGAAGCCCTGGGCCTGCTCGCGCGCATCCTCACCCCGTTTGCGCCGCACCTCGCCGACGAGCTCCACCAGGCGCTCGGCGGCAAAGAGCTCACCGTCAACGAAGCCTGGCCGACGTTCGACCCCGCGCTGGTGGTGGACGACGTGCTCCCCTATGCGGTGCAGGTGAACGGCAAGCTCAAGGCGGAGATCAAAGTTGCCGCAGCGGCAGTCGAAGCCGAGGTCAGGGCTGCGGCCGAAGCTGAAGAGAAGGTCATCGCCGCGCTCGCTGGCAAGCAGCTGCGCAAGGTGGTCTTCGTCCCCAAGCGGTTGATCAACTTCGTCGTCTCTTGAGCGGAAGCGATGGCCGCTGAAATCCTGGTGATGTGCGCCGCCTGCGGGCGGCCCCAATTTGCCAAGCAGACCCACTGCGTCGCCTGCGGCCAGCCGTTGCCGGAGACGCCCGCGGTAGGGCGCGAGGTGAAGGCGCAGCTCAACGAGGCGCGCGACCGGATTCTCGACGCCTATCAGCCCTTCCTCGAAGGAACGCTGGGCAAGGGCCGACGGCTCCTGCTTTCGGAAAAGCGGCTCGAGTGGCACGCGGGGGTGGCGCCGGCCCAGCTGTTCGAGCTCAGTCAGCTGAAGCGGGTGACGCTGGAACGGCGGCCCGTCTACGAGGCGCTGATCTTCACCGGCCTCGCTCTGGCAGTGGCACTGGCGGTGCCCCAGGGTTGGGTGAAGCTCCCCTTGCTCGGGCTGGCGCTGTTCGCCGCGGTCTCCTGCTTCGCTCAAAAGCGCTACACCTTGAAGGTCGAGCGGGCGGAAGGGGCGGTGGGCATTCTGCTCGGCATCGGCACCCGACGGGCGCCGATCTCCCAGCGGATCGAGAGCGTGTGGGGGACGGTCCGCGCGTCCCTGGAGCGGCTGGGAGTCT
>JAYUUC010000304.1:0-5298 GCA_043755105.1 Myxococcales bacterium
CGCGACGCCAAGGTGTCCGCGATGGTCGGCGTCCCGGCGCTCTGGCAACTCCTGGAGCGCCGCATCACCCAGCAGGTGAAGGACCTCGGCCCCGGCGCCACCACGGTCTTCGACGCGGCGCTCGCGCTCAACCGCACGCTCGGCGAGAAGGTCGGCATCAACGTCGGCCAGGTGCTCTTCGGGCCGGTGCACGCGCGCCTCGGGGGGCGCTTGCGCTTCCTCATCTCCGGGGGCGCCGCGCTCCCGAAGGAGACGGCGGAGATGTTCCGGGGACTGGGGCTGCCGCTCGCGGAGGGCTACGGCCTCACCGAAGCGGCGCCAGTCCTCTCGGTGTCCGCTACCGACAACAAGCGACAGCCAGGCACCGTGGGGAAGGCGCTCCCCGGCGTGGAGTTCCGGATCTCCGAGCCGGATGCCGACGGCATCGGCGAAGTGCTCGCCCGCGGCCCCAACGTGATGGCCGGTTACTTCAACGACCGCGAGGCCACCGACGCGGTGCTGAAGCAAGGCTGGCTCCACACCGGCGACCTGGGTCGGCTCGATGCGGAGAACCGGCTGTTCCTGATGGGCCGGCAGAAGGACGTGATCATCGACGCCAACGGGAAGAACGTCTTCCCCGATGAACTCGAAGAGGTCTACGGCAAGCACGTCCACATCAAGGAGCTGTCGATTGTCGGGCTCCCCGATGAGGCCGGCGGTGAGAAGGTGGCCTGCCTCTGCGTGCCCGAATACTCCGAGCGGCCCCGGGAAGAGGTCCGTCGCGAACTCGAGGAGCACTTCCGCAAGCTCTCGGCCGAGATGCCCTTCTACCGCCGGGTGAAGGTGCTGCGGCTGTGGGACGGCGAGCTGCCCCGGACCTCGAAGCGCAGCGTCAAGCGCAAGCAGGTGATCGAAGAGCTGAAGAAGCTGGACCGGCTGCAGAGCTCTGGAGAGAAGGCGCGCCAGGCGGTCACCGGCGCCGGCAGCGGAGGCATCGCCGACTGGCTGCTGCCACTGATCGCCGAGGTGCTGCAGAAGCCTGTGGGCGAGATTCGCCTCGACTCCCAGCTCTCGGGCGACCTCGGGTTCGACTCGCTGATGCTCACCGAGCTCTCGGTGGCGCTGGAGCAGGCCGGCGTGCCTTTGCCCGCGGTGAACGACCTCACCCAGGTTCAAACCGTCGACGACCTGCGGAAGTTGATTGCGTCGTCGGGTCGTCGGCCCGGGCCGGAGATCAAAGCGAAGGAGATCTCTCGCGAAGCGGGCGCTGCCGCCGAGCACGACATTCCCGTTCCCAAGCTGATCGCCGATCTCGGCCGCTCGATGCTCTCGATGGGGCAGAAAGTGCTCTACGGCGGCGTCTTCGACGTGAAGACGTCGGGGAAGAGCTTCATTCCGCAGAACCGGAACTTCCTCGTCATCGCCAACCACACCAGCCACCTCGACATGGGGTTGGTGAAGGTGGTGCTCGGCGATCAAGGCGACCGGCTCACGGCGCTGGCGGCGATGGACTATTTCTTCGACACCCCGCTCAAGCGCGCCTATTTCGAGAACTTCACCAACCTGATTCCGATGGACCGGCACGGCTCGCTGCGCGAATCGCTCCGGCTGGCGGGTGAGGCGCTCCACCAGGGCTACAACCTGCTCATCTTTCCCGAGGGCACCCGTTCGCCCAATGGAGAGCTTGCCGAGTTCAAGCCGACCCTCGGCTATCTGGCGCTGACCTACAAAGTAGACATTCTTCCGCTCTATCTCGAAGGAGCCTACGACGCGCTTCCCAAGGGCTCGATGTTTCCGAAGGCCAAGGAGCTCGCGGTGCGAATTGGTCCCGCTCTCGAGTATGCGGACCTCAAGGCCCGCACCAAGGGCCAGGCCCGCTCGGAGAGTTATCGGTCGGTGACCCGTCTGGCGGAGGATTCGGTCCGGGCGTTGAAGGAAGGCAAGGTGCTGCGACCTGATGAGCCTGCCAAGGCTGAGTCCCCGGCTCTACGATCGGTTCACCGGAGAGATTCATGAAGATCCTCGTCACCGGGGGCACGGGCTTTCTGGGCACCCACCTGGTCCCGCAGCTTTTGGCCCAGGGTCATTCCGTTCGGCTCTTCGGCCGCACCCCGCCGCGCGCTCTCCCCGCCGGAGTGGAGTTCCTTCAAGGGGACGTCAAGGACAGCGCGGCGCTGAAGCGGGCGGTCGCCGGAATCGAGGCCATCTACCACCTCGCGGGACTGGTCTCCTTTCGACCCGAAGACGGTCGGAAGATGTACGAGCTGCACGTGGAAGGCACCCGGCAGCTGCTTGGGGCCGCGAGAGAAGCGGGGCAGAAACCGCGCATCGTCCTCGCCTCGACCTCGGGCACCATCGCGGTCGGCAAGGACGACACGGTTCGCGACGAGACCCACGACTACCCCATCACCGTGGTGGGGAAGTGGCCCTACTACCTGTCGAAGATCTACGAAGAGAAGCTCGCGCTCGAGTACTGCCGCAAGCACGCGCTGCCGCTGGTGGTGCTCAACCCCAGCCTCTTGCTCGGGCCCGGCGATGAGCGACTCTCCTCCACCTGGACGGTGGTGAAGTTTCTCAACCGAGACATTCCGGCGATGCCGTCGGGCGGCATCTCCTTCGTCGACGTCCGCGATGCAGCGAAGGCGTTCGTGGCGGCGCTCACCGACGGTGAGCTCCAGGGCCGACACCTGATGGGGGTGAACATGCCCCTCTCCGAGTTCTTCGAACGGCTCGAGCGGCTGAGCGGTGTTCCGGCGCCGAGGCTGAAGCTGCCGTCAAAGCTGAACATCTTCGGCGCGCAGTTGCTCGGCAAGCTGGCGGAAGCGCGGGGAAGCGAGGCGGTGCTCCACTCGCAAGAGGTGGAGATCGGCGAGCACTTCTTCTATCTCGATGCTTCGAAGGCAGAGCAGCTGCTCGGCTTCCGGGCCCGCGACCCTCAGGAGACGCTGTTCGAAACCGTGCGCGACGTGCTCGCCAAGCTGCCAGCAGGGAGTCTCCCGGGAACGAAGGGCCGGCTCGCGGATCTGCGCGCGAAGTAGCCGCGACACGCGGGGAGATGCCCTCGAAGCCACTCCTCCCTTGAGCTGCTCCAGCAGTTCGAGGGTCCACTTCGTCGTCTTCGCGGCGTTCGCAGTGGCAGCTCCGACTCGGAATTGTAGCGCCAATCTCCTGATGGAGCACCCGTCGATGAGCTGATCGCGCAGAAAGCGGTCCTTGCTCTGCTTCTTTGGCGGCTCGCCCCCTGCGCTTGAATATTTTTCGCCGGCAAGCGTATGGGGCTGCATGCCAATCGCCCCCTCGCTTCTCTGCGTTCTGCTTGCCGCTGGCGCGTCGCAGCCGCCTCATGTCGAGGCCGACAATACAGGCCGCCTCAAGGTCACCCTCCAGGATCGAGAACTGGAATTTACTGCCGACGACGGCATCGCGCGCGCAGCCGAGGCCATTGGCACTTGTGGTCCGATAGAGCCTCTCTCGGATGACGGTGTTCAGGTGCGATGCGATGGGTTGATGCTGAGCTGGTCGGGCAGAGAGTTCTCGGTCCACCCGCTCGACGGGGCGCCGAAACGGATCTGTCGGGCATATCTGGCGCCTTCGCCCCGCGTCGACCATTGGACCCTAAAACCCAACCTGCCGCTGTGCTGGGGAGACAAATTGCTCACCGACCGCTCGACCCTCGATGAGGTGAAGAAGGCGATGTCGACCGCCTATGAAGTGGTGCCGGACCCCGAGGGACAGCGGCTTCGGTCCAGCAGCCTCCACTGGATTTTCAATCACCATCGCCTTGTCCGCGTGGAGTCCGTGCGAAACCGGCCGCCTGCTGTGGAAGCACCAGAAACGTCGCCTACCCCCACCGCGACGAGCGCAAAAGAGGACAACGAAACGAAGGCATTTTTCGCCTTCGTCGAACTCCAGCGCCGCGACGCCTGCGCCGCAAAGCGCGCGGAGTCTTGCCGACGCCTCACCGCTTTCATGGATGGTTCGTTGCCGCCGATCTCACAACTGTTGACGCTCGGCTACGCGGTGAACGTGAAGGATGGTCAGCGCGCGAACGTTCCCACCCTTTTGATCATCGATGCCCATGGCCATGCGCGCGAGTCCACTGTGAAGGCGGAAAACGGCTTCGAGCGACTGGAGCTCGACCAGGCCTTCAGGGACCTCGCCATGGGGAAGCCCATTTCACTCAAGGCAGCGAGCCATCTGAATCAGGCCTCGGCCGCGAACCACTTTGAGTCTGCCCTCATCTCTTCGCAGGGAGGGAGCGCGTCCTACGCGCTCAACGTCCCGTTGGGGGGCCGCTGGCTGCGCAGGAACGGTGGGTTTCTCTATCTGATCTACATCGGCGGGAGCCTCGAGGGGCCTTCTCTGATCATCGTCGAGTTCCCCGACGTTCGCTGAAGCCTGACCTTCCAAACGGTATTACCGTCGTGAGGCAGACGACGCACCTCACCTGTCAGAGCTCGGAAGCGAACTTCATCGGGCATCCGCCATCTTTGGGGAGTCTTCTTCCAGCGGCTAAACAAAAGGCAACAGATCCCACCGCGCTGCGAGTGTTCTGTACTCGCTCCCGCTCATGCCACCGCCTTTGAGCTGCTCCACCAGCTCGACGGGGACGACTTCCTGGTCCTCCAGCGCCATTCGCAGCGGCAACCCCGGCTCGGTTCGGGGAGTGAATCCCCGGAGGTAGAGCGCGGAGGTCAGCCAATCGCTGAGGAAGCGGAGAGATCTCTGCTTCTTGGCAGCGCGGGAGAGCAGGTTCAGCCCGGCTGGACGGACCCGATCCCAGAGCCCGTCCCCTTCGTCCAGCAGCGCCGGCAGGTCGGAGAGGGGCGTGCGCCTCGGGTCCACCACCGTCCCCGCCAGCTGCTTGGCCAGATGGGGCAGCAATACTTTGGAACCCACCTCCTGCCAGGTCATCCCGGGCAGTCCGTGGGCGTCCACCAATTCGTACCACTGGGCCTCGGCGGCCTCGCGTCCTCCGAGCAAGAGGAGTGTGTCCTCGTGGATCGAAAATGCCTCCAGGTCCGGGAATTGCGGGCGACCGGAAATACTCTCCAGCCTTTCATGCATCGGAGGGTGGGTGTCCCAAAGGGACGGGGAACGGCTGTCATGCTCGTCGAGGAAGCGGGCGATCTCCGCCCGGCCGCGCGGGTGCTTCAAGAACTGCTCGAAGCCCTCGAAGATGGGGACGCGGACCCCGAGAGCGAGCACCGACATCAGCTCGAATTCCCAGTAGGCCCGCCACAGGGGCCCGAGCTTCGCGATCTTCGCCAAGGCTCGGGTGGTGGCGACCTGACCGCAAACCTGAGCGGCCAGCGAATC
>JAYUUC010000305.1:0-5297 GCA_043755105.1 Myxococcales bacterium
TTGTAGACCGAGACCACACGGGTCTCTTGATCGAGCAGCACCGGGTAGCTGATGTGAAAGCGGCGAACGGTAGGCTCGACGTTGGCGAGGGTGTCTGGACCGTCCATGGCGACCGAAAGCAGCTTGAACCCCTGGTTCCGGTAGCGCTGATGGAGCACCTCGAGCGCAGGCATTTCGCCGAGACAGGGGCCGCACCAGGTGGCCCAGAAGCTGATCATCACCACTTCCTTCCCCAGCGAATCAGAGAGGTGGACGGTGCTGCCGTCGACCGCCTGAAGCGAGAAGTCGGTGGCGCGCGCAAGGGTGTGCTCCGCGCCAGGGACCCTTGGCGCGCAGGCGGCGAGAGTTGCGGCGCAAAGCAACGCCGCCAGCAAGGAGCAGGATTCCGCAGTGAGAGAGAGCAGTTTGCGACGATTCATCGGCGTCTCCGAGGCAATGGGAGAGAGAAGCGAAGTAGACGTGGATTGCGAAGATTGCGAAAAATCGGGGGCGCTCGACCGGGTTCGTCGATGTGTGCTTAGGTCCCGCGCCCTCCACCCCGGGTACCATGCCTCCAGTCCTGAATCAGCAGCCGAAACTCCGAATCCTCGTTTCCGTCCTCTTCGTCCTCGCCGGTCCGTGGGGGTTGCTGACGGGGTGCACCCCCGCTTCAGGGAGTCCGGCGGATGCAGGGACTTCGGCAGATGCGGGCGCGCCGGCGGATGCGGGCCCGAAGGCCTCCTGCGTGGGCGGCTTCATCGAGGCCGATGGCGGTTGCGTGGGTAAGTGCGACCCGACTCGCTGCGTCGCCAACAACACCTGCGTCGGCAATGCGTGCGTGCTCAAATGCAGCTCTCACCTTCAATGTTTTCCCTACACCCAGCGATGCGTCGCTGCGGTCGAGGACGACACAGATGCCGGCATTTTCATCTGCGCCGACACCGACCTCAAGGGAGTGGGCGTTCCCTGTCCGAGCGGAACGGAGTGCGGCACCACCCGGCGCTGCCGCTCCAGCGGCCAGGGTGACGCCACTGCCTATTGCACCGCCAATTGCGTCGCCGCTTCCGACTGCCCCGGAGGCTTCGAGTGTGGCTACCTCCGCGACCCGCATCAGATCTGCGGAACCACCAAGGGCAACAACAACGCTTGCGGCACCACCTCCGAGCCCTGCTTCGACCGCGCGCGCCTGGCCACCGAGCCCTGGTTCGTGGAAGGAACGATTTGCCTCGAGCGCAAGATGTGTCTCAAGCGCGAGGCCTGTGCGCCATGTTCCAATGATATCGACTGTTCGCTCGCCGAACAGCACTGCGTCCAGATGTCGGACGGCAACCGGTGCGCCTCGTCGTGCGCCACCGATCGGGACTGCGGCAGCGACAAGCACTGTGTCGCGGGCTTCTGCCACCCCCGTAGCCCCGCTTGCACCGGTTCTACCTTCTGCAGCCCTTGCCGTTTTGATCTAGACTGCGAGCCGACTTTCGAGTGCGTGTCCCTGCATGGAACCGAGAAAGCGTGCATCGACCTCAAGTTCACCCACACCTGCACCACCTCGGCGGACTGTCCCGCTTCCCCGGCCGGGTTGCAGGGAACGTGTCTCGACGAGCAACAAGGGGTGCACCCGGGCGACAACGTCTACCACCGCTGCTATGCCCCCCGGGACCCGGTCACCGACGCCTTCACTTGCTACCCTTCCAACTAGTTTGCCTTGAGCCTTCAAGGAGTTACCCGATGCGCCTTCGCCCCCTGCTTTCGTTCGGTTTGATCGGTCTGCTCCTCGCCTGTGGTTCGGCCCCTGCCCCGACAGCGCCTTCGACGCCCGATCCCACAGTGTCCAATCCCTCGGAGCCCGATCCTTTGGCGCCTGACTTCAAGGGCGGCGGCCAACCTGGGAATGGCACCACGGCCGCGTACCCCGGGCCCTATGGCGTCGGCATCGGCTCGGTGATTCCGAACTACGAGTTCCTCGGCTACCCCCGGGCGTCGACCGAAGCGACCGAGCTGCGAAAGATTCAGCTCGCCGACTTCTACAATCCCACCGGCACCGGGGTGTATCCGGCCGGGTCTCCCTACGGCGAAGGCCGGGTGAAACCGAAGGCGCTGTTGATCGACCGCTCGGCGGTGTGGTGTGGACCGTGTAACTACGAAGCGAAGAACGAGCTACCCGGGAAGCACCTCAAATACGCGCCCGACGGCGAGTTCCTGGTGGCGCTCGACGAAGGTGGTACGCCGGGTACGTCCCCGACCCAGGGCAACCTCGACGGCTGGGTGAACACTTACAAGCTGGACTATCCGGCGGTGCTCAACCCCGCGGCGACCCTCTCGGCGATTGTGGGCATCGATGCCTACCCCGGGCACATCATCGTCCGCACCAGGGACATGAAGATCGTGACCTGGATCGCTGGAGTCCCCGGCGATGCGTTCTGGAAGCTCTATGAAGACACCCTCGCGGGCAAGGGCGTGCTCCCGGGAGAGTAGGGCTCGGGCAGAACCTGAGACTTTTCAGCGGGCCGTTGCCAGCCCGGAAGCGTCGAGGAAGCTGCGCAGGGACGCCTGGATCGCCGCGGCGTTCTTCGGGCCCAGGCGAAGCAGATGTTTCTCGGCCGCGCTGAGCGCCTCGAGCTTGGGGTCAGCGTAGGTGTAGAGCGCGCCCTTGGGCAGGAGCTCGAGTTTTTCTTCGGGCACCTTCACCGAGAGCAAGCGATTCAGAGCACCGGCGAGGACCGGATCAAAAGATTTACCCTCGCGGCCGATTTCCCGAAACGCACCGGCGAAGTAGGGCCGCAGCTGGGCGTAGGCTTTTCCCGCGGCGACGAAGTCCACCGAAGTGAAGGTATCGGTGACGCGGTCGTAACGGCCAAAGCTGGCGGGTGAGATGAAGAGCTTCTCCGGGACCTTCGCCTCGGGCGGTGCCGATCGCGACCGACGGGGGGGACCGCCTCCTGCGCCCCCCTGTTCCTCGACCTCGAAGGGCCCCGAGACCTCGAGGAAGGAGAGCAGCGGTTTCGGGCTCTCGCCGTCGCAGATCAGGTTCACCGCGGCCGTCAGTCGGCGAATCAGGTCGGCCTCACCCAGCCACTTCGTGAACCCTTCCCGGGGTGAAAGCCGCGTGCCCCACTCCCGCAGCTTCCGGTCGCCTTCAGCGAGGTCGACTGCCACGGGCAACAGCGTGCCCGCATCCAGGCCTTGCGGAGCAGAAGTCACCGGAGTCTGAGTGTCCCTGGAGTCCGGATAGAACCGCCAGAGAGCCAAACCGGCGCCGCCAAGCACCCCCAGGCCAACGACCACCCCGGGCCAGCGGCTTCCGCGGCGAAGGGCGCTTCGGAGAACCTGATCTTCCGGGTCTTTTTCCAGGTCTCTCATCGGGGTCACGACTTTCCCACGCCGGGCAAAGGGCTGCCCCGCCTTCCGGGCAACGCAAGGGAAGTACCGCCATTCCCGGCAGCGCCAAAGCTGTTGCAAGACTCGGCTTTTCCGTCGAGCACGGGGGGGTCAGCGCGCAAATGGGACCGTCTCCTCGACAGTCAGCGTGGGCGTTTCGCCGACGCTCCGCTCCACCGCCACCGCGCAGGCGTGCGGGCCCGACAGCTGAGGACAGTGAAACCACCAGCGCTCTGGCCGGTCGTCGAGGCCATGGAAGGCGATGGTGGGAGCCTGCTCCGGGTGGAGTGTGAACGAAAATTTGTCCAGCGGCAGCGAGAGCCCGAGCTCGCGGGCCTTGATGTAGGCCTCCTTTAGAGTCCAGTAGGAGAAGAAGCGCGGGCCCTGCAGCTCCGGTTCGAGCGCTTCGAGCGCGGCGACTTCGTGCGGCGAGAAGACGCTGCGGGCGATGCTGGCGGTAGCGCGGTCGGCTCGAGTCTCCTCAACGTCGACACCGATGGCCCGATCGAGCGTCACCGCGCAGGCCACCAGTCCAGAGGTATGGCTGAGGTTGAAGCGCAACCCCGGGGCGTCGGGGCGGGGAACGATGCGCGGACAGCCCTGGGGGTTGCAGCTGAACTCCCATTGCTCCGGAGCGACCGGGGCATACCGGGAGAGGGTTTCGCGAACGAGAGCGTGGCTGACCCCGAACTCGAGGCGATGGCGATCGAAGATGAATCTCTGTTGCCTGGCGCGTTCGTCGGCAGAGAGCACCTCGAGGCAGCGGCGGGCGACCTGGGCTGAGATCTCGGCAGGGCGCGCAAACCAGAGGTGAACGGAGTCTGGCAGCAGCTGGGCGCTCGGCACCGGGACGTTCTCCTCGAGACGACGGGAGACGAGTATGCCCCGCCTCGTTGGCACGCGCTGGTCAGAAGGTCGGGGGGATGGTTTCGCAAAGCCCCCTTCGCCACGCCCCGGGTTCGATTTTCTGGGCCGCGGGGGCCGGATCGGAGTGTCGGCGGCGCTGGACCCAATGCAGCATGCGCTCGGGGTAAAGTCCAAGGGCGGCATCTCGGTCGACCTCGGTACCGGCTGGCTCGCTCGGGAAGGGAAGGTCTACTTCGACTCGAACCACGGCAGCGTGCAGGTGGGCATCCGCCGCTAGTCGGCGAGGCTTCGGTTGACCGGGAAGGGGGCTGGCAACGGGGCCCCCCCCTTGATTTCTTCAGGCGGCTCGGGCGACACCGAGAGCCTTCGTGTCCCTTTCCCTCGTCGAGCTTTTGGAACCGCCGCAGCTGCAGGAGCTGGCGGACCGGGCGTTCCCCCGTGGCGAGGACTACGCTCGGCGCGGCCGGGTCTCGAATCTGATTCAGGCGGAAGAAGCAGCCCAGGCTTCGGTTCGAGGCGCTGGAGGGCTGTACCAGGTCGAGCTGCGCTGCTCGAACGGACGAGTCTTGCATCAGTGCAGCTGCCCCGTCGGCCAGCAGGGCATCTTCTGCAAGCACTGCGTCGCGGTGGCGCTGGTGCTCGAGCGCCCGCCGTCTGCTCGATCGGCACTGACACGGCGTGCGGAAGGTGCATCGTCTCCGAAGGCCTCGGCGCGCTCCGCAGAGGCGGGCCGAGCGGGCCAGCGCCCTGAAACAGAGTGGACTCACTTCGAGACCGATGCCGAGCTGGGCCGCTGGCTGAAGGTCAATGGGCTGGACCACGTGCGCAAGCTGGGCGCGGATGCGGTGGCCCCCTTTCTGGTTCTCGACCCGCAGGGCCGACTCGAGCGGGTGCTCGGGCATCATCGGCTCACCGACTTCGCCACCGTGCAGTCCCTTTTGCGGTTCGGCTACGCCCTGGCCTTCGCTCCCGCGGTGCAGCAGCAACTGCCGCCGGCGGCGTGGGTGTTTCTCCAGGCCGAGCGAGAGCGGCTCCGCGAGGCCCGCGATTGCCTTCCGAAGCAGCGCGTCGCTCCC
>JAYUUC010000306.1:0-5290 GCA_043755105.1 Myxococcales bacterium
ACGAGGTTTTTAATATTTACCAGCGGGCAACAAAGAGCGCAGCGCCCGCTCGGCGAGCACCGCGACCCGCGAGCCTTCGAATGCCGGGAGGAAGTGTTCGGTAAAGGCCTCTGCCCGCTGCTCCGCCGAGAGCGCAGCCGCTCCGGGGACCTCGAGCGCCACGGCGTTGACCTTCGCCCGGCTCAGCATTCGCGCGGCACCGGCCATCGCCTCACCGAGGGCCTTCGCATCGAGCGTCTTCGCTCGCCCCAGCCCGACTGCGAAGATCCGACTCATCGGCAGGCGCCCCTCGCTGGGAAAGAGCAGGTTCTCGTCCGGCGCTCCGGTGAAGAACTGCTTCAACAGCACCCGCGACAGTCCCCCCGCGAGCCGCCAATCGACGAACCCCGAGATGTCCTGAAGGGGACGCACGTCTTCGGAGATGAAGAGGCAGAGCGCATCCACGCCTTCGATTGCATCGAGGCCTTCGAGGTCGTTGTCGTGGGTGGTGAGGCTCACGGCTTCTGAAGAGCGACGGCGACCCGATCGAGCAGGCCGTTGATGAATGCCGAGGACTCGACGGTGCCGAACGCCTTCCCCAGCTCGATCGCCTCGTTGAGGGTGACCTTGCGCGGAATGTCGACGCGGTGCTTGAGCTCGTAGATGCCGATCCGGAGCACGTTGCGATCGATCTTCGACATCCGGTCGATGCGCCAATTGTGGCTGTGCTCCTCGATCAAGGCGTCGATCTCGGCGAGGTTTGCACGCACCCCGGTGACGAGGTCGAGCGCGAAGGCGTGGGCCGCGGGCTCTCGGGGAGCCTCGTCGGCGCTGGCGGCCCAGGCCGACTCGAGCGCGCTCTCGGCGCTCAGCCCTGCCGAATTGTCGAGCTGAAAGAGGGCCTGCAATGCGCGCTCTCGCCCCGCTCTGCGTGCTCCCACTAGGTTCCCATCCCTTCGGCCATGCCGCTCACCGCTGCATCCTCCACGGGCCATACCCTGAAGGGAACACGCACACCTACTTCTTCTTTCCCGCCACCGGGGTCAACCGAGGGCTCGCCGCCTCGGCGATCCGGCGGTGAAGGTTGACCATCTCGATGCACGCCACCGCGGCCTCGGCGCCCTTGTTCCCCGCCTTGACGCCCGCCCGGTCGACCGCCTGCTCGACGTTGTCGCAGGTGAGCACCCCGAAGGTGACGGCACACGTCGAAGCCATCGCCACCGCGCCGATTCCCTTCGACACCTCGCCAGCGACGTACTCGAAGTGCGGCGTGCCGCCCCGAATGACACACCCGAGGGTAATCACTCCGGCGTACGCCCCCTTCTCGGCCACCTGGCGGACCAGTGCACTGAGCTCGAAGGTGCCCGGGCAGCGATAGACGTCGATCGCCTCGTCGGCCACCCCGTGGCGAACCAGCGTGTCGAGCGCGCCTTCGAGCAGCTTCTCGGTGATGAAGGCGTTGAACCGCGACACGCAGATGGCGAAGCGCCCGGGAGGCGCGACCAGATTTCCTTCGAAGTATCGGGGCATTGGCTTCGACTCTACCGCGCAGAGGCGCGCTTGGGAGGTTTTGCGGTGAGGGGAACCTGCTCGACCACTTCCAGGTTGTAGCTGTCGAGCCCAACGATGTTCTTCGGGCTGTCGGTGAGCAGCCGCAGGCGGGACAGCTTCAAGTCCTTGAGAATCTGGGCGCCGACCCCGAACTCCCGCAGTCGGTGGTCGGAGTTTCCCGCGGCGCCCTGCTCCTGGAGCAGGTGGTTGCAGGTCAGCTTGTCGCTGGGGGCCTGGTTCTTCTGCAGGTAGACCAGCACCCCGCGCCCTTCCTCGGAGATCCGCTCGAGCGCCTTTTCGAAGTGGCGACCGCATTCACAGGCGCTGCTGCCGAGCAGGTCCCCGACCAGACAGGCCCGGTGAACGCGGGTCAGCACCGGCGCCGCACCCGAGAGGTTGCCCTTAACCAGAGCCACGTGCACGGCGCTGTCCACATCGCTGGCGTACGCATAGGCGGTGAACTCTCCGGCGCCGGCCCGCTCGAAGCGGGTCTTGGCCACACGACGGACGAGCGCTTCGCGCTGCAACCGGTAGCGGATCAGGTCGGCAACTGACAGCAGGGTGAGCTTGTGCTTGCGGGCGAAGCGCACCAGCTCGGGCCGACGGGACATCGTCCCATCGGCGTTCATGATTTCGCAGATGACCCCGGCGGGCGACAGTCCGGCCATGCGCGCCAGGTCGACCGAGCCTTCGGTCTGGCCGGTGCGCACCAGCACACCGCCTTCGCGGGCCCTCAACGGGAAGATGTGGCCCGGGCGCACCAGGTCACCCGGCTTGGCATCGGGCGCGACGGCGGCGAGGACCGTCTTCGCCCGGTCGGCAGCAGAGATGCCCGTGGTCACTCCCCGCGCGGCCTCGATCGATACCGTGAACGCCGTCTGGAAGGGCGAAGTGTTGTCTTGCACCATCAGCGGCAGGTTGAGCTGCCGCAGCCGTTCGTCGGTGAGCGACAAGCAGATCAACCCCCGGCCGTGGGTGGCCATGAAGTTGATCGCCGCCGGGGTCACCTTCTCGGCAGCCATCACCAGGTCGCCTTCGTTCTCGCGGTCTTCATCGTCGGTGAGAATGACGATGCGACCCTTGCGGATCTCCTTCAGCGCCTGCTCGACCAGCTTGACGCTCTCGGAGTGGGAGTGGTTCGCCTTCGATGCCATGTGACTCCAGGTATCGCCGTCTGGGGCCTGCCGCGCAAGCCCTTGGCCCAGGCTCAGCCCTTGGGCCCGAATCCCGCCCGCTGCAGCGATTCTTCAGAAAGCCCAGCCCCCTGCCGGACGCCGTGGAGCCGGGCGACGTACTTGCCGATCAGATCGGCCTCGAGGTTGACCGGGTCTCCGGGCCGCTTGTCCGCGAGCGTGGTGCGGGCGAGGGTTTCGGGAATCAGCGCCACCTCAAAGCGGTCCGCAAACACCTGGTTGACGGTCAGGCTCACGCCATCGAGGGTGACCGAACCCTTCTCAATGAAGAAGGGGGCCAGCGCCGGAGGCAGGGACAGGGAAAGCACCCGCGACCCGCCCTCTTCGCGGCGGCCCAGCAGTCGACCTACCTCATCCACATGGCCGGAGACCAGGTGGCCACCGAGGCGGTCGCCGAGCTTCATCGCCCGCTCCAGGTTGACCCCGTTGCCGGGCGTCCAGCCTCCGAGGGTGGTACGGCGCAGGGTCTCGGGAGACGCCTGCACCCGGAACGACGTCGGGGTGACCTCGACCACGGTGAGGCAGGCACCGTCACAGGCAATCGATTCGCCAAGGACGAAGGGTTCGGCATGGCCGAGGGACGAGGAGATCCACACCTCGGTCATCGGACCGGCAGTCAGACGCTCCACCCTGCCCTTGTCCTGGATCAGCCCGGTGAACATGCGACAACTGCCTTAACGGCTGCGGGCCCGCCGCGCCGCAGGAAGGCCCTTCTGTGCCGCGAGGAAATCGGCGATCCGGCTGTCCGCCTTGCGCAGGCGCCGGGAAAGCATTCGGCAGATGTTCTGCATCACGATGACGTAGGCGTAGTTGTCTTCCTGGTAGAGGTTGTAGAGGTCCATGTTGGTGAGCGAGAAAGTCTTCGCCGCCTTCTTCACCACGATCGACGCCGAGCGGGGTTGCAGCTCGACCAGGGTCATCTCCCCGAAGCACTCCCCCGGGCCGAGGCGGACGATCGGAATCTTCTTCCCGGCGGCGCTGGTCCGCAGCACCTCGACCTCGCCTTCGCGGAGCACGTACATCGCTCGGCCCAGCTCACCTTCGTTGAAGATGGCCGTCCCCGCCTTGAAGGTCTGGGATTGAAGCAGCCCGATGACCTTGTCGAGTGAGCGGCCCTCCAGCCCCCCGAACACCGGAACCGCGCGAAGGAAGGTCTTGGTCGATGCAGATTTTTTAAGCGCCATGACCTGAGAGCAGACCAATTTGAGGCTCAGCGGGCAAGCTTGAATCTCGGGGGCGACCCAAACCTACAGGTCGGCGCGAAGCAGCAGGTCCTCGCCACAACGCTCCACTTGCATCGCTTTCACCGACAGCGCCTTACCCATCTGCTCGATGCCGAGGTCGCCCGCCCAAGACAGCCCCGAGCTGCCGAGAATCTTGGGGGCGACGAAGAGCATCAGCTCGTCGGCCAGGCCCTGGCTCAGGAACGAGGCGAACAGCTCGGCGCCGCCCTCGACGAGGACGTGGAGGTAGCCCTCCTTGCCGAGCCGGCGGAGCAGAGACCCGAGGTCCACCCTGCCGCCGCGGTCTTCCAGTTGCCAGATGTCGGCGCCAGCGGCCTCGAGCTTCTTCCGACGGGCGGAGGGCGCGGGCGCGATTGCCGCCACCACTGTCTTCGCTTCCGACTTCTGGGTGAACAGCTGCCTCCGCGCCGAGGTTCGCAGGTGCGAGTCGACCACCACACGCAGAGGATCGCGGCCTTCGCCTGCTTCGAGCCGGGTGGTGAGCCTGGGGTCGTCGCGGTCGACGGTGTTGGCGCCGACGAGCAGCACATCCACCTGGTTGCGAAGCTGGTGCACTCGGGCACGCGACTGCTCGCCGCTGACCCAGCGGGAATCACCGGTGCGGGTGGCAAGCTTGCCATCGAGGGTGACCGCGGCCTTGAGGGTGACCCAGGGCAGCCCGGTGCGGATCAGCTTGAAGAAAGGGCGATTGAGCCGGTCGGCCTCGTTCGCGAGGACTCCCGCTACCACCTCGACTCCCGCCTTCTTCAACCGGGCGACGCCGCGGCCATTCACCAGCGGGTTGGGGTCGGAGGAAGCGAAGATCACCCGCTTCACCCCGGCATCGAGGATCGCCTGGGTGCAGGGAGGGGTGCGCCCGAAGTGGTCGCAGGGCTCAAGGGTGGAATAGAGATCGGCGCCGTGCGAGTGGGTTCCGGCGTCTTCGAGCGCCACCACCTCGGCGTGGGCGGTGCCCGCCTTGCGGTGGTGGCCCCGACCGACCACCTTGCCTCCCTTGACCAGGAGAGCTCCGACCACGGGGTTCGGCCGAGTTCGGCCCAGGCCCTGCGCCGCTTCGGCGAGAGCTTGGCACATGAATTCTTCCGAGATGGGGCGGGACTTTGTAGAGGCGACTTTTGCCGCATGCCCTTCCCCCTCCTCCTTGCGGCCTGACTTCGAGCGGTTCACTTGACGTGCGCTCTGCTCGTTGCGGGGGGGGCGGCCCTGCTGTTCGCCACGGCTGTAACCGCCTTCCCGTTCTCACTCGAGTTCCCCCCCCCGTGTATCCCCCCGTTCATCCCCCCACTCATCCCCCCGTTCATCCCGAGCGTAGCCGCAGGCGGA
>JAYUUC010000307.1:0-5240 GCA_043755105.1 Myxococcales bacterium
GGGTGAAGGAGAAGATGCGGCCGGCGTGGCCCTCGACGCACCCCTTTGGTGTATCGGTGAGGTGCTCAGCCGCGCTCAAGGGTGATCACCGCCAATTCGGGGGGCGCCCCGACCCGAATCGGAGGCCCTGTCGTCCCCGCGCCGCGGTTGACGTAGAGCCAGGAATTTTCGTTCCGGTACAGCCCTGCGGTCCACCGACTCACGAAGCGGGCCAGAGACAGCCGCGACCCGGGAATGCCCAGTTGACCGCCATGGGTATGGCCCGAGAGGGTGAGGTCGACGCCCTGGCGAGTGGCCTGGGGCCAGAGATCTGGATCGTGCGCCAGCAGAACGACCGGCGCGTTCGGTGGCCGACTCGCCAGAGCGCGATCGAGATCATCTCGGTGAGTCCAGGTGTCGTCGACACCTGCCACGAACAACTGCGCGTCTCGGCGCACGATCACCCTCCCCTCGTTGCGAAGCACCGTGATGCCCTTTTCCCGGAGCAGCCGGACGAGCCGCTCCACGTCGCCGAAGTAGTCGTGATTGCCCAAGCTCACCCAGGCTCCGTCCCGGGCGCGAAGGCCGCCGAGCGCGCGAGACACCGCCTCGAGGTGGGAGTCGCCGTGCGCGATCAAATCTCCGGTCACGGTGACCAGGTCGAGCTTCAGCGCGTTGAGGCGATTGACCCAGCGGACCACCGACCGCTCTGACGCATGGGGGCCACAGTGGATATCGGACAGCTGCCCCACCCGGTAGCCGCGCAGCGCGTCGGGCAACCCGGGGATTCGCACCACCCGCCGGCGGACACGGGGCCTGCCCATCACGGCGTCAACGCCCAGCGCCACCGAAGCCAGCCCTGCCAGTCCCCACGCCCAGGAAGCCGGAGCCCCGGCGCGAACCGCCCAGTGAACCGGGAGGAGCAGCAGGTCGAACGCCAGGCACGCCGTCCACCAGCCCAGCGCCGAATAGGTGGGCAGGCGCGCCGCAGGGGAGGCCCAGGGCACCTTCAACTGCAGCACGTAGGGGAGTGACACGCCGACGGCGAAGAGCGCGGGGAGCCAGCTGTGGGTCGTGGAGCAAGCCCAGAGCACCGTGGGAAGTTGAATCAGCCCCGTCACCACCGCCAGCAGCAGCTGAAATTTTCCGAGTACGCGTTGGCGGAGTGACATTCCCCCCTCTAACGAGCAACCGCGACCACACGGTAGGAATACGAAAGCTCTTACCGTTTACCGAGCCATCTTTCGTGCTCTCCTCGGGCGTTCACTCCCAAGCCGTGGGGTTGACCCAGCCGTCAGGGCTCTCAGCTCGCCGAACGGGAACCCAGTTCCCTCGCGAGCTCGTCGTAGAGGTAAATCGCGCTCTTCACCGACTTCTCCCAGTCCCCCAGATGCAGGCTCTCGTTCTCCGAGTGGGCATTGGTGTACGGGTCCTCGACGCCGATCAGCAGCGCGGGAACGCCGCCGAGCTCCTTCGCGAACGGCTCGACGAACGGAATCGAGCCGCCGCAGCCGATCGTCACCGCCTCTTTTCCGTAGCCTTTCTTCAAGGCCCGGAACGCCGCCTGGAATGCGGGGTGCGATGAATCGGTGTACCACCAGCCTGCCCCCTGGTCCTCCTTGACCACGCACTCCAGGCCCCAGGGAGTTGCCTTCTTCAGCGCCTCGGTGAGCTTCTTCCGCACGTCGATCGGGTCGAGGTCGGGAACGATGCGGATGCCCACCCGGGCCCAGGCCGTCTCGCAGATGATGTTGCGCGCGTCCTTCCTCGAGCTCGCTTGAATGGCGTTGATCGCGATCGACGGCTGCCGCCAGTTGGTCTCCCACGGATGTCTTCCGTTTCCGAGCAGCTCGACCTGGGGAAGCATCCCCGCCTGGGCGCGAAAGTGGGCCTCGTCCCCGGGGAGCGCGGCAATGCTCTTCTTCTCTGCGTCGGTGAGCGGCTTCACCTTCTCGAGAATCCCCGGGATGGCGATGCTCCCGTCGGGGTGGGTCAGCGTGGCCAGCATCCGGCACAGGCCCATCACCGGGTCGGGCACCGGGCCGCCCCACATTCCCGAGTGGAGCGACTGCTTCAGCGCCCGCACCTCGACGTCGCAGGTCACCAGTCCGCGCAGCGCGGTGGTGATCGACGGCAACCCGGTCTCGAAGTTGCCGGTGTCGGTGAGGATGATCGCGTCGGCCTTGAGCATCTTCGAATGCTTCTTCAGAAAGGCGCCCAGGTGCTCGGAGCCGACCTCTTCCTCGCCTTCGATCACCACCTTCACGTTCAAGGGCAACGCGCCGCTGCCTTTCAACCAGGCGTCGACCGCCGAGGTGTGCACCACCACCCCTGCCTTGTCGTCGGCCGCGCCGCGGGCATAGAGGCGACCGTCGCGCTCGGTGGGCTCGAACGGAGGGCTCTTCCATGCCTCGGCGTCCCCTGCCGGCTGAACGTCGTGATGGGCGTAGAGCAACACCGTGGGCTTGCCCGGCGCCTTGAGCACCTCGCCGTAGACATACGGATGGGCGCCTTCGATTTCGAGCAGCTGGACGTTCTCGAAGCCCCGCTTGCGGAGCAGCGTCGCCGTGGCCTCCGCGCTGGCCCGCACCTGGGCAGGGTCAAAGCCGGGAAAGGACACGCTGGGAATGCGGACCAGGGTCTTGAGGTCGTCGAGGTAGGCGCTCTTCTGTTCGGCGAAGCGACTGAGGGCTTTTTCGGTGGACATGGGGCCTGCATACCGCCCCCTCTGGCAGCCGCGCGAGCCTAAAACACCGTCAGCCCAGCCGACCGACGAGGAGAGAACAGGGGATGCCTCCGTTGGACAGGGCAACGCTCTTTTCTCGGGCCAACCCAAGCCACCCTTCGGCTTCTGCACTCGCCACCAGGAGGGCAAACCTCCAGCCCGGCAGTGCCGTCGTCAGCCGCTTTCCGAATGCCCGGTAGAGCGCGGGCAGCTCGGCCCGCTCGCCCACCCTCACCCCGTAGGGAAGGTTCGCCACCACCAGTCCCGGACCGGCCCCACCCGCAGGAGCAACCAGGGCCGTGGCATCCTGCCGCTCGAGGACCAGCCGCTCGCCCACCTTCGCGCGCCGGGCGTTGCGGCGCGCGGTTCCCAACGATCCCGAATTCAAGTCAGTGCCTCGCAGGGGAGGGGAATGACTTTTTTCTGCGGCGCGGGCCTCGGCGAGGCGCTCGTTCCAGGCGTCAGGGGAATGCGAAGGCCAGCGCTCGAAGGCGAACGGCCGGCCAGCGCCAGGCGCCCGGTTCAGGGCCAGCAGGGCGGCTTCGATCAGAAACGTGCCCGAGCCGCACATCGGGTCCCAGAGCGGCTCCTGGCCTCGATAGCCGGCGAGCTCGAGAATTCCCGCCGCGAGCGTCTCACGCAACGGCGCGCGGGAGACCTCCTGGCGATAGCCGCGCATGTAGAGCGGGGTCCCGGTCGAGTCGATTCGCAGCTCGGCCCGGGCACCTTCGACTCGAAGCTGAAGCTCGAGCGCTCCTTCAATGCTCTCGGACTTATCGGGAACCAACCTCAATGCAGCGTGGGCGAGGGCGTCGAGCTTCGCGCCCGCGGTGACCCGCGAGCCCTGCGCCACCACCTTGAGACGGACCGGCACGGCGGGCGCTCGGAACGGTTGCAGGGACACCTGCCGCAACCCGACCTCGAGGGTGTGGGGGCTGCTCGCGTCGAGCCCGCGGAGACACACCGAGATTGAATTCGCCGTCCGCAGCCAGAGGTTCGCGTCCTGGTGAAGCCCGGGCGCCCCTTCGATCAGCACCCCTCCCGAGGCAGGGCTCACCTTCCAGCCCCTCGCCCGCGCCTCGGCGGCGAGCACCGGCTCGAGTCCTGGGGTCGTCGACGCGAAGAGGGTCTCGGTCACCGCAGTGCTCATAGCTCCGGAATTCGCCAAGGCAAGCAGACAAAAGGTTATGACCGCGAGATGGCCGCAACGCTCGCCTCGACGTTCCTCCCAGCGGTTGTCGTCCTCGCGCTGAGCAGCGGCTGCCGCGAGTCTGGGCGCCGGGAAGCGGCGACTCGACCCGCAACGCTCAGCGGCGCCAGCCCGTCGCCTGCGCGGGGGGCAGCCGGAGCCGTCGCGCGTTGCCCGTTGAAGGCGATGTCGCTGAACTTGAGCGCGCCCGACGGAGGGAGCCAACCCCTGCTTTCTCTGAGCGAGAACGGTGAAGTCACCTGGCTTGGGCGCCCCAAGCCCCTGGCCCGCCTCGATGCCAACGGGTGTCTGTTCGGCGACGACGGGGTCTGGGTGGAAGTCCTTCCCGACGCCAGCCTCTGGACGCTCCGTGAAGTCTACCAAAGCCGAGGGAACCGCTGGAGCAGCGGGCCCGGCCGCGCCTTTCAGATCGAGTCCGATGGGACGGTGGTCTCCCTGAGCGACGACCAGGTCCAACCTTCGCCTGAGGGGACGCTGAGGTTTTCCGGCTTCAGTGAGCCGGGGCGCTGCGCGGCCTCGACGTTGCTGGTCGTTTTTCTAGGAATGGCCCCGTCGATGACGGTCTCGGATGGGCACCCTGTGGTGTTGCCGCCGCCGAAAAATTCGCTCTGCCCGCGGCACTGAGGTCAGGCCGGAGACAGCGGCACCGGAACCTCGCGCAGCAGGCGCACCAGCTTCGGCTCTGCTCCCGTCTCCAGCAGCAGCTGGTCGAGCTTCTCCTTCGCCGGTCGGCTCTCGCGGTGAACCTTGCGCCCGAGAATCAGCTCGTTCTTGAGCGAGTGCTCCCAGCCGGACAGCTCGGTGACGGTGACCTGATAGCCGTGGCTTTCCAGCACCAGGGCTCGAATCACGTTGGTGAGGTGCGAACCGAATTCCCGGCGATGCCAGGGGTGCTCGAACAGCGCCTGCACCGCGGGCCGCGCCAGCGTTCGCTTTTCCTTCAGCTGCTGCGCCACCTCAGCCTGGCAGCAGGGCACCACCGCGACATAGTCCGCCTTGTGGAGAATCGCCGCGGCAAGCGCATCGTCCGTGGCGGTGTCGCAAGCGTGGAGCGCGGTGAGCAGATGAATCCGCTCCGGCAGGTCGGCTTTCTCCAGCTGCGCGGTCTGGAAGGTCATCCGCCCGAAACCGAGCGTCGACGCCCGCTGCTGTGCCTTGGTGGTGAGGTCTGCCCGGCTCTCCACCGAGAGCAGCGAGCCCTTCTCCGCGCCATGCAGGAACAGTTGATAGAGGATGAACCCGAGGTAGGCGTTGCCGCTTCCGGCATCGACCACCAATGGCTCGGGGTAGCGGGCCCAGAGGTCATCGAGCGCCGGCTGGAGCAGC
>JAYUUC010000308.1:0-5240 GCA_043755105.1 Myxococcales bacterium
CAGGGGCTACAGCTGCTGGGAACGCCGTCCTCGGAAGATCTGAAACGCATCGTCACCGAGCCCGCGCGTCGCGCCGGTTACGCGCTGGAGGACGAGGGACTCGGCAACGAGATGGTGGCCGCGGTCCTCGACCAGCCCGGGGCTCTGGCGCTGCTCTCGTTCACCGCGAGCAAGCTCTGGGAATTGCGCGACCGCCACTTTCTTCGCCTCACCCGGAAGGCCTACCAGGCATTGGGAGGAGTGGGCGGAGCGCTCGCCAACCATGCGGAAGCGACGCTGACGGCGCTGCCCAGCAACGCCCAGGGGCTGGTCCGGGAAGTCTTCCGGCACCTGGTCACCGCCGAGGGGACACGCGCCATCCTCACCCGCCGCGAGATGCAGGAGGTGCTCGGGCAAGCGACCGCCGGCGAGCGGGTGCTCGAGGAGCTCATTCAGGCCCGTCTGCTGGTGGCCAGTGAAGGGTTGGGCGGAGAAGACCGCATCGAAGTCATCCACGAAGCCTTGCTGGGCAGCTGGCCGCGTCTGGTGCGCTGGCAGCGTGAGGACGCCGAGGCAATGCGCGTTCGTGATGCATTACGGGCGGCGGCGAGGCAGTGGGTGGAACGCGGCCGCGCCCGAGACTTGCTGTGGCGCGGCGAGCCGCTGATGGAGTACCGGCTGTGGAAGGCGCGCTACCCCGGAAGCCTCACCGCCGCGGAAGGAGCGTTCGCCAAGGCCTCGTTGCAGGCCGAGGCGCGCGGGCGGAGGGTGCGGATGTTCCTCGCCACCACTGCCTTCGTGGTGCTTGCGGTGGGATTGGGGGTGCTCTACCGGGCGAACGGGAAGGCCAGTCGCAGTGCCCGCGAAGCGCAGATGCGGGTGGCGCAGCTCCACGTCGAGCAGGGGCGCCAGTATCTGTTGGCGGCGGACCCCTCCCGGGCGCTGCTCCATCTCAGCCAGGCTTACACCCTGGGCGCAGACAGCCCCGGTCTGCGCTACCTGCTCGGGCGCTCCAAGCAAGCGCGCCTGGCCCAGCGAGCGGTGCTGCCTCACGACGACCTGGTGGTCGGGTTGGCCTTTGCCAACGATGGCAAGAGCCTCTTCACCACCGCTCGCGATGGAATGCTTCGCCACTGGAGCACCGACGACGGGCGATTGCTCCAGCGTTATCAGGGCCACGGCGATTGGGTGTATCGGGCCGTCCCCAGTGCAGACGGAAGTATCGTGCTTACCACCAGCCGCGACCGCACCGCGAGGCTCTGGCAGATGAACGGTTCGGTGGACTCGGAACTGCTTTATCAGGGCGCCTTCAACGTCGCGTGGGGAGGATTTCTTCCGGGCGAGAAGCGCATCTGGGTGGGGGCCGTGCGCGAACACGGACTGAAGGTCGTGGACCTGGCGCAACGCCAGGTGGTGCAGAGCCTGCCCGAGCACAAAGGCACCTTGATGGGCGCGGAGCTGAGTCCCGACGGACAGTTCCTGCTCAGCTGGGACATGGGCGGGCAGATGCAGCTGACGCAGCTGGAAACCAATTCGGTGGTGACCCGCTTCACCCAGCACACCGGGCCAGCGAACGCGGCGGCTTTCACCTCCGATGGCCGCTGGATCGTCACCGGCGGGCAAGACCAGAAGGTCTACATGTGGGACGCCACCACCGGACGCGCCCGATGGTCTTTCACCGAACGAGCGGGAGTGGTCTACGCGCTCGCGATCAGCAAGGACGGGTCGGTGGTTGCCGTGGCAAGCCAGGACGCGGTGGTGAAGATTCTCGATGCCACCACCGGCGCCCTCCTCGGCCTGCTGCGCGGCCATGAAGGCGAGGTCAACAGCGTCGCCTTCAGTCCCAATGGTCAACTGATTGCCACCGGCTCTACCGACGGGGTGGCCCGATTGTGGACGACGCGGACCTACCAGAGTGTCGCCACGCTCGCCGGCCATGTCGACGGCATTTCCAGGGTGCAGTTCTCGCCCGATGGACAGCTGCTGGCGACCGCGAGCGGAGATCGAACCGCGCGCCTGTGGGACGTGTCTCGCGCCATTCCCAGCCCGTTGAGCCCTTACGTCACTGATGTCGAGCACCTGCACTTCACCCGAGACGGGAGCGCGCTCGAGGGCATCAGCGAGTCGGGCGAACTCGAGACCTGGAAGCTGGGGAACCATCAAGAGCTGTCTCGGGCAAAGCTGTCGCTCAAAGAGCTGCTTGCCGCCGCGTTCAGCCCCGATGGCGCCTGGGTGGCGACGGCCCATGAACAAGAGGTGACCCTTCACTCGATGAAGGACGGGGCGCTGCGATGTCGCATCGGGGACCTCGGGACCAAGTCTGACGCGCTGGACTTTTCCCCGGACGGCTCGCACCTGGCCGTGGGGCTTTACACCGGGCCGGTGGCGGTGGTCGCGCTGGACGGGTGCCGAACCCAGCAGACGTTGCGCCTGCATCAGAAGCCGGTCACAGGCGTGGCCTACAGCGCCGATGGCCGGCTCCTGGCCAGCATGGGCCGCGACAATCAGGTTGGGGTCTGGGACGTTGCCACCGGAGCGCTTCGTCATACCCTCAAGGGCCACACCCAGGACGTGTACGCAGGAGCGTTCAGTCCCGGGGGAACCGAGCTGGCAACGGGGGGCGCTGACAAGCGCCTGATCCTCTGGGACGTCAGCACCGGAAAGCAGATCCGCATCCTCGAAGGTTCTCGCGCCGCGATCCGGGAAGTGCGCTTCAGCCCGGATGGGCACTTCATCGCCAGCGGTTCGCTCGATGGAACGGTTCAACTCTGGGACGTGGACACCGGCCTCATCCTCGACCGCTTCCGCGAGGAGGGGCTGCTCGCCTCGGCGGGCTTTCACCCCGGCGGTCAGTCCTTCTTCACCGCCGCCGATGCTTCGGCGCCCACCCTTCGCAGCCTGGTGCTCGAAACCCAGACCCCCGCCGAGGTGGCCCGCGACGTGCGCTGTCATGTTCCGATGCAGCTCGAAGGTGACGCGATCGTGATCTCGCCAGTGAGCTGTGGCGAGCCTGCTCAGATGGCCGCAACGGACAACCCCGTTCAGGCCGGCTCGAAGAAATAACGGCGCCAGACCGCCCGGTTGCTGCGGGTGAGGACGGTGGGAACTTTTGCGTGTCGGGGCACGCGAACGGAACTGACTCGCAGGGTCTTCACCGTTTGTTTCAGCAGGGCAGACAGGCGCAACACCGCCTCGTCCAGCGCCGCGCTGCGCCGCCCTGGCAAGGTCTGGGCTCTGAACAGGGGCACCCGCTGCTGCAGGTCGAGCTGGAATGTGGCGAGCCCTTCCGGAACCCCGATCGCCTCATCGAGGTCGCGGTAGGTGATGGGTTGTTCGGGCGTGCCGTGCATCGCCGAGAGACGGCCCTCATAGCGAATGACGCGAAACGGACGGCCGCAAGCACAGCGGCCCGTCACCAACCGGACCACATCTCCCTGCGAGTAGCGCACCAGGGGTCGAAGCTTCGAGTCCAGGGTGGTGAGCACCACCGCGCCGAGCTGGCCCGGCGCAATCGGACGTCCGTGGCGTAGCAGCTCGAAATGGGTTCGCGTCTCCAGCAGATGGAGCGCTCCGGCAGGACAGGTGAGGCCCAGGTTCCCCACTTCGCTGCAGTGGTAGACGATTCTCGGTTCGAGGCCGAACGCCCGCTGTGCTGCCGCTCGCCACACCGCCCACGCATACGAATGACCCATCTCTACCGACGTGAGCGACGGCAAGGTCACCCCGGCACGCAGACAGTAGTGGGCGAAGGCCCCCACGTAGGGAGGGTCTCCATGGAGCGTCTGTACTTCGTACCGCTTCAGCTGGTCTGCAACCCTTTCCCACACCGGTTCCGGAATGCTGAAGGGATTCGGCCCCGGCGAGAGGTCGAGCACGCCGAGCGCGGCTTGAGGGCGGCAAAAGGGCCAGCGGCCCTTCGCGCGCGTCACCTCGAAGTTGAAAGGGCGCAGCAGCAGCGCGGTCCGGCGAGGCAGGTTCAACGGCTCGAGAATGGGTGAGTCCATCACTCTCTGGCGATGGACCTCCGCTTCGACAATCGTTCGCATCACCTGCCCCCCGGACGACCCGGAGGAAAGGCGAGCGTGCAGTTCGGCATTGCCCTGAGCGCGGGCGAAATCCAGAGGCTCTCGAAGTAAGGCTTGCCACTCCTTGCGCGCCACCTCGCCGTGAAGGAGGGGGCTCTCCTTCAACGAACGTGCGCGGTGTCGAGAGTAGTAGGGGATGTGGAGACTTGCTTCTCGCGCCACCGCGTCCGCGCGTGCCGACGTGAACGCCGACGGCCGGGCGCTGCCGGGCTCGACGGGGTGAAGCCAGCCCTCTGCTTGAAAGGACTCGAGCAGGCGCTTGACCTCTGGCCCCGATCCTCGGCCTTGCTGGATCGCGCGGAGGGACTGCTCTGCCGTCGCGGGCAATGACAACTCTGAGCCATCACAGCGGTGTCGCAACCTGAGGACCTGCCCGTGCCGCAGCAAGGCGACCTCGGAACAGAGAGCGATCGCGCCTCGTCTTGACGATGGGTTTCGCAGTCCCGTCGCCAGCAACCGCGGCCCGTGGGACCCCGACCTCTGGGCTTCCGAGCTGCTCGGGGCAAAGCCAATGAAAGAGGTGACCAGTTGCCGTTGCCCGCGGTGGGCGGGGTGCCGGGGGGCCTTGTCTGCATAGGCCAGCACACAGGAGTAGAGGCTTCGATGAAACATCGTCCGTGCCAGCCGGTGCCCGAGTTCGATCGCGCAATCTTCCGGCAGCTGATTGGCCTGGATGCAGACGATGCTCAAACGCCGCTTCAGACGCTGCGCCAGGAGTTGCAGAACGGCGACCCGGCTGAACCACTGCGCGTCCTGGGCGAATGCTTCGGGCTGAAAGACAACCTTCTGTTCGAGGACATTGCCGAGGTGGGTAAAGAGTGCCCGTTCGGTGTGAACCTGACCGAGCGCTGTCCTCACGTCAGAAAGAAGGACGTTGGGTTTACCTTGTCGTGAGCCGGCCGCGACCAGAACGAACACGTCCGGCCAACGAGAACCATTGAGGCTCCCGAAGGCCTGTCCGATGTCGCGCATAAAGGAGGCAGATGAAGAATCGCTCAGGAAGGCGGCATGCAAGCGTGCCCCTCCCCCACTTCGACGATGCCATCGCCGATGGCCCGGAGCGGCCCGAGAAATGGCGCGGTCCAGGTCCTGTTCCAGTACGTCCAGTGCCGAATCAGGTCTCAGATTGATGGCGTCAAGCATGTCGCGCATCAAGGTCGAGTCGCTGAAGGGCGG
>JAYUUC010000309.1:0-15046 GCA_043755105.1 Myxococcales bacterium
TATTTTGCTGGCGAATGTCTTGATCAGCCGAGACGGACGCTTGTCGGTGTTGGCAAAGCAGCAGGTCTGGAAGTATTCGATTTCGGGGTTCTGCCCCAACTCTTCGATGCCGCCCAGATAGGTGCGGATGCCGTGGGAGTTCCCGGCAATCGCCACAGCATGCTGGAAGAACCAGGTCTTCGTGTATGCCCGAACCCCGCTGATGTAGCCGCTGACGGCGTCGTTGGTAAACACCGTCACCGCCTTGAACAGCCGGGTCGGCTTCGCCTGCAGCGTCTGGAAAGTGCGCTGGATTTCGGGCAACAGCGGGACGAAATCTGATGCCGGGGGCTGCAGCCCGGTGTCCCGGAACATCACGAACAGTTCTTCGATGTTCGTGGACCTTCCGTCAACGACCCCCGGATAGGCTCGGGTCATCATGAAGTCTGCGATCCGGGCGAGGGCGGAGGGGCTGACGTCCAACAGTTCGATGCCGCAGCGCAGGGTTCCCGGCTGCATTGGTAACAACGTATGGTTCCGCACCCGTCCCCGACATTGAAGCTCTTCGCCGCCGAGACTCAGATTCAACCGGTCAAGGAGGGTTCCCACCGGGAAGAGGTCCCCTGCCGCGTTGACGTCGATCGACACCCCGTTGACGCTGAGATCGAAAACGCTGTGCTCGGACGGTTCAGCTCGCAGTGGTCCGGTAACCTTCACCTTGACCGAGTCGCGATCGGAAACCACGAGCCGGGCCAGGGACCGATTCTTCGACTCTTCGATCGCGCGAGGCAGCCGGATGCGGAGCGGCGAAGCAGAGATCACCACGGTGCTGAATTGGTAGGCACTCTCGGTGACCTCGAACCGGCCACGGAGGACATCCAGAGGAGCAAATGGGTGGTCAACGTCCAGAGTCACCTGATCTTCGGTAAGTGAGACCTGGCCCTTGGTGCATCGAACGGGAGTTCCTTGGCCATCGATCAGCGCGAGGTTGATGCCTCCGTGTCGAAGCGCCCGGCGAAGAAGGCCCAAACGGAGTGCACGGTCGACGATGCTGTCCGAAGGGTCAGGCCTTTCCCGGACCGGGAAGACTTCCCGGAACGAACAGCCGATGCGGTACCCAAACTTCTCGACTTTCACCCGGCGAACGGTGGCCGAGGTTCCGGTGAGGGCAAGCGTGTCCCCACGCCGAATCACCAGCTCCTCGAGGAGGGCACCGGGCAGCAATTCCGCGATGTCCACCACTCCGGTGTCTACCCGAAAGGAAAGGCCTTCATTGGAGAGGTCTGCCAGAATCGCGGGGCCAGTGCTGCCCTTCCAGCTCACCTTCATCTCGGGGAGCCCCAGAGGACTTCGGACTCCCTCGCGCCGGCCCGTGACCCTGAAGATCCGATCCTGGAGCTGGGCGAGCTGGTCGACGTGGAAAAGCTCCTGGCCGCTTTCGATGGCATCGACCAGGTTGTCGGTCAGTCCGGCGCCGCAGTGGATGATGTGGACCGTCCGGCGACGTGCCTTGATCGCGTGAACGATCAGCTCGTCGACCTCGGTGAGCACCACCACATCCACTGACCCTCTGAGCGCAGCGTCAAGGGTCTCGGGAGAGTCGCTCAGCTGCAACTCGCATTGGGCGCTGAGGTCCTTGCGAAAACCAGGCAGGAGCTCTTCCGGAATGGCGTGCAGCAACACCCTTGGGGCGCGCATCGCCAGCTCGCCTGCCTTCCCTGACCCGGCGGAGTTATCGTGCATGGTCAAATCATAAAGTCAGACGCAGTAACCTCAAGACACTGGCCAGCCCGGTCCGCCGCCCCGTTCCCCGGAGCATTCCCGAGATCCAGGGAAAGTCCCGGTCGCGGGCTTCTGACACACCTCGCCCCCGATGTCAGCCTCTGGACGACAGAGGCCTACCGTGCCTCGAGGACGACGATCGAATGCGACTGCACCCCGTAGCTGCTGCCGGGAATCAGCTCGGGCGAGTCGAGGGTGGCATTGCCGGTGGTCACCGGCGGCGTCCCGCTCTTCTGCAGATACTCGGGGAGGTCGAAGTATTGCTGGGTGTCGAGCAGCCGCTTCCAGCTGTTTCCAGGGGGAAGCTGGAAGTCGATCGGGCCGTTCTCCATGTTGATCAGCACCGCGAGCGCAGGGCCGCGGCTCTTGTCGAAGTAGTGGATCATCAGGCTCTTTCCGCCCCAGTTGGGCTCGCCGTTGTCCGCGCCTTTCCAGTGGAACGGCGCGCCGGCGCCATAGTCCACCGGAGCGAAGGCGTAGGCGTGGTCCTTCCGGAAGCGGATCACCTTCGACACGAAATCGTGCAGCCGCTGCCGTTCCGGGCTCGCTTCCCAGGTGCCCCAATCGAACCAGTTGAACTCGTTGTCCGCGCTGGTGGAGTAGGCGTTGTTGTTGCCGAGCTGGGTCCGCATCCACTCGTCGCCGCCAAGCAGCATCGGGGTGCCCTGGGAAATCATCATCGCGGTGAAGAGGTTTCTCATCTGCTGCCGCTTGAACGGCTCGGCGTTCATCCCCCAATCGCGGGAGCGGTTGTTGCTCTCCCCTGAATCGCGGTCGCAGAACGGGCTGAACGGCTGATTGCAGCAGACCGGGTTGAGCGGCCCGCACTTGTTCTGCTTCTGCGAATAGGAGAGCAGGTCGTAGAGCGTGAAACCGTCGTGTATGGTGATGAAGTTCAGCGAGTGGTAGGGCCTTCGGCCGTTCCAGTGAAACCAGTCGTAGGAACCGGCGATCAGGAACGCGCCGTCCTTGACCTCGGTGCTGTTGAGCTTCCAGTTGTCGTCGTTGACGAACGCTCGCCACCAGTCGCGGAAGCGGCCGTTCCACTCGTACCAACCTTGCCCCGGCTGGGCGGTGGCAGCGGGAAAGGCGCCGATCTTGACGCCGTAGTTGCCTCCGGCGCTCCACGGTTCGGCAATCACCCGGGTGTTGTATTTCTGCAGCACCGGGTCGTCGATCACCTCTTGCAGCACGGTGTTCCGGGGGTCGTCCCAGTTGTCGTAGTCGAGGTCCTTCTCGCCGAGGATCGGCGCGAGGTCGAAGCGGAAGCCGTCGACGTGCATCTCCTCCACCCAGTAGCGGAGCGAGTCCATGATCAACTTGCGGGTCGGCAGGTGGTTGGGTCGAGTCTGGTTGCCGACCCCGGTGTTGTTCCAATAGGTCTGGTCGGCGTGCAGCGCGTAGTACGCGGCGTTGTCGAATCCGCGGTAGCTGTAGAGCCCGGCGACCTCCTTGGGGTCGAAGTTGTGCAGCTGGAGGTCGAGCGTGGGGTCGGGGGAAGCGTCGAACTGCAGCTTCTCGCGCCAGAACCCGCCTTCACCGGTGTGGTTGTAGACGACGTCGAGAATCACCTCGAGTCCGCGCTGGTGGAACTGCTCCACCATCTGCTTGAACTCGTCAATCACCTCGGGGCCCTGGTGGCGCGAGGCGTAGCTCAGCTCGGGAGCGAAGAAGTTGAGCGTCTGATAACCCCAGTAGCCGCCGTCGAGCGGTTTTTCCTGCACTGGAAGCAGCTCGATCGCGGTCACCCCGAGCGCCTTGAAGTAGTCGGCCTTCTCGCCCATGCCCCGAAAGGTTCCCGGGTGCGCGACCTTCGAGGCAGGGCTCGCGGTGAAGCCCTTGGGGTGAACTTCGTAGACGATGAGGTCGTTCCAGCCGTGGCCGCGCCAGTGCTCATCCTGGCGGGAGTCGCGGTAGGTCTGCTCTTCCGGGCCCCAGGCGTAGTCGCTCTGCACCACCACCGATTTTCCGGCGGCAGCATAGGTCACCTCGGTGCGCTTCGGCCCACTGGCGAGGCTGCCCTTCGACCAATCGTGGTCGCGGTGGAGCGCCTTCGAATACGGGTCTTGCAACAGCTTGTTGGGATCGAAGCGGTTGCCCTGGTCATCGACATCCGCCTTGAAGCCGATGATCGACCCCGGATACCAGCCGGGCTCGTAGGTCCAGTTGGGGCCCCAGGCGACGAAACCATAGGCCTGCCCCAGCCCGATGCCCTGGACGTAAACATTCCAGACGTCGCCGAAGCGCTCGAGCGGAAACTGGCGGGTGGGCCGGTCGGACTCGGGATCATCGAAGAGCAGCAATTCGATGCGGGTAGCGTGCTCGGAATAGACGCCGAAGTTGACGCCCTTGTCGACCAGCGTCGGCCCGAGGTGAGCCAGCGCTTCAACTTCCTCTGCAGCGTAGGAGGGCGCCTTCGCAGCGCTCTGATAGAGCTGGGCGTAGTCCTCTCGGGCGCAGCCGGCCAGGCCTGCGGCAGCGAGGAATGTCAGGGCACAGGCGCGGCGGATGTTCATCACTTCTCCCTGAGCCCCCTCCGGGCGGGTCGCCGGTCTAGCAGTCGAACCGACCCCGAGACAACCCGGCCCCAGGCCCAGGATTCGTTCCCGGACTTTGAGAAACCAGAGGGCCAACGAGGCCCTTCCCCTGGTGCGGGTTTGGGTCTAGACCCCGCCGGCTTTGTCAGAAGTCGTCCTCTCCGGCATCCAGAAGTCCTTCGGGAAAAACCTGATCGTCCAGGGGGTCGACCTGCGCGTGGCTTCCGGCGAGTTTCTGGTGATGGTCGGTCCGTCGGGGTGCGGAAAGACCACCCTGCTGCGGTTGATTGCCGGGTTGGAGCAGCTCGACGAGGGAACGCTTCACATCGGCGGACGTCGGGTTGATCAACTGCCTCCACGCGAGCGCGACGTGGCGATGGTGTTTCAGTCCTATGCGCTCTACCCGCACATGACGGTGCGCGAGAACCTCGCTTTCGGGTTGATGCTTCGGAAGTTGCCGCGGCCCGAGATCGACGCGCGGGTCAACGAGGCCGCCGCGCTGCTCGAACTCACCCCGCTGCTGGATCGAAAGCCCAAGGCGCTCTCCGGAGGTCAGCGCCAACGGGTGGCGATGGGACGGGCGATCGTCCGCCGGCCGAAGATTTTCCTCTTCGACGAACCGCTCTCCAACCTCGACACCGCTCTGAGGGTGCAGATGCGCGGCGAGCTCTCGCGGCTTCACCGTCAGCTCTCGGCGACGATGATCTACGTCACTCACGATCAGGTCGAGGCAATGACCCTCGCCACTCGAGTGGCGGTATTCAATCAGGGAAAGTTGCAGCAACTGGGCGCGCCGCTCGAGCTTTACAACCGGCCCGCCAACCGCTTCGTGGCCGGCTTTCTCGGGTCACCGGCGATGAACTTCCTCGCCGCGAAGCAGGAGGGCGCAACGCTTCAGGGCAGAGAGTTCGTCCTTCCTGCTCCTGCGGGCTTCGACGGTCCGCACGGGGGCGAATTGCTGCTCGGTCTTCGGCCGCAGGAGCTTCGGGTCGGCGCCGAAGGGCCATTCCAGGGAACCGTCGACGCGGTCGAGCGACTGGGTTTCGATGGCTACGCGTTCCTCACCACCGCGGCGGGACCGATCGCTGCGCGGTTCGACCCCGGCAGCGACGTGGCGGTGGGCGACTCGGTGCGGGTGTCGCTGGTCGATGATGCGCTGCACGTCTTCTCTGCGGACGGCTCGCAGGCGCTACGTCACCCAGGCTCCGCGCAGGCCGGGGCGCTGCGAGAGGGCGCGCGGTGAATGCTGCGCTCCCGGTGCTGCTGGCGCTGCTGGCAGGTGCACCCAGTGCACCGCTGAAGCTCTGGCATGCATACCGGGGAGATGAAGAGGTCGCGCTCGAAAAATCGGTGCGGCTGTTTCAGGAGCAGACCGGGCAGAAGGTTGAGTTGCTTGCGATTCCCTACGACGCGCTCGCTTCGAAGCTGAGCTCCGCGATTCCTCATGGCGTCGGCCCCGATGTGTTCATCTTCGCGCACGAGCGGCTGAGATCATTTCAGCGCCTGGAGATGGTGGCTCCGGCGGAAGGGTTCATCGATCGCAGCGCCTATTTTCCCAATGCACTTCAGGCGATCGAGCTCGATGGGAAAATCTTCGGCTACCCGCTCTCGCTGAAGTGTCTTGCGCTCTACGTCAACAACACGCTGGTGCCGAAGCCTCCTACCAACACGGATGAGTGGCGAGCGCAGCTGAAGGCGCTGTCGAAGCCGTCGGAAAACCGTTTCGGGCTCGCCTACGAATCCGGCGACTTCTACTTCCACGCTCCGTTCTTGTTCGGCTTCGGGGGTCGGCTCTTCGACGACTCCGGCAAGGCACAGCTCGAAACGCCGGCGCTGGCACAGTCGCTCTCTTTCGTGAAGCAGCTGCAGGACGAGCAGTTGATGCCGCAGGAGGCCTCGAGCGCGCTGGTGAAGTCGCTCTTCAACGACGGGCGAGCGGCGATGACGGTGAGCGGCCCGTGGTTCGCCGGAGAAATATCGCCTTCGATTTCATACTCGGTGGTCCCGCTGCCACAGGTCAGCGCCACCGGACTTCCGATGCGGCCGTTCCTGGGAGTCGAGGCGGCGTTCGTCTCCGCCCGTTCGGACCAGCCGCAGACCGCGCAGGCCTTTGCGAAATTTCTCTCGCTCGGAGAAGCGGCAAAGATCCGAGCGTTGATCGGACGTCAGGTGCCGGCGTCGGTGCAGACCCATCAAGATCCGCAGGTGAGCGCCGATCCGCTGCTCGCTGCGTTTCGGGATGCGGCGGCCCAGGCCACCCCGATGCCCAACACCCTGGAGATGGCGAGGGTGTGGGAGCCAATGAAACTAGCGCTGCGGGCAGTGCTGCAAGGAGGCGCCGGGCCACAGGAAGCAGGCGCGCTCGCCGACCGCCGCTACCGTGCGCTGTATCGGGCTGCGCCTGCCGAGAGCTCTCCCCTGCCCTGGATGGGGCTGGTGGCGCTCGCGGCGCTGGGCGGCGGGGCCTATGTCTTCCGAGGACCACGAAGCCGAGTTCCGTTGTTGCGGCGCTACCCCGATCTCTGGCGGGCGGTCGCCTACACCGCTCCCGCAGCGGCGGGCATTGTCGTCTTGATCCTGATTCCCTTCGCGGTCGGAATCTCGCTTTCCCTCTTCCACCACGACGCCGGCCACTACCGCTTCGTTGGGCTGGCCAACTTCATCGACATCCTGGCCAGCCGCGGCTACCGGATCACCGAGCCGCTCTCCTTCTATTTCACGCTCGCCGTCACCCTCACCTGGACGCTGGTGAATGTGGCGCTCCACCTCGCGCTCGGGCTGGGGCTGGCGCTGCTGCTCAAGGACCCGCTGCTAAAGCTGCGCGGAATGTTCCGGGTGCTGCTGATCGTCCCCTGGGCGGTGCCCAACTACATCACCGCGCTCACCTGGAAAGGGCTCTTCCACCGCCAGTTCGGGGCCATCAACGGTCTGCTCGCCCTGCTCCACATCGAGCCGGTGAGCTGGTTCACCCACTTCTCCACCGCGTTCGCCGCCAATGTCGCCACCAACACCTGGCTCGGCTTCCCCTTCATGATGGTGGTGGCGCTCGGAGCGCTGCAGTCGATCCCGCAAGACCTCTACGAAGCCGCCGAGGTGGACGGAGCGTCGCGCTGGGTTCAGTTCCGACACATCACCCTGCCGCTGTTGCAGCCGGCGCTGCTCCCCGCGGTGATCCTCGGCAGCATCTGGACCTTCAACATGTTCAACATCATCTACCTGGTCTCGGGCGGAGAGCCGGGAGGTTCCACCGACATCCTCGTCTCCGAAGCGTACCGCTGGGCGTTCCAGCGCAACGAGCAGTACGGTTTCGCCGCGGCCTATTCGGTGTTGATCTTCTTCGTGCTCCTCGCCTGGTCCGGCCTCACCCGCAGGCTCACCCGCAGCGCCGGCGAGTTGATGGGATGAAGCGCGTTCACCCCCTCTATGTCTGGTTGCTCCACATCGGGCTCAGTCTGGTGTGCATCGCCACGCTCTACCCGGTGCTCTGGGTGGTGAAGCTGGCATTCTCTCCGTCCCAGAGCTTGTCTCTCTCGGCCAATCCCTTTCCGACCGAATTCACCGGCGAGCACTTTTCCGCAGTGCTGGGAGCCACCGACAGTGCCGGTCACTGGCTCTTTGGCCGGCAGTTGCTGGCGAGCATCGTCGTCTCGGTGGCGACCACTGTGGTGGGGCTGTCGCTGGCGGTGACCGCTGCCTATGCGCTCTCGCGCTTCCGCTTCCCCGGCAAGCAGGGAGGCATGCAGCTGTTGCTCGTCACCCAGATGTTTCCCGCGACCCTGATGCTGGTGCCGCTCTACTCCCTGCTTCAGCACCTGCACCTGCTCGACAGCCTGACCGGACTGGTGGTGGTTTATGCGACCTCCAGCCTGCCGTTCTGCATCTGGATGCTGAAGGGCTACTTCGACACCCTCCCCCGCGAGCTGGAAGAGGCGGCGGTGATGGACGGGGCGTCGGTCGGCCAGGTGTTCCTCAAGGTGGTGTTGCCGCTCTCGCGCCCGGCGCTGGCGGTGACTGCGCTGTTCTCGTTCATGACCGCCTGGAACGAGTTCATCCTCGCCGCCACCCTGCTCAACGACCCCACCCTGTTCACTCTTCCGGTCGCGCTGCAGCGTTATGTAGGCGAATACAAGGTGGAGTGGGGCAAGTTCGCCGCCGGAGCGCTGCTAGTATCCGCGCCGGTGATGGCCCTGTTCTTCGCCCTTCAGAAGCATCTGGTCGCGGGCCTGACCTCTGGAGGCGTGAAGGGCTGACGTCTATATTTCAAGAGGTACTCGTTCCATGGCATCGCTTCGACCACTCGTGCTGGCGCCGTTCCTCTTCGTGCTGATGGGCTGTCCGGGGCGCGCGCCCGGAGTCAACGATGGCGGTGAGGGCGGGCCGCTGCAGCCCCCGAGCTTGACCTCGGTCGCACCGGCTTCGGGCCCCCAATCGGGAGGCACCGCAGTGACCCTCTCGGGCGCCAACTTCGAGAACGGCATCAAGGTGTTCTTCGGAGCCGGCGAAGCGAGCCAGGTGGTGGTGCTGAGCAAGCGCAAGGTGAGCGCGCGGACGCCGGCCGTGGCAGTCACCGGCCCGATGACGGTGAAAGTGGTCAACCCTGACGGCCAGGCTGCCGAGCTCCCCGACGGCTTCAACTACGAGCCGGACGTCAACCACGGCGTCACCGCCGCCTTCACCCTCAATCCGGTCGAGGCCAGCAGCACCACCGGCATCAACCCGGTCACCACCACAGTGGTAGGGGAAGTGGAAGTCCCCGGAGTGACCGCGGGCGCGGGTCAGGGTCCCGGGGTGAAGGCCCAAGTGGGCGTCGCCACCGAGCTCTCCAACCCGGTGAAGCCGACCGATTTCCAGTGGACCGATGCCACCTATCTCGCCGACAGCGACGGGCCGAACCAGGGCGACCTGCTTCGCGACCGCTACTCGGCCCAGGTCACGCTCCCGGGAGCGACCGGAGCGGAAGTGAAAACCTACGTCCTCGCCACCCGCTTCTCGCTCGACGACGGGGCCAACTGGACGATCGCGGACCACGATGGCCTCGCCAACGGATTGAACGTCGAGCAGCTCTCTCGCTTCGTCGTCAGCCGTCCAGTGGTGGGCTGGTGCAAGCTCGGCGGGCAAATCGTCGAGGCGCCGCCAGTGGTCTTCCGGAAGACAGGTCAGGCGGGAGTGACCGTGTACAGCCAGGTGTACTTGCTCGACGCCACCGACCACCCGGGAGCGGGTGCGGGCCTGGTGGGGCAGCTGGGGTATGGCGCTCCGGGGGCGGACCCGGCGAGCTGGACCTGGGTGAACGCGCAGTACAACGTCGACACCGGCAGCGGCGCCAATGACGAGTACAGGGCGGTGCTCCCCACGCCCGCCAATGGAACCTACGCTTTCGCCTTCCGATACGCCGTCAACGGCGGTCCCCTGAAGTACTGCGATGCGGACGGAAGTGACGGCCCCGGCTACACCGCGGACCAGGCGGGGAAGCTGGTGGTGTCCGCTGTCGGGGTCGATCGCTGCAGCCTGGTCGAGCCTTCGAGCCTGACGGCGCGGACCGGGGTGAGCACCGGGAGGGTGAAGGGCCGCGTCTATGGTCTGACGCTGACGGACGCTCCTGGAGCCGCGGCGGGCATCACGGCGGAACTCGGTTACGGGCCCGCGGGAATGGCGCCGGGCGCGGGCTGGACCTGGACTGCGGCCAGCTACACCGCCGATGCCGAGGCGGGCGCCTCGGACGAATACCAGGCGAGCCTGGTCGGTCCGGCCGCGGGCACCTACGAGTACGCGTTTCGCTTCAGCTATGCCGGGGGCACTCCGGTGGTGTGTGATCTCGACGGCAGCGACAACGGGTACCAGAGCGCGAAGGCCGGTTCGATGGCCGCTGCACCCGTGGGAATCGACCTGTGTTCAATCGAAGGGCCGGCCAACCGCGGAGCGATTCCTGGTCAGAGCTCTCCTTCGATCTTCGGGCGAGTGCACTCCCTCAGCGTGACCGACCACAACGGCGCCGGAGCGGGCATCACGGCTCAGATCGGCTACGGGCCGGTGGGAAGTCAACCGGGCCCAAGCTGGACGTGGGTCGCGGCAAGCTATGCGTCAGACCAGGACATGGGGACCAGTGATCAGTACTCGCAGCGCCTGCCGGCCCTCGCCGCGGGGAGCTACGACGTCGCCTACCGGTTTCATTACGCCTCGGGCGCCGACAGCTATTGCGACCTCGACGGCAGCGGCAATGGCTATCAACCGGCGCAGGCAGTGAAGCTGACCGTGGCCCCTGCGGCAGTGCAGTCGTGCAAGCTGCAGTACGTCGACGTGGGCTCGGTGCCGAGTGGAGGCACGGTGACCGCATACGGGCGAGTGCTGGTGCCGGGCCTGACCGATGATGTCGGCCAGGGCGCGGGCGTGCTCGCGCAGGTGGGCGTCGGGACCCAGGGCGATGACGCTTCCACCAGTGCGAACTGGGGCTGGAAGAGCGCTGCCTTCTTCTCCGACATCGGCGCCAGTGGCGAGGACGAATACAAGGTCACCTTCCAGCCGGCCTACTCGGGAACGCGGGCGGTCAGCTTCCGCTTCAGCGTCAACGGAGGCAGCAGCTGGAGCTACTGCGACTTGAACGGAAGTGACGTGGGTGGGTACGAGGTGGGCCAGCAGCACGCGCTCGCCGTCGGAGCTCACGGCGACCTCGGCTTCTGCAACTTGCAGTCGCCCTACGCGGCCGGCAACTCGACGGTGATCTACGGTCAGGTGTGGGACCCGGCACTGAGCAGCGCGAGCGGGGTGAGTGCGTGGCTGGGTTACGGGAAGAAGACGGAAGACCCTGGGTTGGCGTGGTCCTGGGTGCCCGCGACCTTCAACACCGTGGTCGGAGGCAACTTCGAATTTCAGGCGCCCTTCAGCTCCGCGAGCCCGGGGACTTTCGCCTATGCGTTCCGTTTTCAACGCAGCGGGAGTTCCAGCTACTGCTACGGCGATCGCGACGGCGCGGGCGCGGGCGCTAACAATGGTGGAACAGGGTTCAATGGAGAGTCCCAGTTCGGCGACAACCTCGGAGCGGCCACCGTCCCCTGAGGATCAAAATGAGGGCCGCAACTCCGGAGCCTTGACACCCCGGAAGAGGACCATTACAAAGCGCGACGTCGTAGGGCGTACAGGATCGGGCGGATAGCTCAGCGGTAGAGCGTCGCCTTTACAAGGCGAACGTCACAGGTTCGATCCCTGTTCCGCCCAAGCAGAGTTTTTGTTGGGGAGTTAGTTCAGCTGGTTAGAACGTCGGCCTGTCACGCCGAAGGTCAGGGGTTCAAATCCCCTACTCCTCGCTGTAAGAAGGGCCTGGTTTCGTTGGGGAAAATCCTCAGCGCAGCCAGGCCCTTCTTGCGTCTGTGTCCCCCCTTCCCCAAGGGAGCACCAAACCGCGCGGAAACCGCGGCGAGTGGCTCATAGGGCTCCACTTCCGGCGGGCGCAGAATCAGCCGGTCAATCTCTGCCCGGAGGTAGTTGGCGGCGAGGTGTCCATAAACCCCGGTCATGAGGCGGGGGTCGCTGTGCCGAAGGATGCGTTGCACCGCAGCCGGGCTCGCCCCGCTCATCATCAGGAGGCTGGCAGTGGTGTGGCGGAGGTCGTGGAAGCGCAGCTTGCGCACCTGAGGCTTGGGCTGCCGGGAGAACACCAGACTTCGAGCTTCCTCGCGACGAGTCCGCTGTTGATTCTCGAACAAGGTCTTCGAGAACCACCCGCGGAGTCAGCCGACCTGTCCCGCCCCCCGGTTGACCCCTCTCCAAAGGCTTTGCGCGCATGCCTGCAACCCCTTTGCCTTCATTTGGTTCCCCTTCTCTCCCAGGCCACTTTCCGGCTCCTTGTGCAACGTTCTCGAAGTTGCCGGAAGGGTGCCACTTCGGTCCGACATGAAGTGCTTGGTTGCTCGGCAGCCCCGACGGTCTGCGCCGAAAATGGATAATACTTTGGACCGCGATCCTGGTGGTTGCCCCGTCCTCGACGAAAACCCAGAGCGTTTCCAATTCGGTCGCACCTGGCAAGAGGGAGTGCCATCCGCTCGGGAGCGGCGGCGGCGCCCACTCGAAGAGCCACTCGGCGTCTGCGGGCGAGAGGTTGATGCAGCCATGCGACGCACGGACGCCAAAGCGGTCATGCCATGCTGCGCCGTGGACGGCGACGGAACCATGGAAGAAGAGCGCGGCTGGAACCTCCTCGACATGGTACGGCTCGAGCTGGCCCGTCATCGTTCCGTGCCGGAGCTTGAACCAAACCCGGAATAAGCCAGTTGGTGTTTCCCAACCGCTCTTTCCGCTGGAGACGAGCGTGGCGAAGACCAGTTGGTTGCCTTCGTACGCGGTCAATGTCTGTTCTCTGAGATCGACATGGATCCACCGAGCACTCAATGGAACCCCTTCAGGCCTCGCGCGTTCGGTCGCCAAGCGCACTGCGTTTCGCGCCACCCTGCCTCCTGGAACGTGAACCCAATCCCGAGTTCTCCCGACCGCCGGCAGCCAAGCATGTCGTTCGACGGTCGTGGGTTCGAGTGAATTGGATTCGGCCGACTCGATGGGGCTGGTCCGGAGGAAGAACGCCACTGCCCGGGGAGGGTAGTGGACACCCTTGAAGCTGCTCGGCTCGACGAGCTTGACGCGGCTCTCGGCGACATACCCGCCCTGGACAAGCGCAAGCCATCCGGCCCTTTCGGGGCGAAGCTCAGGTTGGAAAGCGAGAATGTGCCCAGGGGCGTGCGAGTGGGTGACGCTCGATTCGAGGGACGGTGCGGCCCGAACGTTGGCTCCGGGCCTCCTCACCCGCCCGTAAACGAATCGGGAGTTTGTTGTCGTCTCTGCGCTTGAAAGCTCGAAGGTCAGGAGCGAGAGCCTGACCGCGCCCATGGGCTCGAGAAGCGCCCAACCGGTTGGATCACCGCAGGCGGGAACGCACTCCCGGACGTCGACTCGGTCGCCTCGCTCGAGGACGCCGATGATCGCGCTCTCCGTGTTGGCCTCGCGCCGTACGTTGCCGCGAGCTACGCGCAGTTCGGCAGCGCGGTGAGCCGTTTGAGCTTCCGTTCCGTTCTTCTCGAGCGGTGCCGCGTATCCCGCGATGAACGCTGCAAGCACGAGGATGGGAGTCATCGGTCAGTTGACGTGGGCGTGGCGCGTCGAACGGTGCTTCTGAGTCCGGTCGTCCAGCTGTCTCCGCAAGGCGCGAAAGGCCTCGCGCACATCGAGATAGGCGTCGTCATGCCCGTCGTGCTCGAAGGAAGAACGATCAGCGACCAGCGCTTTTCCTCGCACGGAGACACCGACCCGTACCCGGCAGCGCTTTGGATGAGCGAATCGCGAGGATTCGATGGTTACGTGACAGGCGATCGGATGCCCGTAGTGGGTCTCGAGGAGGAGCGCCTCGTCGGCGATGCAAGCGTTGAGGGCTTCCGACGGCGGTAGGTGGCGATAGGCGATGCGAAGGTTTGGGTTCATGCCCGCTGTGAAAAGCAAAGTAAGTGCCACATGACGAGAAGCCCCGAATTGTGCGCCTTCTGCAGGTCGGTGCGTTCACCTGCCGAGCGCGTGTGCTCGTTGCCCATGCGCAGTTTCTGCGTGTCCCGCAGCAGAAACGCAATCTATGCAAGCGATGTCACCCTCGATTGAAGGGTGCGGAGCCACAGTTCGTGGCGAATGAACTGCCGTAACCCGTGGCCTCGCGCTTCATGCCAAACCCCATGCGGGAAGCACGCTGCAAAGGGCTGCTGCTAGGGGCGAATCGCGACTTTCAGAACGCCATCGCGCTGGGCCCCGAAAAGGCTGTACGCTTCTTCAATCTGATCAAGCCGAAATGAATGGGTCAGCAGGTCGCGGGCTGGAAAGCGCTTGGCCTGGACGACGCTCATCAGGCGGCGCATGCGCTCCTTGCCCCCGGGGCAGAGTGTCGTGACGACCGTATGGTCCCCGAGCCCGGCTGCAATCGCGTCGAGCGGTACATTCAGGTGGCCGGAATAGACCCCCACGCTGGAGAGTGTGCCGGCGGGCCTCAAGCTTCGAAGTGCGTCCTCGAAAGTGGTCTGCTGCCCGAGTGCCTCGACAGCCACATCTACACCCCCGCCGGTCATCTTCCTGATGGCGGCCACCACATCCTGTTCCTTGGGGTTGAGGACGACATCGGCACCGAGCCGTTTCGCCATCTCGAGCCGGGTCGGAACCGTATCGATGCCGATGACGAGGGAAGCGCCAGAGAGTCGGGCCCCTGCGGTCGCACAGAGGCCGATCGGCCCTTGGGCGAAGACGGCCACGGTGTCCCCGACTCGGACCTTCGCACGCTCGACCGCGGCGAAACCCGTGGACATGATGTCTGGGCAAAGGATCACATCTTCATCGCTCAATTCGTCGGGAATCCTGGCGAGGTTCGCCTGGGCATCGGGAACAACCACGTACTCGGCCTGACAGCCATTCAGGGTGTTGCCGAACCGCCAACCACCCATCGCCTCGTAATGCTCCGCTCCATGACTGCATTGCGCACCAGAACCGGAGAGGCAGGCTCGGCATTGTCCACACGGGGTGATTGCCCCGACGATCACGCGATCTCCCTTCTTGTAGCCCGTCACCCCAGGTCCGAGCGCCTCGATGATGCCGACCGGTTCGTGGCCGACTACCAGGCCCGGTTTCACCGGGTATTCGCCCTTCAGAATGTGCACATCGGTGCCGCAGATAGTGGTCAAAGTAATCTTGATGAGCGCCTGCCCAGGTCCAGCTTCCGGTCGTGGGACTTC
>JAYUUC010000310.1:0-5236 GCA_043755105.1 Myxococcales bacterium
GACAAGCAGGCCCGCCCCACATCGACAAGCAGGCCCGCCCCACATCGACAAGCAGGCCCGCCCCACATCGACAGGCAGGCCGCTCCACATCGACAGGCAGGCCGCTCCACATCGATAAGCCGTCCCCGGTCATCCCGAGCTTGTCGAGGGACAACCCTCACCTACCCCCCTCCCGACGCCCACTGTAGCAGCGACGGCTTGGACTAAGATGAAAGGCGATGACCTTCGGCCCGCCCCTCTTCTTTGCCGTCGTTTGTTTGTTGGTCTCCGCCTGCCTACACGACGAGCAACCGCGCCGGGAGCGGGGCGCAGGCAGCTTTTACGAAGGGGCTCCGGAGATCAAAGCGCCCCTTCAAAGCCGGTGCGTTCGCTTCGGTCGCTCGGCGGCGCGGGGGAGCTGTGACGAGGCGCGGTATCTCGGCCAGCTCTACGCGCGCAAGCTCGCTCCCGGCGACGAGGTCTGTCTCGAAGGAGGCTTCGGCGGTGAAGCCACCGGCGCCTGCCTCTCGCGCGCGGCGGTGATGGACTCCGCGACGGACCGGGTGCTGCTGGAGATTCGCGCCGCCAGCCCCGAGTCTCGGTGGTTCAAGTCGGTACTCAATCAGGTCTGGTTCGAGGAAGGCGCGCTGGTCGATCTCTATCTCGCCGAACACGGGTACTGACATGACGATCAAAGACCGAGTCAAAGCCAGGCTCGAGGTTCTCAAGGTGCTCACTCCTCGCGGGCTGAAGAGGCTGGGCAACAGCCGGCTCTCTGACCTGGTGCTCAAGGAGCTGGGGCAGGCCCGGAAGAGGGTCGACGAGCTCCAGCGCCGTTACCCCACCGCGAGCCCGCGAGAAATCGCCCAGCACTTGATCGACGCGCGCAAAGGAATGGCCAGTGTCGTGGGAGGGGTGAGCGGGGTCTTCGGGGTGGCCTCGGTGCCGGCGGATCTGCTGGTGATGGCGTGGCTCGAGCTGCTGCTGCTGGTCGACGTGGCCACCGTCTACAAGGTCAACCTCAAGGCGGACCGATCGAGGAAGGAGCTGCTCGACCTCTTCGGATACGCCAGCGGTGTTGGGCCGATCCGACGCGCCGGCCCCAAGGTGCTCGGCAAGGTGATGGGCCGGCTGCTCGAGGAAGGCGGCCTCAAGGTGTTGGGCCGTGCGGTCCCGCTGCTGGCAGCGCCGATCTCCGCCTACCTCAACAACCAGAACATCCAGAAGGTCGGTGAGGACGCCATCCGCCACTACGAAGGGTTCGAACGGGCAGAGAAGAAGAGCCGGAAGATCGCCGAGGAGTGAGCGACCGCGCTCCTCACATCGATCTCCTCACCGGGGCCTTCAAGCGCGACCACTTCGAGCAGCTGCTCGCCGCGGCGATCTCTCGATCCCGGCGGGCCGGACAGCCGCTTTGTCTGCTCCACCTCGATGTCGACGAGCTCCAGGAACACAACGACTTGCAGGGTCGAGACGCCCTCGACGTGGCCCTCGGGTGGTTGGCTGCGAAGGTCTCCGCGGTGATCGACGGCCGCGGACCGATTGGCCGGGTCGGAGGCGATGAATTCGCGGTGGTGCTTGAGGGCTGCACGCTCGATCAAGCGTGTCGCACCTCAGGCAAGCTGAGGAAGCTCGTCTCCCAGACGCTCCACGCCTCGGCGTTCGGGGACTACCGACTGACCGTCTCGATCGGACTCGCCGGGCTGCGCGAGGGCGAGCCGCCGGGGAACTTGCTCGAGGCGGCGGAAGCCGCCTGTCGCAAGGCCAAGCAGGGAGGCAGGGACGCGCTGGTTCAGCGCTGATTCCCGGAGCACCCTCGGAGATGGCCACGCGGCGACCGCTCGCCATTCTTGCGTCGAAGGCGCACGGGCAACCGAGGAGCCCATCGTGGGCGAGAGGTGCGCTCAACCCCTTGGGGGCGCCGCGAGTCGTGATTCTGCCGTCATTTTGCGGCGGCACCTGAGCACGCGAGTTATCTCCGCTTCCTCCTGGGCGGGCCTCGCCCGCCTCGGTCCCTTCCACTTTCGAGGCGTACACCTTGCCGAGTTCCATCGAGTCCATTGCGGTCCGCACCGTCGACGGTCATGACACCACCCTGGCGGCCTACGGCGGGAAGGTGCGTCTGGTTGTCAACGTCGCCTCCAAATGCGGGCTCACCCCGCAGTACGAAGCGCTGGAGGCGACCTATCGCAAGTACCGGGACCAGGGCTTCGAGGTGCTGGCCTTCCCGGCCAACGAGTTCGGGGGCCAGGAGCCGGGAAGCGAGGCAGAGATTAAAGCCTTCTGCTCGACTTCTTTCGACGTCACCTTTCCCCTGTTCTCGAAGATCGTGGTCAAGGGACAAGGTCAGCATCCGCTCTATGCACAGCTCATCTCGGAGCAGCCAGTGGCCCGCCCCCTGCCCGGCAGCGACTTCCGAGCCAAGCTCTCTGCCTACGGAGTCGTGCACGGCGGGCCGGCCGAGATCCTCTGGAACTTCGAGAAGTTTCTCTTGGACCGAAGCGGCGTGGCCGTGGCCCGCTTTGCCCCCGACGTTCCTCCCGACGCGCCCGAGCTGGTGTTGGCAATCGAAGACGCGCTCGCGTCGACCTGAAAGCCGCGCAGCCCGTCCGAAAATCGGCTCCTCCGCTCTTCATTCTTCTAGCCCAGCGACTTTGCGTACCAGGGCTTTCCCCGGGGCTGCTCTTACACAGAGACTTGAACTAAGCATACGCCAGGAAAAATCAAAGACAAGCATCCAAATGAAAAACATAAGCAAGGTCTACTCAAGGTCCGTCTAATTAAAGTCACGGAATTGATTGTGCTTACGTCTGTGGTTGGACGGCGCGAATGTGGTCTGGGTTTGTGAGAGCGGTGCCACAGCCTCTCACTTCCCTTCACTCCACTTCGACCCTGGGACCGGTTTGACCCGCCCGGGTCGGGCGCCCACCGGCCAGCGCTGCGCCCAGCTCTGCTCGCAGCCCTTCGATCTGGGCTCGCGCCTCTGCCTTCAGCCGCTCCACGTCCGCCAGGGTCATTCCCTCGGTGGAAATAGCCTTTCCCACGGTCACTTGCGCATTGGACCTCCCGAACCGCCAGGAGTGCTTGGGGAGCGCGGTCCGGGTTCCGTGGATGGCGATCGGCAGCAGCTCGGCTCCGGTCTCGATCGCCAGGCGGAACGCGCCGTCCTTGAACGGCAACAGCTCGGGAGTCTTGGATCGAGTTCCTTCCGGAAAAATCATCACCGGCATTCCCCGCTCCAGCCAGCGGGCGCAGTCCTTCATCGCGTCAGCCGCGCTCGAGCTCACCCCTCGCTTGATGCCCACGTCCCCGGCGAGCCACATGCTCCAGCCGACGAAGGGAACCTTGAACAGCACCGCCTTGCTCAACCATTTCATTTCCCAGGGGAGCAGCGAAATCAAGAACGGGTCGAGGTTGCTCTCGTGGTTGCTCACCACCACCGTCTTCCGCGGCGAGCGCTCCGGCAGCGGCCCGGATACCGAGAAACGCCACAGCGGCGTGAGCCGGGCGGAATTAACCCCCACCAGCCGAAATGCCCTTCCCACCACCGCGCGCCGATGGTCGAACGGAACGGTCAACACCCAGAGCAGCAGCTGGACGAAGAAGCCGCCGATGGTGAGCACCCCGATTTCGAACCACGTCCAGATCGACCAAAGGGACAGCACGCGCGCCGCCTGAGCGAGGAGGTTGACTGGAGGACTCCTAGCCCGACGCCCACAGAGTCACCAGCGGCTCCCCCGATTCTGATCGCCGGGTGGACAGTCTCCTCTCAGCGCTGGTACCAGTCCGGACCGCTGACCACCGGAAGCTGCAGCGCCCGCTCGCGGTCGAGATCGAGATTGCCGACATGCAAGGAAAGCGGTGATTGGACCCATTTGTAGATCGACTGGGTGAACAGCCGGACGAACTTGTTCACGTGGCCGTGGAGCTGCGCATGCCCCACCTCAGGGAACATCGCGCCCAGCACCTGCTCCAGCTCGGCCGGAGTGAGCTTCTCCCCGGCGAAGAGATGAAAGCAGGCATCGAGAATCGGAAACGGCATCAGCTCGTCTTCGCCCCGCTGGTTCGGGGCCAGCTCGGGGCCCGCCGGCTGGGCCGTCACCAGAGCAATGCCTTCGTAGCCATGCGCCGCGGCGAGGTACTCGAGCAGGTACATCACCACCGTCTTCGGCAGGTTGGCGATCACCGCCAGCGCCCCCATCAGGTCCCCGCCCACTGTGGTGTAGCCGACCGCCTTCTCGCTCATGTTTCCGGTCTGGAGGAAAAGCCCCCCAGAGGAGTTGGCCCAGTTCCACATCCGCTGGGCCCGCAGCCGGGCCTGGATGTTCTGCTCGGTGACCGGGGTCAGCTGACCGCCCTCCCCCAGCATCTGCCGCGCCGCTTCCCGCTCCCGCTCGAACGCCTCGTCGATCGAGAGCACCTGGAAACCCACCCCCAGCTCGCGAGCGATCGTCTCCGCCGCTTCCCGGGTCTGCTCCGAGGAGAACCGGGTCGGCATGTAGAAGGTATGAATCAACGAGCCCGGGTTATCCGGCCGCACCCGGGTCGCGTAGCGGTGCGCAATCAGCAGCGTCAGCAGCGAGTCCCGGCCGCCCGAGAGCGAGATGCCGATCGACTTGAAGGCCCGGGTCTTTTCGAAGTAGTCGCCCACCCCGAGCGCGAGCGCATCGAGCAGATCTTCGCAGAGCTCTTCCTTCGGGCTCCGCCTCGCCTCGGAGGGAGGAAGAAAGAAGCTCCGCTTCGCCGGCAGCGGGTAATGAAGCATCTCCCGCCGGGACCGGAACACCGCATGCGGCACCTCGACCGTCGCCACCTTGGGGTGCTTCTGCAGGTAGGCCTCGCGGTCCAGACGCCAGGTGGTGTTCTCCGAGCGCAGCCGCGAGGTGCGATCGAGGTCCACCACCCCGCACGTCAGCCCTTCGCGAAAGCGCGGCGCCTCCACCATTCCCTTGCCGTTTTGATTGAGGTAGCCGCCCCCGTCGAAGATCAGCCCGTCGTTCGCCCCCACCGCATTGGCGTAAGCGAGGGTGCACTGGTGGTCGGACGCCCGGGTGGAGATCATCTCTCTTCGGGTCTGCGTCACCCCCACCCGAAACGGGCTCGCCGAGAGGTTGACCACCAGCTCGGCGCCGGAATAGCAGCGCCTGCGAATCGGGCCGTCGGCGCTCCAGAGGTCCTCGCAGACCTCGGCCGCGAGAACGCCGAAGTCGAACTGAAACAGCCGGTCGCCCAGCGGTACCCCGTGGTGAAGCTCGTC
>JAYUUC010000311.1:0-15002 GCA_043755105.1 Myxococcales bacterium
AAAGCCAATGCTCCCGAGCGCGAAGAGAATCTCGACCCCGCGATCGGCGACGCGATGTTCGAGAATGGGCTCCAGGCGCTGAAGACCGGAAATCTGCTCGGCGGCGTCGAGAAGTTGCAGCGGTTCGCTGCCGATAACCCTCGCCACACCAAGGCAGACAATGCGCTCTATTTCAGCGGCGTCGGACTGATCGGCTTGCAGAACGACAGCGAGGCCGCCCGGGCCTTCGAGGCTCTGATTGCGACTTATCCCGCGGGAGACGCAGTGGCAGATGCGCTGCTCAAGCTCGGCGAGTGCCGGACGCGGCTCAATCAGCCCGCCGAAGCGCGCGCCGCATTTTCGAAATTGATGGGCTCGTATCCGGGGACGGCCGCCGCCGCCCAGGCCCAGCACCGGTTGGCCGCGATCCACGGAACGGTCACCGCTCGCAGTCCCTGAACGCTTTTGCATTCTTGATGAGGAGCACCGATGCGCCGTCGAGTTCTCGCCGCTCTGATGACCCTGCAGGCCTTTGTTCCGGTCGCCGCACTTGCGCGCGACGCCAAGCGGCCCGCTCCCGCTGTGCCCGCTCCGGCCGCCGCAGATGCAGCCGAGGCCCCGGCAGAAGACGAGAACGTCGGAGCGCCTGACCCCGGCGAGTCCGGCGGGGCGGAAGTGGTCGATGCCCCTCCCGCAAGCTCCGAGCGCCCCGACAAGGTTCGAGTCCCCTCGGGGAAGAACAGCGCCCCCGGCGAAGTCCACACCGTGGTGAAGGGCGACACGCTCTGGGACCTCTCTCAGCGCTACCTGGGGACGCCGTGGTACTGGCCCAAGGTCTGGTCCTACAACCCGGAGATTGCCAACCCCCACTGGATCTACCCTGGCAATCTGGTCCGCTTCGGTCCCGCGGGCGAAGAGGTGCCCACCCAGATCGAAGTCGGCAGCGGGACCGCCGGGAAAAACGGCCCCAGCTCGAGCGACGACGAGGTCAGCCCGGGAGAGATGGTGAGTGAAGCGGACCTCGAGAAGGTCCACGTCAGCGGTAAGATCGGCTACCAGCCCCACTCCAACCAGACGCACGTCAATCAAGTCGGCTTCGTCACCTCGAAAGAGCTCGACGAGAGCGGGCACATCGACAGCTCGTTCTCCGAGCGCGACATGCTCTCGGCCCCGGACACCGTGTACCTCTCGTTCAAGAATCACGGGAGCGCCAAGGTCGGCGACCGCTACGTGGTCTTCAAGACGCTCGCCCAGGTCGACCACCCGATCACCGGCGCGCACTTCGGCTTCGTGACTCAGTTTCTGGGGTCGGTGAAGGTCCTCACTCTCTCGGATGGGCTGGTCACCGCGGTGCTGGTCGACTCCTGGGACGAGATTCGTCGCGGCGACCTGATTGGTCCGTATGGCGAGCAGCTGAGCAAGGCGGTCAGCCCAAGGCCGAACGAGCGCGAGCTCACTGGCTTCGTCGCCGCTTCGCTGACGCCTGATCTCTGGCTGCTCGGCGAACACCACCTGGTGGTCGTCGATCGGGGAAGTGCAGACGGGGTTCAGGTCGGCAATACCTTCACCGTGATTCGCCAGGGCGACCGCGGCGGCGAATTCGATAAGCCCTCTCGATCGCACGATGCCCGCTTTCCTACCGAGCCGATCGCCTCGTGCATGGCGGTCGACGTGAAGGAAAAGGCCACCACCTGCCTGCTCACCCGCTCGTTGCGCGAGGTCGAAAAGGGCGACCGGGTGGAGATGCGCGCACGCACCGGGCAGGTCAGCGCGTCGTTGCGCTGAGCGGTCTGACGGCCTGCCTCAGGTTAAATTTCCCAGGGAAGTCAGGAGTTTGACAGACCCCGGACGGGCCCTTCGAAGGGCTTGCTCGTCCGGTCCGCTCTGCAGCTTCTCTTGACCGGCCTTGGGAAGCGCATTTATAGAACCGCCCACCTTCGAGTCGGCCCCCTCCTTTATATAGGGCTCGCTGACGAGGAGGACGAGGGCCATGTCGTCGAATCAGTCACTTGAGATACCGCCGGCCGAACGCGAAGCGTGGCTGGGGCTCTGGGCGGTACCCGGGGTGGGCCGGAAGACACTCGAGGCCCTTCGCGTTGCCACGGGTGGCCTGGTCGGTCTCGCCGAAGCGCCGGTGCAGCAGTGGGTGGGGGCGTTGAAGCTGCCCGCGGCGGTTCGGGAGTCGCTCGGTCAAGTTCAGTCGGTCGGGCAGCTGGCCGACCGGGTTCGAGAGAAGGCCGCGGCGGCAAAGATGACGATCTCGTTCATCGGTGACGCGAACTATCCCTCGCGACTCGCAGAGGTGGCCGACGCTCCGCCGTTGCTTTTCAGTACTGGCCCTCTCGGTTCGCCCCGCAGGCGGGTGGCGATGGTGGGGAGCCGGCACCCCGATGCAGGGTTTCTGCTCACCGCCCGAGCCTTCGCTTCGGAGGTCGCGGCGGGTGGGGTGGGGGTGGTCTCCGGGGCGGCCGAGGGCGTGGACCGCGCCTGCCACCTCGGGGCGGTCGACCAAGGGCAAGAGACGTGGGCTTTTCTCGGGTCAGCGCTCGACCAGCTCGACCCTGCCCAGGCGCAGCTGGTGCCGCACCTGGTCGCTCACGGAGCCGTTTGCTTCAGCGAGCTGCCGCCCGGGGTGCGCGCCGATCGAAGCACCTTTCCCCGGCGCAATCGGCTCATCTCCGGCGCTTCGGATGCAGTGCTGGTGCTGCGCGCCGGCACCCGATCGGGGGCGCTGTATACGAGCTCCTATGCGCGGGCCCAGGGTCGGCCGGTGCTGGCGTTGCCCGGTGACGCGCGCAACGAAGCGGCGACGGGGTGCAATCTCCTGATTCAGAAAGGCGAAGCCACTCTCTGCCTCGGAGCAACGGACGTCTGGGCGGCGGTCCGAGCGCCTTCCCCGGCCCTGTTGCCGCAGCCGATGCAGACCGAACTGTGGAAGGAAGCATCGCCCGACGCCCGGGTGGCTTATGAAGCGCTGTCGCGTTCGCCCAGCGACTTCGATCAGGTTCTGGCCGCCTCGAAGTTGAAGTCGGGAAAGTTGAGCAGCGCGCTGTGCGAGCTGGAGTTGATGGGGTTGGTGGTGCAGCACCCTGGTAAGCGGTACGAAAAAATCTGAGGAGACCGATGGCCCTGAAGACGAAGAAGACCGCCGCAATCGCCGACGCGCTGCCCCCGACCAAGAAGCCGAGCGCCAAGGCCGCGGCCAAGGCGAAGAAGGCACTTCCGAAGGGCAAGGTGGCCCGCGCCCTGGCGTCGAAGAGCCCGGCGAAGGCGAAAGCGAAGGGAAAGGCCGCGCCGAAGAAGGCGACGAAGGTCCTCGCGGTCGTCGAAGCAGACCTGGCGCCCGTCGAGAAATTCCGCAAACCCGGCAAGCCCCGCTACCTGGTGGTGGTGGAGTCTCCGGCCAAGGCGAAGACGATCAAGAAGTACCTCGGCGTCGGCTACACGGTGAAGGCTTCCGTTGGCCACGTGAAGGACCTGCCGAAGAGCAAGATGGGGATCGACTTCGAGCGAGACTTCAAGCCCCAGTACGAGGTGGTGAAGGGGAAGGAAAAGGTCCTCGACGAGATCAAGAAGCAGGCGAAGCTCGCCGACAAGGTCTACCTCGCCACCGACCCTGATCGCGAAGGCGAGGCGATTGCCTGGCACATCAGCGATGAGATTCACCATGACCAGACCTATCGGGTGATGTTCAACGAGATCACCAAGAAGGCGATCAAGGAAGCGATGGCGGTGCCCCGCGAGCTCAACCGCGCCACCTACGATTCGCAGCAGGCCCGGCGTATTCTCGACCGGCTGGTCGGCTATCAGATCTCTCCCATTCTCTGGAAGAAGGTCCGCCGGGGGCTCTCTGCCGGCCGGGTCCAGTCGGTGGCGGTGCGGCTGGTGGTCGAGCGCGAAACCGAGATCAAGGCCTTCGTGCCTCAGGAATACTGGACCCTGGAGGCCAACCTCGAGTCCGGAACGCCTCCTCCGTTTCGGGCGCGGCTTTCGAAGGTCGACGGCAAGAAGGCCGAGCTGGTCGATGGTGCTGGCACCGCCGCACTCGTCGCCGAGATCAAGAACGCCACCTTCACCCTCACCAAGGTCGACCGGCGCGAGCGCCGTCGCAATGCCTCGGCGCCGTTCATCACCTCGAAGCTGCAGCAAGAGGCGGCCAACCGGCTGCACTTCACCGCCAAGAAGACGATGACCCTGGCGCAGAGGCTCTATGAAGGGGTCGAGCTGGGCGAAGAGGGCAACGTCGCCTTGATCACTTACATGCGGACCGACTCGGTGCGGCTCTCGGCCGATGCGGTCACCGCGGTTCGGGAGATGATCGGCACCCGTTACGGCGCCGAGTATCTGCCTCCTGAACCGGTGATCTACAAGTCGAAGAAGAGTGCTCAGGATGCCCACGAGGCGATTCGCCCCACCGCACTCGACTATCCTCCCGACAAGGTGAAGGCGTTCATCGAGCCGGACATGTTCCGCCTCTACGAATTGATCTGGAACCGGTTCGTCGCCTGTCAGATGAAGCCGGCGATCTACGACCAGACGTCGGCCGACATCAATGCCGGCCGGGCCACCTTCCGCGCCAGCGGCTCGACCCTGAAGTTTCCCGGTTACCTTGCCGTTTACGGCGCCTTCGTCACCCCCGAAGAAGAAGCCGAGCGAGAGAAGGCCAAGCTCGCCGGAGAAGACGAAGAGGACGCTCCCTGGGAGCTACCGGTGCTCACCGAGGGAGAGGTGCTCAAGCTGCTTCAGTTGATCGACGAGCAGCACTTCACCCAGCCTCCACCGCGATTCTCCGAGGCCACTCTGGTCAAGGAACTGGAAGACAAGGGCATCGGTCGACCGTCGACCTATGCCTCGATCCTCTCGGTGATTCAGGACAAGAAGTACGTCGAGAAGATGGAAGGTCGCTTTCGTCCCACCGAGCTGGGTCAGATCTGCACTGAAGAGCTGGTGAAGGCCTTCCCCACGGAGATGGACATTCAGTTCACCGCTGGGATGGAAGAGCAGCTCGACAAGATTTCCGTGGGCGAAGCGAAATGGAAGCGGGTGCTCCACGACTTCTATGGCCCGTTCAAGGAACACCTCGCGCGCGCCGAGATCGAGATGCGCGACGTGAAGCGGGAAGAAACCCCCACCGACGTGGTCTGCGAGAAGTGCAAGAGCCCGATGGTGATCAAGTGGGGGAAGATGGGCCGCTTCCTCGCCTGCAGCGGGTACAACAACCCGGACATCAACTGCAAGAACACCCGCGACTTCAAGATGGTCGACGGGGTCCTGAAGGTGCTCGAAGAAGAGACCACCGACGAGATCTGCGAGAAGTGCAGCAAGCCGATGGTGATCAAGCGCGGCAAGTTCGGCCGGTTCATGGCCTGCTCTGGCTACCCGGAGTGCAAGACCTCGAAGCCGCTCTCGATCGGGGTCGCTTGCCCGGAGTGCAAGGTCGGATACCTCTCGGAGCGCCGGAGCAAGCGGGGCAAGGTGTTCTTCAGCTGCCACCGGTATCCGGACTGCAAGTTCGCGGCCTGGGACCGACCGCTTCCCGAAACTTGCCTGGAGTGCAGCTCGCCGTACTTGCTACAAAAATACTCCAAGCGCGACGGTCCCTATATCGTGTGCCCGAACAAGGAATGCGGCTATCGTCGTGAGCTGGAAAACGCGGAAGGGCTGATCGCACCCCCGAGCGGGGTGGCAGTCCCGGCTGTCGCAGCACCCGACATGTCGGGAAACGCGTAGGAATTCCAAGGATCTAGCGGTGACCATTCTGTTGACAGCCCCCATGGGCAGAACTAAAAACGCGAAACGGCTTTCCTTTCGCAAAGGATCCAAACGTCGATGAGCGCCAGTACTGTGCTGACCCACCTCGTGGATGTGGTCTCGACCGCGGCGCCCCATGCTGGGGCAGGCGGTGGAAGCTTCAAGGACACCCTCGTCGGATTCTTCAAGGAGGGTGGCCCTTTCATGTTCGTGAACATCTTCTGGTTGGCCTGCGCGGTGGCGGTGATCATCGAGCGGATCGTGACCTTGATGTTCAAGTACAACCTGAACGCGCCGCCGTTCATGGAGCAGGTCACCAAGCTGGTGCTCACTGGCAACGTGGACCGGGCAGTGAAACTCTGTGGCGCGGCACCGAACGCGCCGCTGGCCCGGGTGATTCGCGCCGGCCTCACCCGCGCCAACAAGGGGGAGATGGAGATCGCCAAGGCGGTCGAAGAGGCGATTCTCGAGTACACGCCTCCGGTGATGACTCGCATTCCGTGGCTGTGGTCGCTCGCCAACATTGCGACCCTGTTCGGTCTGATCGGAACCATCATCGGTCTGATCGGCACCTTCAAGTCTCTCGGCAACGTCCCTGCCGACCAGAAGCAGGCGCTGCTCTCTGCTGGTATTTCGGAAGCGATGAACAACACCGCCTTCGGTCTGGGCATCGCGGTGACCTGCATCGTGTTCCACCTCTTCCTCACCGCGTATTCGAAGCGAATGATCGAAGTGGTCGAGCTCAATGCGCTGAAGCTGGAGAATCTTCTCTCCCGCAGCAGCGCCGGGGTGACGAGCGCGATGGACTACGAGAAGGGCGCCTAAGCGCGCTTTCGATGGCCTTCTACTACTCGAAGCGGAAGCTGAGGCCGAAAGAGGAAGAGGAAGCGGGCGAGTTGAACATCGTCCCCTACCTCGACATCCTCATGAACCTCATCATCTTCATGCTGTTGTCGATGACCGGCTTGGCGACCTTCGGCATCCTCAACGTCAATGCGCCCAACTACGGTGGAGCGTCGGCGGGGGCAGGGGCGGAAGACCCCAACAGCCCCAAGCTGCTGCTCACGGTCGGAATTTCCAACAAGGGGTTCTACGTCGCCGCCACTGGCGGGGTGCTTGGACAGACCGCAGCGGGCGCCACGGGAGCGGCTCCGGGGCAGGGCGCCCCTACCATCCCCAAGAAGGCTGATGGCAGCTTTGACTTCAACGCCCTCAACGCGCAGATGATCAGCATCAAGAAGGAATTTCCCGCCGAGACCAAGGTGATCGTCGCGGCGCAGAACGAGATTCCGTACGAGGCGCTGGTGGCGACGATGGACGCCTGTCGAGAGACCTTCGGCACCGACAAGAAATTGCTCTTTCCCGACGTCACCCTCGGAGCGTTCTAGGCCATGGCCCCTGCGCACGTGGAGATAAAAGACGAGGACCGCCAGCGGCTGATGTTCCGCCAGGCGATGGCCCGGAAGAAGCGCAAGGAGCGCGAGGCCGCTGGAGAGATCAAGGAACTCAACATCACCGCGATGATGGACATGATGACCATCATCCTGGTGTTCTTGCTGAAGTCGTATTCGGCCTCTTCCGTGGCGATGACCTCCTCCGAGGACGTTCGGCCGCCGATCTCCACCACCCGGGCGACGCCCAAGGACACCGTGGCGGTGACGATCACGCCGCGACACGTGCTGGTCGGCGACAAGACCGTGGTCAACCTCGCCGGCGGCCAGGTACCGGCGAACGTGATGCAAGGCCGCCTGATTGTTCCCCTGGATCAGGCGTTGAAGAAGGAAGTCGCGAAGCTGAAGTTCATCGCCGAGCGCAACCCGGCCGCACCTTTCAGCCACGAGCTCTCAGTGGTGGGGGACCGGAAAATTCCGTATGACGTGCTCCTGACGGTGCTCTACACCGCGGGTCAGAACGAACTCGAGAATTATCGGTTCGTGGTCTTGCAGAAGGAAGGCGATTAGCAGGGTTTGTTCGGGTCAAGGTCCGCGCCGTGAACGCGGACCTGGCTTCGGTTGGCCTGGTCGCTTCACAGTGAGGGCAGTCTGAGCTCGCCCGAAGCCTTCCGGTCTGCTTCTCGAGCCTCCGCGTCCTCCTCGCAGCGCAGCGCGAAAGGCAGCGCCTCGAGGCGACCGACCGAGATCTCCTCGGCACAGTCGATACAGAAGCCGAACACCCCTTCGTCCATCCTGCGGAGCGCACCGTCGATCAGCTCCACCTCGCGCCGCTGGGTCTCGAGGATTGAGGAGAGGGTATAATCGGCGAGCTCGGTCTGAGCGCCCTCCTCGTATTCGGGGTCTTTTTCGGAGTCGTGGAGCGACTCGACTTCTCGGCGCGCGCCTCTCGAAGTTTCGAGGACATCGCGGCGTCGGCGCTGGAGCAGCTCGCGGATGTTCTGGACGTCGGTCGCTCGAGTCATGGAGCCTGGGGCCTTTGGAAAGGGTTTTGATTCGCCGAAAGATAGGGACGAAACCGTGATGCGAAAGGCGACGGTGGAGCAAACCGTGCTGAACCTGCCCGTCGGGCAAGCAGGCGGCCTGCTTCCGCGTTCGCCACGGCGGTGCTATGGCGAGATGAGCGTGCAAAACTCAAACAGAGTCACGGTCATCGGGGCAGGACTGGCGGGCAGCGAGTGCGCCTATCAACTGGCGCGGTGGGGCATTTCCGTCAACCTTCTGGAAATGAAGCCGCAGAAGCGCTCTCCGGCCCACCGAACGGATCAGCCGGCTGAGCTGGTCTGCAGCAACTCTCTGCGCTCCGACAACCCCGAGAGCGCAATCGGGATGCTGCATCACGAGCTGCGGGGCCTGGGCTCGGTGATTCTCGGGTGCGCTGATCAGCATCGGGTTCCCGCGGGCGATGCGCTTGCCGTCGACCGTGAGCTATTCTCGGGCGCGGTCGGGGAAAGGCTGAACACGAGCGCCAACGTGACCCGGGTGGCGGGCGAGGTCGAGCGGCTGCCGCAAGGATTGACCGTGGTGGCCACCGGCCCCCTCACCTCCGAGGCCCTCACCGCCGAGCTGGTCGCGCACGTGGGCGAGAAGCTCTATTTCTATGATTCGCTCGCGCCGATCGTCGCCGCGGATTCGGTCGACGAGACGATCGCCTTTCGACAGAGTCGCTACGACAAGGGCGAGGGAGCCGACTACCTCAACCTTCCGATGGACCAAGCCCAGTACTTGCGCTTCGTCACCGAGCTGCGGGCCGCCGAGAAGGTGGTGCCCCATGCGTTCGAAGAGCCGAAGTACTTCGAAGGGTGCCTTCCGCTCGAAGTGATGGCCGATCGGGGCGACGAGGTGCTCGCCCACGGACCGATGAAGCCGGTGGGGCTGCGCGACCCGCGGACGGGCCAGCGTCCCCACGCGGTAGTGCAGCTGCGGATGGAAGACCGCGCCGGGACCTCGTACAACCTGGTCGGCTTTCAGACCCGGCTCACCTGGCCAGAGCAGCGGCGGGTGCTGAAGCTGATTCCCGGGCTCGAGAACGCCGAGTTCGTGCGGCTCGGACAGATTCACCGCAATACCTTCATCGACTCGCCGCGGCTGCTCGCGCCCGACCTTTCGCTGAAGACCGATTCCCGCCTCTTCTTCGCCGGGCAGATCACCGGCGTCGAGGGTTACGTCGAGTCGGCCGCCTGTGGCTACCTGGTGGCGCTGGCGGTGGCGGCGCGGCTGAGCGGCACCCCGTTCGTTCCCCCTCCGGCCACCACAGCGATGGGCGCGCTCTATCGTCACATCACCGGGGAAGCGCACCCCGACGGCTACCCCCACCAGCCTACCAACGTCATCTATGGCCTTTTCCCGCCGCTGCCTGGCCGGGTGAAGAAGGCCGACAAGCGGGCCTTCTACGCGCGTCGCGCCAGCGAAGCCTTCGCCGGTTGGCTTTCCACCGTGTCCCCTTTGCAGACCTTTCCCAAGGAGCTCCCGGGTGATCCTTCCGTTCACGCAGCCGCGGTGCCGCCGGTCACAGTCTTTCCTTCCGCGCCGAGACCTCAGCCGTAGCCTCGCCCTCGCGGGCCTCGTCGCCGTGGGCCTTCTGGGCGTCAGCGGCTGCAACAAGACCAAGGTCTCGGACCGGCCTGGCGCGCCTCGCAACGGCGTCGGGGGCATCGGAGCGGTGGTGGCCACCGGGACGGCGCTCGACTTGAGGGTCACTCCCGACGGCAAGTTCGGCACTTATCTGGTCGATGCCCAGAAGCCTCGGCTGGATGGCATTCCACCGCAGATGGTGATCGGCGAGCTGCACCTGGTGGCGCTCGCGGGAGGCGAGTCGCGAAAACTCGGCAATGGGGTCACCAACGTCCCCGGCGGTTATCTGTTCACGGGCGACTCGCGCTGGGTCCTCTTTCTCGGCGGCTACAATCCGATCAACCAGTCGGGGGAGCTCCAGGCCTTTGATCTTCAGGGAAACAGCGCTGCCAAGCTCGGTTCCGAGGTCAGCTATGTCCTCGCCAGCCCCGATTCGAAGCGGGTGGCTTTCGTCGATGGCGGCACCCTCAAGGTAGGCCCGTTGCCGGGCGGCCCGTTCAAGGCCGTTTCGGGAGAGGTCTCGACCGTCCAGTTCGCGCCCGACGGCAAGCGGCTGTTCTTCAAGCGAAGGCTCTCCGCCGCAGGAGGCCTCTTCCACATCGCACTGGACAAGGACGACGTCCCCCACAAGCTCGCCGACCAGGTGGGGGATTACACCATCTCCGCCGACTCGCAGGAGGTCGCGTTCGCGCAGCGCAGTGAAGTGGCGCGCTCCACTTACGATCTCTTCCTCGCCTCGGCGCCTTCGATGGCGCCGGTCAAGCTCGCGGAAGGGAACAATGGCTTCGCCTTCTCTCCCGACGGCAAATGGCTGGCGCGCACCGAAGGCGGTCGGCCAGAGCTGCTCGGAGACCTTTTTCTCGGGCCGGCCAAGGGTGGCCCCGGACGCAAGGTGGGCGAGCGGGTGCAGGACTTCTCGTTCTCGCCCGACTCGAAGTCACTCGCCTACCTCGAGCTGTACGATGTCTCCGCGCGCGCTGGGCTGCTCGGGGTCGTCGCCGTGGTCGATGGCAAACCGAAGCGGATTGGAGATCGCTGTCCCAACTACACCTGGGGCGTCAACGGGAATGAGATTCTTTTCCTCTCTCGGTTCCTGAAGCCGATCTACTCGGTCGACCTGATGCTTTACCGAATGGGTGAAGACCAGCCCACCAAGGTGAATCCCGGCGTCTTCGGCTACGGCTTCACCGCGGGCAACGGCTCGGCGATCTTCCGCACCAATTGCATTCGCAACGCCCGCTCCTGCGATCTGTTCCAGCTCGATTTGTCCCAGCCCAAGGCGACCCCGAAGAAGATTCTCGAGGGCATCTACAGTTTCAAGAGCGCGGAGAAGAGCAGCCGCATCCTCGTTTCCTACGCCCGACTGCAAGGCGACAGCTACGACGTCGCCGTCTTCAACCCGCAGACCGGTCAGCGGAAAACGCTGGATCAGGTGGTCCGGCTTCCCGCGGTGTTCACCGATGCCGAGGGCTCGCGGGTGGCCTACATCGTCGAAGACCGAAGCCGGCCCGGCGTGTACGTCGCAGACCAGCTGCCGTAGTTTGGCGCAGCCCCCGATTACAGCAGAGCGCCACGACCGAAGGGCGTTCAAGTCTCTGAGCGAGAAAGGGTTCGAAGCAGTTCGCCCAGGCCAGCCTTGTCCAGTGACTTCTCTGCGATGGCGAGCATCGCGAGATGGAGCCGCCCTTCCGGGTCATCCAATTCAATCCCGTTCAAGTCCAGGAAGGTGAGGGCAGCGCCAAGCGCAGCCCGCTTGTTTCCGTCGATGAAGGGCTGATTCTGAGCAATGTGGAAGGCATAGGCCGCAGCCATCAGGAAAATGTCCTGATGCACAAACAGTCCAGCGAAGCTTTGCTGCGGTTGAGCGATGGCGGATTCAAGGAGTCCCGCATCGCGAATCCCCGGAGAACCTCCAGCATCGGCGAGGCCGCGAGTGTGGATATCCATCACGTCACTGATGTCGAGAAAGTCCGGGGTCTCCGCGAGGGTCACTTGGCCAGCTTCGACATGGTGTCGGCGTGCTTCTTGAAAACCTTGTCGATGCTCTTGCGCACACGTTCCTTCCGGGACGCTTGCCCCACGGGCTTAAGGACGAGCTGAACCCCATCCGTGGTGACCTCGAAGATCGTGTCGCGGTCGCTGTGGAGCAATTCGAGAATTGGGCGGTCGATGATGATTCCCAGGCTGTTACCGATAACTGAAAGTTTCTTCCGCATGATTTCCTCTCCCGCCGTTAGTACAATGATATCAACAGAAAGAGGAGGGCACAACGGACCCACGCTGGGCCAAATCCGCATTTTGACCTCTGCACCCGGCCGGGTAGCCTGGTCTTCGTGAGCGACCTCGCGCTGCTGCTTCGGTTCCAGGACTACCTCGAAGCCTCGAAGGGGGCTTCGAAGCACACCGTGCGCGGTTACCTCACCGATGTGCGCGAGTACCTGGGCTACCTCGCCGCGCATCAGCAAACGGTGCTCGGCGCCACCCACCACACCATTCGCGGCCACCTCGGCGCTCTCGCCGTGGACCGGGCGGCGGCCTCTCGGGCCCGCAAGCTCGCCAGCATCAAGTCCTTCTACCGCTATCTGGTTCAGACCCGGGTGCTTCCCTCCAGCCCGGCGCGGCGGGTTCGCACCCCGAAGCTTCCAGTCCGGTTACCCAAAGTTCTCCCGGTGGACGACGTCTTCGGCCTGGTCGAAACCCCGTCGCTGAAGTCCGTGCTCGGCCTGCGAGACCGGGCAATTCTCGAGCTCCTCTACGGCGGAGGCCTGCGGGTGAGCGAGCTCTGCGGCCTCGGCCTGGGAGACCTCGACCGCGATGGCGGGGTGGTTCGGGTGATGGGTAAGGGCTCGAAGGAGCGGCTCTGCCCGGTGCACGCCGGAGTGTTCATCGCCATCGACGAGTACCTCGCCCGCCGCGGCGAGTTGCTGATGAAGCCTTCCCCCAAGATGGAACCCGACGCACTCTTCCTCAACCACCGCGGCGGCCGGCTCCGCACCCGCAGCATCGGGCGCCACATCGAGGCCTATGCCCGCAAGCTGGGGCTTGTTCGCCACGTCACTCCGCATGCCCTGCGCCATTCCTTCGCCACCCATCTGCTCGGCAGTGGGGCGGACGTGAGAACCATTCAGGAATTGCTCGGCCACTCGCGACTGTCCACCACCCAGCGTTACACCCAGGTAAGTTGGGAGCAGCTGCAGGCGGTCTACGACAAGGCGCACCCCAGGGCGTAGCGTCGCGGCCAGCGAAGGTCTTCAAGCAATGGCCAAATCGAAGCCGTTCAACAACCCGTTCGACAAGATCAAGCTGGACAAGCCCGCTCCGGTGGCTGCCCGCAAGGAACCTCTGCGTTCGCCTCCACCCTCGGCACTTCCCGAGACCGAGGAAGACGAGGCCGAGCTGTTCCGGCAGATGGTGGGCGAAGTGGTGCCGGTGCGACGGCGGTTGCTGCCTCCGACGGAACCTCCTTCCGCCGCGGCCCTGCGCAACGTCAGCGCGGAAGTCGAAGCGATGACCCAGCTGTGCGAGCTGGTCGCCGGAAGCGGGCCGATCGATGTCGCTCAGTCCGACCAGCGCATCGAGGGAAGCGCCCCCGGCCTCGACGAGCAAATTCTCCATCGGCTTCGGAACGGGGATTATTCCATCCAGGCCGAGCTCGATCTCCACGGCATGGTTCGCACCGAGGCCAAGGAAGCGCTGGACCGCTTCATCAGCGACGCGCGCTTGAAAGGCCATCGCTGCGTGTGTGTCGTCACCGGGCGAGGCCTTCATTCGGAGGATCAGATCCCCGTCCTCAAGGAAGGCGTGCAGACCTGGTTGACCCGCGGTCGCACCGGGCGGCAGGTGCTCGCCTTCACCTCCGCCCGCCGGGAAGATGGCGGCGCGGGGGCCGTCTATGTCCTGCTCCGGCGTTGAGCTGCCTCATTCCGTAGAATCGACGGGCTCGGCTTGTTAAGGGAAACCACCATGTTCCATGGAACGACGATCGTCTGTGTGCGGCGCGACGGCAAGGCAGTGATCGCCGGTGACGGGCAGGTCACCCTCGACAAGACGGTGATGAAGGCCTCGGCGCGCAAGGTGCGGCGGCTGGGCGAAGGCGGCAACGTGATTGCCGGATTTGCCGGAAGCACCGCCGATGCGTTTACCTTGTTCGAGCGCTTCGAAGGCAAGCTCAAGGAACATCAGCGCAACCTCGCCCGCGCTTGTGTCGAGCTGGGGAAGGACTGGCGCACCGACCGCTTCCTGCGGCGTCTCGAGGCGCTGTTGATCGTCGCCGACAAGGAGAAGACCTTCGTGCTCTCGGGCGCGGGCGACGTGATCGAACCCGACTATGGAGTTGCAGCGGTGGGCTCGGGCGGCAGCTATGCGCTCGCCGCGGCGCGGGCACTGATGGAACACTCCTCGCTCTCGGCGAAGGATATCGCCCAGGCCTCGATGGGCATCGCGGCAGAGATCTGCATCTACACCAACACCCACGTCACCTTCGAGGAGGTCTGACCATGGCCTCGGACCCGCGCATCTCGGCAGCGCTCACTCCCCGCGAAGTGGTGAGTGAGCTCGACCGCTACATCGTCGGCCAGACCGCGGCCAAGCGGGCAGTGGCAATCGCCCTCCGCAATCGCTGGCGACGGCAACAGGTGCCGGAAGATCTGCGGGACGAGATTCACCCCAAGAACATCATCATGATCGGCCCCACCGGCGTGGGGAAGACCGAGATCGCCCGCCGGCTGGCGAAGCTGGCCCAGGCGCCCTTCGTCAAGGTCGAAGCCTCGAAGTTCACCGAGGTTGGCTACGTCGGTCGTGACGTGGAATCGATGGTCCGCGATCTGGTCGAGGCGGCGATCGCCCTCGTCCGCGAGGAAGAAACCGAGAAGGTCGCGCTTCGCGCCCAAGAGAGCGCCGAAGATCGGCTGGTCGAGATCCTCGCTCATGACGGTGCGGCTCCCGCCCGACCCAGCGGAGGCTTTGGCTTCATGGCCCCTCCGCCTCCCGCTGCGTCCACTCCCCGCCTGGGCGAGCACGACCGCGAGAAGCTTCGAGCCCAACTGCGCGCGGGCACTCTCGATGATCAATACGTGGAGATCGAGGTCGCGGACACCGGCACCGCGTTTCTGCGCAACTTCAGCGGGCAGGGCATGGAAGAGATCGGTGTCAACATGAACGACCTGTTCAAGAGCATGCCCGGGTTCAACAAGACCAAGAAGCGGAAGGTCAAGGTCCCCGAGGCGCTCAAGCTGCTTCAGCAGGAAG
>JAYUUC010000312.1:0-5213 GCA_043755105.1 Myxococcales bacterium
GCTCGCCCGCTTCGTGGTCCGCCCCGGGAGCTCCGGGCTGGCAGCTTTGGCCGCACGCTTTCCCGAGGCCTTCGACGAAGGCGGCACCCTCGACCGCCGGAAGCTGGGGGCGAGAATTTTCTCCGACCCGGAAGAGCGCGCGGCCCTCGACGGCCTCCTTCACCCTCGCATTCGAGAGGCATTCGGGGAACGGAGGGCGGCGCTCGAGGCCCGAGGGGTCTCGCTTGCGGTTTACGACGCGGCGCTGCTGTTCGAGAACCACCTCGAGACCACTCTCGACGGGGTGATCCTGGTGAGCGCGCCGGCCGAGCTGCAGGTCGCCCGGTTGCGGGCGCGCAATGGCTATTCGGCAGAGGAGGCCCTGGCCCGGGTTGAAGCTCAGCTGCCGCTGGCGGAAAAGAGGAAGAGGGCCACCTGGGTGATCGACAACTCTGGAGACCTGGCCTCGACCCGGGCCCAGGTCGAAGAGGTCTGGGCCTCGATCCTCGACGCACGTTGAGTATGGTGGGCGCCCACACATGAGCTCCCGCCCCCCGACGCCTTCAGCCCGCAAGACCCCCACCTACTTCGTCACTGGCTACCCCGGGTTCATCGCCAAGAGGCTGGTCGAGCAGATCGCCCGGAAGGCGCCCAAGAGCCGGATCTATCTGCTGGTGCAGCCGACCTCAGCAAAGGACGCACAGCGCGAAGCGAACAAGTTGCCCGGGGTACCCCGAATCGAGATTTTCCTCGGCGATGTGGGCGACCTGCACCTCGGCCTTTCCGGAGCGGAGTACGGAAAGCTCTGCGCAGAAGTCACCGATGTCTTCCACCTCGCTGCACTCTCGTCGCTGAGCATGGCCCGGCAGACCGCCTGGAGGGTCAACGTCGACGGCACCCGCAACGTGCTCGAGCTGGCCCGGGAGTGTCCCTTGCTGAGGCGGTTCAACCACTTCTCGACCTGCTTCGTCTCGGGAGAGCGGTTGGGAGTGATCGCCGAAGACGAGCTGGAGACGGGGCAGGGATTTCACAACGTCTACGAAGAGACCAAGTTCGAGGCCGAGAAGGCGGTGCAGCGGGCCGCGGCGAACCTGCCGGTGACGGTGTTTCGGCCATCGATCGTGATCGGTGATTCGAGGGGGGGCGAGATCGACCGCTTCGACGGCCCCTACTACGTCGGGGTGCTGCGGGTGATGTCGCCGCTGATGTTGCCGCTGCCTCTTCCCGGCAGCGGGGATGCGCCGCTGAACGTCGTCCCGGTGGACTACGTGGTCGAGGCGGCCTGGGCGCTGTCACGCGACGCCAAGGCGGAGGGAAAGACCTTCCACCTCGTCGACCCCCACCCGATGAGCGCCCGAAGGGTTCATCAGCAGGTGGCCGAAAAAGCGAACCAGAAGCCGTCCCGATTACACCTGCCCGCGAGGGCCGCCGAGGTGGTGTTCAAGCTCCCCTTCCTGGAGCGATGGGCGGGTCCTCAGCGCGCGGCGCTCCAGGCCGTCAATCACCTCGCCTTCTACACGTCCCGAAATGCCGTCAGATTGCTCGAGTCCACGTCGGTGCGCTGTCCTCCGCTGGAGAGCTACCTCGACAAGCTGGTGAATTTCGTGCGGGAACATGAAAGGCGGCGCCGCGAGCTGGCGACGGATGTGGAAGACCCGCTCGACTCTCCTGGGTAGGGGACCTGGTAGGGAGGGTCAATTCCCCGGAGAAATGACCCCTTCGTCGATCAGCTGAGCGAGGATTCTCGCGGTGTCGAAGCGGGACATTCCCGAGACCGAAAACAGGTCCTCGAAGGTGACGCTGCCGTCGATCTGCGCGAGCACGAACCCGGCCCGGTGGTCGAGGTTGAGCCAGATGATCTCGTCGTCCTTCAGCTTCACCCGGGGCCTGGATTCCAGCCGCCCCATCTTCGATTCGAACATCGCCTCGAGGGTCTTCTGACTTCGGTCCCGCAGCGCGCCGGCCTCAGCATCATCGGGGGAAAGCGTGAGCGCGCGGTTGACCAGGTCGATGGCGCCCGAGTGGTCGTCGAGGCCGATCAGGTCCCGCGCCGAGCGCAGCAGTGACGCCGCCTCGCTCTTCGCTCCCGCGGGCGCCCGGGCTGCCTGCGGGCGGTGGGAATCGTCGGCCACCACCAGGTCCATCGCGGCACCGAGCCCTGCGGATGCCGAAGACACCGAGAGCCCGGGGGTGGAGTGTGCTTCCCAGGCGGTGGGCGGGTCAGCCGGACGCGGCTCCGCAGCGGGTCGCTCCCGGGGAGGTGGACGCATTCGCACCGTGATCCGGCGGCTTGACTCGGGTGGGGCTTCGGCGCCCGGGTCCTCGGACGTCGGAATTGGCATCAGGCCCGACGCTGGAGCGTGCTGCAGCTCGAGCGGGCCGAGCGGCTCCACCCGGGGAGCGACGGTCCCAGTCGAGTCAGCGGGTTCGGCGGGTGGGGCTGCCCCGGGCTCCGCCTTTCCGGTGGAAAGACTGAGCTGTCTGGCGCGCGCATTGCCCGGGTCCAGCTTGAGCGCCTCTTCGAAAAGCTTCCTCGCTCCCGAGGCATCCCCCGACAATCGCAGCCACAGACCTGCTTCGATCAACTGGTTGGCGCGCGGTGGAGCCATCACCGGCTCCCGAGTTGCAACACCACGCCCCGAAACAGGCTCAGCGTTTTCCCGAGTTCCTCGATCGAGGACTTGATCGCCGCTGGGTCCGCCCCTTGGGCTTCGGCCTTGGCCCGCTTCACCGCCGCCTGGGCGCGGACGAGGGCATCGGACCCGAAGTCGGTGCCGGTGGTGACTTTCTCTACCCGGGGGATGATCTGTTCCAGGTCCTGAACCAAGCGCAACAGCTCGTCCTTCGCGACCCGATGCTCTTCGGAGGCACTGGCCGCGAGCAACTGGTCTGCCTGGCTCTGGACGATGTCCCTGAGCTCTGCCTCGGTGAGGCCACCCGACGCAGTGACGGTGATCGATTGACGCTGACCGGTCTCGGTGTCCCTGGCAGAGACCGAGACGATGCCCTCGGAGCTGATGTCGAAGGTGACTTCGATCTCGAGCTCACCGCGCAGCGCCTGCCGTAGCCCCGACAGCTGAAACTCGCCGAGAAGCTCGTTCTGGTGCGCGAGCTCGCTCTCGCCTTGCAGCACCATGATCTTCACCGTCGTCTGTCCGTCCTTCGAAGTGTTGAAGCGCTCGGTGGTTGCGGTGGGCACGGTGGAGTTCTTCGGAATCAGCGTGCGCACGTAGCCGCCGGCGATCGCCACCCCGAGGCTCTGAGGAGTGACGTCCAGCAGCAGCACCTGCGACTGCTCCGAGGTGAGCGCATTGGCCTGAACCGCGGCGCCGAGCGCCACCACTTCGTCGGGGTGAACTCCCTTGCAGGGCTCGCGGCCGAAGAACTGCTTCACCCGTTCGGCCACCCGCGGCACCCGGCTCATTCCCCCGACGAGGATGACCTCCTTGAGCTCGCCGGGCTTGACCCCGGCCTCTTTCAGTACTTGAGCAGAGAGTGTCAACGTCCGCTCGGTGAGATCCGCGGTGAGCTCCTCGAACTTGGCGCGGGAGAGCGGCCGCTGGAGGTGAATCGCCGAGCCTCCGCCGGGGGGGCTGTAAATGAACGGGAGGGTCAAGTTGGCCTCCTTCACCGTGGAGAGCTCGATCTTCGCTTTCTCGGCCGCGTCCTTCAGGCGCTGGAGCGCCATCCGCTCCTTGCGCAGATCGACTCCGTGCTCCTTCGCGAACGAGAAGACCAGCCAATCGATGATGCGGTTGTCGTAGTCCTCTCCGCCGAGATAACTGTCTCCTCCTGTGGCGAGGACGTCGAAGACGTTGTTGCTCACCTGCAGCACCGAGATGTCGAAGGTGCCGCCGCCGAAGTCGAACACCGCCAGCTTGCCTTCGACGTTGCGGTTGAACCCGAAGGCCAGCGCGGCGGCAGTGGGCTCGTTGATGATTCGCAACACCTCGAGTCCCGCAATTCGGCCCGCGTCCTTGGTTGCCTGACGTTGACCGTCGTTGAAATAGGCGGGGACGGTGATCACCGCCTGGGTCACCGTTCGGCCAAAGTGCGCCTCGGCATCGAGCTTGAGCTCTTGCAGAACCATCGCGCCGATCTCGGGGAGGGCGACATCGCGTTCTCCCATCCGGATCCGGATGTCGTCGTGCTCTCCGCACACCACCCGATAGGGAAGAATCTTGAGCGCTTCCTGCACCTGCGGGCTGGAGTACTTCCGGCCGATCAGCCTCTTCGCCGCGTAGACCGTCTCTTCCGGGTTGGTGATCGCCTGACGCTTGGCGATCTGCCCCACCAGCCGCTTCCCGGCGCGGGTGAGCGCCACCACCGAAGGGGTGAGCAACTGTCCGCTGCGGCTGCGAATCACCACCGGCTGAGCGCCCTGAACGGTCGCGACCACGCTGTTGGTGGTGCCAAGGTCGATGCCGATGACGGGTTCGCGAGCGTCTGCCATGGCCCCTTCTTTCAAAACCACTTCTTCTTCCGAACGTGCTTTGCCGCTTCGGGGTGGCGCGGGTCGAGCTTGAGCGCCGCCTCATAGTGGCTCTGGGCCAGCGCCTTGGCACCCGCGTCAAGGAGGATGCCGGCGAGAAAGGCGTGGTTCTCGGCGGAGGGCTGAAGGTCGACCAGCCGCTGGGCAAATACCCGGGCATTCTCTCCGAGCTGGAGCTGGAGCTTGGCGGCCTTCTTCGCAGCGACCGGATTGGTGGGGTCGAGGTTCGAAGCGTTCCGGTAGGCATGGAGCGCTTCCGCCGGCGAGCCTGCGGCGAGTGCCTGGTCGCCGCGCTTCATATCCACCTCCGCCCGCTGCAAGTCCTGACCCTGGCGGGTGACGGCCAACAGCTGCTTCACCTCGGCGTGGCGCTCGTCGATCTGGAGAGCAATCGCCAGGTCGGCATGGGCCTGGCCGAATTCCTTCTTCGCGATGTTGCCCTTCGCCCGAGCAATCAGGTCTGCCACCCGGGCCACCTTGGCCAGGTAGGGGTGACGGGTGAGGCGGGCGCGGCGTTCGGCCGCACGCACCGGATCTTCTGCCGCGGGCGGAGCCGGGGCCAGCTCGGGGTGAGAGAGGAGATAGGCTGCCCGCCTTGCCGGGTCGGTGAGGACCTGATGGGCCTCGGAGAAGCGGCGGAAGATCCGGTCGATGCGGCCCTTGAAGGGACCCAGGCTCCTGCCGAAGAAACGGTCGGGGTGAAATTGGCGCGACGCTTCGTAGAAGGCCCGCTTCACCTCTT
>JAYUUC010000313.1:0-14923 GCA_043755105.1 Myxococcales bacterium
GTATTTCTTCCGAACGGCCGGCGGAGCGCAAACAGTGGTGCAGCAGCTCGCCAACCCCTGATGCCCAGGGCTCAGGGTTTGGGTTGTCTTCGGATCACCACCATCACCGAAGCTGAGGTCGCTGCAACGGACCCGGTGGAAGCTTCCGGGACGTTTCGGGCACCTTCCAGTGCTCGGACGATGCGCGCTCGATCCTTGGGGTCCAGGCCGAGCGGGTCGAGCAATGCCTCAGCGGCGATCCGCGGGTTGGAATGGCTCAACGCTTCGGCCAGCTTTTCCACGAGGTCGAAACGCAGGGCAATGGGGCCAAACCCTTCGTATCCATAGTGCTGAACGTCACGACTTTCGAAGCCCACCCGCGTCAGCCAGGGGTGACTGGGCGCTCCTGCGGGGACCGGTCGTTGCTCGTGCAACGAGCCGAGGAGGCACCGCTTTTCGAATGCGGCGAGCTCGAGCGCCCCCTCCCGGTAAAGATACCAACGACCCTCGCGGATGCCGTGCGCCTCGAAGCGTTGCCGCTCTTCGGTGGAGAGGTTCTGCCACTGCTGGAGGGCGTCGGCCCGATAGGTGACGCCCAGGCCCTGGGCCAACCGATAGGAGATGCCACGGGCGGCTGCGCTGGCCGAAGAGTTCAAGGCGGCCTCGGCTGAAAATCCGCCCATTGCGTCGGTGACGCAGTCTCTAGCCAGCGCCAGCATCCGGCGTTCCAGTTGCCGCCGAGGTCCTCCGCTCCAGGCGTCTGCCTCGGCGAGCGCCACTCCCGGAGACCTCACGTCGCTGCCACGGGTCAGCCGGGCGAGCAGCTCTCCCTGGAAGCGGATTCGGCCGGCCGGATCAATCTCGTACGCGAGATGAGGGGCATCGACCGCGCGCTGGACGAATTGCTCTTCGGTGAGCTGTCCGCCCGGCAGCGACGCTGCAAGCTCGCGGAGCTTGCTGAAAGGGCCTTCCGCGGGACTGGCCTCGGACCGCCGACCTCGAACCGTTCGATGGGCGGCGCGCTCGACGAACCGGTCCACCAGCCTCTGATGCAACGTGTCCCCGAGGTTCTCCTCGATGCGCCGGGTCTGCTCGCGCCAGTAATCCGCAGACCGGAGCCAATCAGAGCGATTGCTGATGTACGTCCACACCCGGACCGACGCGAGTTGGGCCATCAATCTGTCGATGTCGCCCGAGCAGTCGTCCAGTGGGCTCACCTGCGCGCTCAGCCAATCGTCGTCGAGCCGGTGATCATTGCTCGCGAGCTGGAGAAACACCTCCCGCAGGGTAGCGAGGTGGTGGCCGGCGAGCAGCTTCCGGAAGTCGGGGATGCGGCACACCGACCAGAGCAGCTCGACGGCCTCGCGTCCCGCGGCCAGGCGGCGGACCTCGGGCAGCCGCAGCATCATCTTGAGGGCATCGAAGTCGTCTGCGCGCTCGACGCGGGTGAGCAGATTCCGGACAGCCTGCGGCGGAGGGGCTGCCAGCGAGTCCAGCAGGGCTTCAGGGGTCGCGAAGTCCAGCTCCCGGTTGCGCCAGACGAGGGACTGAACCGGGGCGAAGCGGTGGCTCTCGATCGCCTTGACCACCGACGGATGAAGCTCGGGCATGGGCGCGAGGGTTCCGAAGGCACCATCGGTCAGGTACCGGCCCGCGCGACCGGCGATCTGCGCGAGCTCTTCAGGAGCGAGCTCGCGTTGCTCGAATCCATCGAACTTCGACAGCCCGGAGAAGGCCACCTGGTGCAGGTCGAGGTTGAGGCCCATGCCAATCGCGTCGGTCGCCACCAGGTGTTGCACGTCGCCTGCCTGGTACATCGCCACCTGGGCATTGCGGGTCCTCGGAGAGAGCGCCCCGAGCACCACGGCCACCCCGCCGCGAAGTCTCCGGAGGGACTCGGCGAGCTCGTAGACCTGCGCTACCGAGAAGGCGACCACGGCTGAGCGGGAAGGCAATCCCTTCAGCGATCGCCTCCCGAAGGAGCGCAGCTGGGAAAGGCGGGGAGAGTGCTTGAACACCACGCCTGGAATCAGACGCTGCACGATCGGGCGCATGGTGTCGCTGCCCAGGAACCAGGTCTCCTTCTTGCCTCGCGCATGAAGCAGCCGGTCGGTGAAGATGTGACCGCGCTCTCGATGGGCAGCGAGCTGAATCTCGTCGACCGCGAGAAAGTCGACCCCCTTGCCCTGCGGCATCGAGGCGACGGTGCAGATCCAGTAGTCGGGCTGGAGGGGAATGCGCTTCTCTTCGCCGGTCACCAGGGCCACGCGACGCTCGCCGACTCTGGCGGTCACCCGGTCATAGACCTCGCGGGCCAGCAGCCGAAGCGGCAGCCCCATCATTCCGGTCGGGTGCTCGAGCATCCGGTCGATCGCCCGGTGGGTCTTGCCGGTATTGGTCGGGCCCAGGGCGGCGACGACCGTGCTGCTTTTCGGGCCCCATTCGTTCACGTCTCGCAGCCTAACCGGCAGGACGGGGCCCTGCTCTGGAAGCGATAATTCGCTAGCGACGACTGAAGAGTTCGCCAACGTCGACCCGGGCGCCGGCGGTCGCGAAGAAAAGGTTGGCCCAGGTGTCGATGTTCCGGCGTGGGACCACTGCCCCACCTCCCAGCAAACGCAGACGAAGAAAGGCGTCGAGCCCTGGAGTCAGCGGCGTGCCGAGGCTGAGCGAGAGGTCGTAAATGGCTCCGGAGAAAGCCTTGAAGGCTCCGAAGGTGGAGAACCCATCGGCTTCGAGGGTGGCCCAGAGTCGCTCGCTGGGAGCGAAGGTGAGCCGGGTCTTGAGCGCAAACACCAGCCCGATGTCGCTCTCCACCGCGTAGCGCGCGGGAGCCCCGTCGACGGTGCCCAGTTCGACCGAGGCATTGCGAATCTGAAAGGAGCCGCCCAGGTCCCACTGCCACTGCTTGCTCCGGATCAGCCCATAGAGATAGCTGGCCCGGTAACCGTCGAAGAGGTACCGGTGGTCGACCACCTCGCCATTGAAAAACTGTGTTCCCTTGAAGTCGATGTCCCGGTCGAGGGTCTTCCGGGTGGTGAGGTCGAGGGGCGCGTACAGAAGGATGAGGGTGTTGCGCTCGGTCAACCGCGCTTCGACCGAGAGCCGCTTGCCGATGAAGAGGTTCCGCCTTTCTCCCACGTCCGCCGCCGAGTACCGGGTTCCGGTCGCCCCGTATCGGTTGTCATTCTGGAAGATATAGGAAGGGCCGATTTCCCCGTCGATGGTCAAGCGGTCGAGCATCGACACCGGCGTGTCGCTCGAGTGGGCGTGCGTATCGGCAGTCGCGAGAAGCAAGCTGAAGAGCAACAGGTTCAAGGGATCTCCAGAAGAGCAAAGCGTCGGCCGAAGTTGTCGGTCGCCTGCTTGCTATCAGCGGCGAGGGTGGCTTCGCATGCAATTGCGCGCTGCTTTCCAATATGCGCCAATGGATTGTCCTGGCGGGGACCTCAACTTTGCATTGACACGCGAGGCGGCCGGGGTCGGGCGAGCGCGCCTGACCGGGAGAGCCTTTCATTGCTCGGAAGCTTCAGCCGAGCGCTCGAGCAATCGCAGCGAGTGGCGCAAGGTCTCCGGAGCTCGTCCGCCCAGAAGCGCTTCCAGGTTTTGGTGTTCCACCTCCCAGATGGGCAGCGTGCGCGCGAGCAGTGAGGGTGGTGCGGTCCATCGAGAGCACTGTGGCCACCGAGCGCATCTGCGGGGGCCGGGGACGATGAACCCCTGCTCGAATCGCCGAGCCATTGCCCGGGCAGCCCGATGGGGACCTACCAGGTGTTCACCGATGGAACGCGAGATCTCGGCGGAATGATGGACCGAGTCGACTCGAAGATTCCGCACCGCTGGCTCTACCACTTCGGCGTCGAGGCGATCGATGCGGCAGGCGCACGGGTGAAGAAGGCCGGCGGCGAAGTGTTGCACGGCCCGAATGAAGTGCCAGGGGGATCGTGGACGTTGCACTGCCACGATGCCCAGGGAATCGAGTTCGCGCTGGTGGCCCTGAAGCGCTGAAACGATCAGGTTACCGCAGCCCGGAGCTCTCCAAAGAGCCGGGCGAGGTCAGCCTTGCCGTAGTGCGCATTGAGGCCGCTCGGATTGGGGAGTACCCAGACTCTCGTCGCTCCCATCAGCTCGGGTTGAAGTCCGAGAGCCGCCTTCGGACATACGAAGGCGGTGCGGTAGGCGCCGACTCCCAGTACGGCGAGGCAGGCGGGACTGAACTTCTTCAGTTTCCGAATCAGCTCCCGGCCGCCGTCGAGCAACTCCTCCGTTTCGAGCTCGTCAGCGGCGGCCGTGGTCCGGGCCACCACGTTGGTGATGCCGTACCCGAGCGGGAGCAGCTCCTGTTCTTCCCACGGCTGCAGTTGTCGGTCGGTGAAACCCGAGAGGTGGAGCGCGGGCCAGAAGCGATTGCCGGGTCTCCCGAAGTGGTGGCCGAGTGCAGCAGTGTAGAGCCCGGGGTTGATGCCACAGAAGAGCACCCGCAGCCCGGGCGCAATCACATCGGCCACCGTCTTGCCGGTGGCGGCCAGGAGTTCGGCGCGGGTAGGGCGTGGCTTCAGGGACAGGTGATGTCGTTGTAGACGAGGAGCGGGGTGCCCGCGGAGCCGCTGCTGTCGGGAGTACAGGGACCCACCGTTTGCAGCGCGGTGTGGGAGCCGACTCCCCAGACGTCGGCAGTGGTGTCCTTGTCGATGTTGCCCCAGGCGCCGATCAGGAAGACGTCGCCGGTCACGCCGGGCTGTCCCACTGTGATGCTTCCGTTGCTCACCGCGATGGTCAGCCCGGAAGGAGGGGTGACGCTCGGGTAGCGGGTATCTTGGGAAATCATCGCTCCTCCGGCGGAGTAGGCGTACCGGTTGCCACCTTCGACCTGAAAACCAATCGTGGAAAACTCGGTCGAGTACACGTCCTTCTCGGCGTAATAGGACTTCTCGGCAGTGAAGGCGGCGCGAAGATTGGTCTTCGCCTCACTCTGCTTCGCCATCGCCTGGAACTTGATGAAGTTGGGGATGGCGATGCTCGCCAGGATTCCAATGATGGCGACGACGATCATCAACTCGATCAGCGTGAAGCCTGAAGCCTTGTGCGTCGCACCCATCGTCGCTCTTCTCCCGCGGTAGAAGGCTCTAATGCTGCAAGGGCAGGGCCAGGCAAACGGCTGATAAACAATGAATAAAAGCAGGGCTTATTAGGACAGCTGCGCCGAATTTTGTCACAGCTGCGACACAAATTGTCGAAGCCCGATGTGGGTCAATGTCAGGCCTTCAGCTCGCAATCAAAGGTCGGCCCTTGTCTTGGTGACCTTCGAACTGGTGTCGATAGAGCTCGGCGTAGCGGCCTCCGAGAGCGATCAACGAATCGTGAGAGCCCTGCTCCACCTGCTTTCCCGCTTCGAGAACGACGATCAGATCCGCGTTTCGAATGGTGCTCAGTCGGTGGGCAATGACCAGGCTGGTGCGGCCGCGCAGAAGGGTGCCGAGCGCCTTCTGGATCAGCGCTTCGGTCCGGCTGTCGATGTTCGCAGTAGCCTCGTCGAGGATGAGCAGTCGGGGGTCGACCAGAATGGCACGGGCGAATGCCAGCAGCTGACGTTGCCCCTGGCTCAGGGTGCTTCCGCCTTCGTTGAGAAGCGAGTCGTATCCCTTGGGAAGGGCCGCGATGAATTCGTGTGCGAAGACCGTCCGGGCCGCGGCTTCTATCTCTGCTCGGGTGGCCTCTGGCCGGCCGTAGCCGATGTTTGCGGCGATGGTGCCCGAGAACAAGAAGGGCTCTTGAAGCACCATCGCCATCTGCCGGCGGAGGCTGGCGCGGGTCACCTTTCGCACGTCATGCCCGTCGACCCTCACGGCTCCCGAGGAAACGTCGTAGAACCGCGGAAGCAAGCTGGCCAGGGTGGTCTTGCCGGCGCCGGTGCGGCCCACCAGCGCGACGGTGGTGCCCGCCTCGACGGTGAGGCTGAAGTCGTCGAGCACCGGCCGATCCTGCTGGTAGCGGAAGGAAAGATGGTCGAACTCGATGCGCCCTTCGAGGCGGCCAAGCTCGATCGCGTCCGGCGGATCGGCGGGTTCGGTCGGCTCATCGAGAATGGCGTAGACGCGCTCGGCTCCGGCGAGAGCAGACTGGGCCTGGTTAAAGACCGAGGCAGCGAGCTGAATTGGCCGAAAGAACTGCTGCACGTAGATCAGAAATGCCGCCAGCAGCCCGATGCTGAGCTTCTGGTGAAGGACCTGGTAGCCGCCATAGCCAATCACCAGCGTGGTGGCGATGGTCGAGAGGAGATCCATCGCCGGTGAGAACGCCGACGTCACTCCCACCGCAGAGACGTTGGCGTCGCGATTGGCCGCGTTCTGCTGTCGAAAGCGCGCGATGTTCACGGCGGTGCGGTTGAAGGCCTGGGCCTGCCGCACTCCTCCAATCTCCTCCTGAAGGTTGGCGGTGACGTCGCCCACGGTCTGCCGCGTCTTTCGGAAGGCTCTGCGGGCGCGGGCCGCGAAGGCCCAGGTGGTGAGCAGCATCACCGGAATGAGCGTGAAGCAGGCCAGCGCGAGGCGTACGTTCAAGGCGAGCATCGCGACGAGGATGCCGGCGAGGCCGAACAGGGACCCCACCAACTGGGTCAGGCCCTGCGAAAAAAATTGGTTGAGGGTATCGACGTCGCTCAACAGCCGGCTCATCACGTCGCCGATCGGCCGGCGATCAAAATAGGAAAGCGGCATCACCTGGAGTCTCTCGAAGAGTTTGATCCGCAGCGCGGCGAGCAGTTCCTGGGCCACGGTGCCGACCCTCGTCGTCTGGGCCCGCTGAGCGAAGGCTCCCGTGGCGTAGACGCCGAGGAGCAAGCCCATCGAGAGCACAAGCCCCCGGGGGTTGGTCCCGCCGATGTCGTGATCGATGGCGCGGCTGACCAGGTAAGGACCTGCAGCCTGGGCAAGCGCCCCGATGCCGATGAACCCGAGCGCAGACAGGAGCAGGGCACGGAAGGGGCGCAGCTCTGCCGTCAGCCTGCGCACCACCCGGCCCCGGTTCTGGGCCTGCTGAACCTCGAGCTCCGCGATCGATTCAATGCTGCCCGGGCGTCTCACGAGGCTGCCTCCAGGGGGAGCGGTTGAAGCTGGGTGCCGAGAATCTCGTTGTAGAGCTCGCTGTGGGCGACCAGTTGCTCGTGGCGACCGCTGGCGACCACCTTGCCTTCATCGAGGACGAGGACCAGGTCGGCGTCGCGGACGGTGCTTGCCCGCTGGGCGATTACCACCGCGGTGACGTGGCTGCTGCGCATCAATCGGTCCAGGGCTCCCTGAATGGCGAACTCGGTCTGGGCGTCGACCGCCGAGGTGCTGTCATCGAGGATCAAGATCTTCGGTTCCGTGAGCAACGCCCGGGCGATCGCCAGGCGCTGCCGCTGACCGCCCGACAGTCCCACCCCGCGCTCTCCGACAACGGTGTCGTAGCCGTTGGGAAGCGTGGCGATGAAGTCGGCCGCCTGAGCTGCCGTGGCGGCAGCGACCACCTCTTCGATCGACGCCTCGGAGCGCCCGTAGGCGATGTTGTCGCGAACCGTTCCGGAAAAGAGGACCGCGTCCTGCAGCACGACGCCGATCTGTGAGCGCAGGCTGGACAGGGTCACTTCCTTGACGTCATTGCCGTCGACGCGAACGGAGCCTCCGGTGGCGTCGTAGAAGCGGGGGATGAGGTTGGTGATGGTGCTCTTGCCGGAGCCGGTCTTGCCGAGAATCGCGACCAGCTGGCCGGGCAGGGCTTCGAAACTGATGCCCTGGAGAATCTCGCGTTCGCTGCCGGAATAGCGAAAGCGTACCTCGCGGAACTCGATCTGCCCCCTGAGAGGTGGGAGCGTCACCGCGCCGGGCGCGTCGGTGACCTCGATCGCGGTGTCGAGCAACTCGAATACCCGCACCGCCGAAGCGCCCGCCCGAGAGAGCTGGGCAGCGAGAAACCCCAGGGTCATGATCGGCATCAGCAGAAAACCGAGGTAGCTGTTGAAGGCAATCAATCCTCCGAGGGTGAGCGTGTGGCGGAAGATCTGAAAGCCACCGATGCCAACCACCACCAGGGTCCCCAGGTTCGCGAAGAAGTAGATGAACGGGAAGTTATTGGCGAAGGCTCCCACCAGCTGAAGGTTCTGCTCCTTGAGCCGGTCGTTGGATTCACGGTAGCGCGCCGCTTCCGTCTTCTCGCCAGAGAAGGCGCGCACCACGCGAATGCCGCGCAGGCCCTCCTGAAGCACGGTGTTGAGGCGTGCGAGGGTCGCCTGCAGGCCTCCAAACAGCGGCCCCATGGTGCCGACGAAACGCTTCAACACCCAGAGAATCGGCGCGATGGTGGCCAGGGAGAAGATCGCCAGCACCGGGTTCAAGATCAGCATCAGCACCGCGCAACCGAGCAGCATCACCGCCGAGGCCGCGAGCTGAATCACTCCGCTGCCAACAAAGGTTCGTACCTGCTCCACGTCGTTGGTGAGCCGGGTCAGCAGTTGGCCCGTCTGCGCCTGGTCGTAGTAGCTGAAGCTCAACCTCTGGATGCGAGAGAAGAGGGCCTCGCGGAGATCGAAGGCCACCCCTTGTGACGCGCGCTCGGCCAGATACCCCTGAAGGAAGTTGAACAGCCCCCGGCAAAGAGCGATCGCTACCAGCCCGCCCACCGCGGTGAATAGGGCGCGCACGTTTCCGGAAGCGAGCCCTCCGTCGATTGCCAGCCTCACCATCTGCGGCGCGCTGAGGTTGGCCACCGAGACCAGCAACAGACAAAGCCCGGCGCCCGCGGTCTCGAGCCGGTAATGACGCAAGTATCCGAGCGCCCTCCCAACCGCCTTCAATCCGCCTGAATTAAGCTTCCCTCGCTGCGGCCGTTCCATCGCGCGTCCACCTTCCGTGCCCTGGGCGCGCGTCCTAGCACGGAAGGTGTGAGCGGCCGAACGTGCGAAAGGGTCCCCTTGTGATTCATCATTGCCTTTCCAGGAGCTGGATGAGTGGCTGGCGCAGTACCGACGCCTGTGGGAATCGCGGCTCGACAAGTTCGCTGCCGCCCTCGAGCGCAAGAAGCTGGATCGAACCCGAAGCCCCAAGGAGCGAAAAAAACATGACTGAAATGAAGACGCCCCCCGCTGCCGGCAGGCGACACATTCAGCTCGAGCGCCACTACCGCTCGCCGCTGGCAGACGTGTGGGAACTATGGACGACCCGGGAGGGAATCGAGTCCTGGTGGGGGCCCGACGGGTTCTCGGTGAAGGTGCTCTCGCTCGATCTTCGCGCGGGAGGAAAGCTGCTCTACGCGATGACCGCCAGTGCTCCCCAGCAAGTGGCCTTCATGAAGCGGGCGGGCATGCCGGTGACCACCGAGACGCAGCTCACCTACACCGATGTGTTCGAGGCCAAGCGCCTTGCCTACTACACCCGCGCCGACTTCATTCCCGGCGTTGAACCCTACAACGTCGGAACCGTGGTGGACCTGGCGGAGACCGAAGGCGGGGTTCGTATGTCGCTGAGCATCGAGACGATGCACGACGAGGTGTGGACCGGTCGGGCGATTCAAGGTTGGGAGAGCCAGCTCGGAAAGCTGGACAAGTTGCTCGGATGATCGGGACGACATGGCGAGCCCGAACCTATCGGCCAGAGCGGAGCTCCCTCGACTCTGCCTTCGGCGACGCTCGGGACGAACGGGGGGCGCCGAACCGGAGGGCGCCGAACCGGAGGCCACGACCGGTGGACGGCAAGGACTTGGGACTTGGGCTTCGGCTCTCTCAGCTGGCCTTGCGCTCGTCCGTGTGGGGGCGAGCGGCTGCAGCCTCTTCGGCATCGAAGCGCCAGCTCAGCATCGACTTCAAGGTCCGGTAGCGTTCGTGCAGCAGAACCGCCGAAGGGGCACTCATGTTGACGATGCCGTAGCGGTAGCTGCCGACGTCCTGGTCGTGGTCCGAGAGCTGGTCCCCTTCGTGGGCGAGCAGCTTGAGGGTGGTCCCGGGAAAGCGATTGGCCACTGCATCGAGTTCGGCCGAGTCAGGGGTGGCTAGAACCTTCGCATCGGAGAACCGACGCATCACGAAGCTTGCCGCCGCACGGTCCGCTCCCCGGCCTGGCTTCCAATCGGCCGGGTCCCCCACGGAGAGCGCGAGCTGCAGCTGGTAGGTATGGGTTCCGTCGACCCGCTCGTAGAGGTCGGCGAACTGGTACGACATCCTCGGGTTGATCTCGATCAGGGAGAGGTGATCGCGCGCGGCGTCGTAGAACACCTCGACGTTGAAGCAGCTGTGATCGAGGCCGCTGGCAGCCATCAGCCGGCCGACCAGTTTCAGCATCCGCCGCTGCACCTCTGCCGGCAAACGCGAGGGGTATTCGAAGCGCTCGAAGTTCTGGGTCCCGGGGTACATCACCGAATCGACCACCCCCATCAGGGTGACCTTTCCCTTCTGCACAAAGCCGTCCACCGTCACCTGCGCCCCCGAGAGGGGCGACTCGGCGATGAAATGGTGAGCGGGTACCTTCTGGTCGGAGTGGGTGCGCAGCAACTGGCGAAAGGGGCGCATCAGCAGATGGGCACGAAGCCGCTCGGCCAGGGTGAAGCGCACCGCTTGCTCGAGCTCGACTCGGGTGCTCACCGAACGGGCCCTGATCGACATCGTGCCCTTCACGGGCTTCACGAAGGCGGGCAGCGGCATCGACGGGAGCGGCCTGGAATACGGGTCGAAGGAGGAGAAACGGGGGGTGGCCTCGGGCACCACTCGCTGCTGAATTTCCCGGCTGTAATACTTATGGCTGAGCAGGACCACGTCCCGGGTGCGTGGCCCGGGCAGGCCGAGCTCGCTCGCGACCATCGCCGCCAACATGCAGCCCGGGTAATCGCCGGTCCCGACGATTCCCTCTGCGCCTTCCTGCCGGGCCCGCTTCGCCTGCTGATGGGCGTACCGAAAAATGTCGAAGGTGAGCACGTTCCAGAGCGTCGGCGTCTCGAGCAACTCTTCCCCGACGAAGAGGGGGCGAAAGTTCTCGCGGACCTTGGGGTGAGCGAGGCCTTCCTTGTCCCAGGCGTTGGGGCAAAGCACGAGCACCCGCTTCATGTCATTCCTTGACGCGCGTGCAGGTCGAAGATCCAGCGGGCGATGCGCGCCTTCTCCTCGCCTTCCAGCCTGCGGGGCGCCTCGTCGTTCCACCCCATCTCGTGGACCTGATCGACTGCGAGGTCCACCATCCACTTCCGGTTTCCCAACACCAGCCCGAAGTTGGACGTCGTGGATCGCGAAGGCCGACCTGCCGACAGCAGGAGCTGCGGTGGCGCTGCCGGATGGAAGAGGGAAGTTCCCAAGCAGGGAGACTCTATCTCCACGCCGAGCAGGTCCAACACCGTTGGCATCACGTCGAAGTGGCTGGAGTGCTCCAGAATTTTCGGTGGAAGCGCGGGGTGCGACAGCACCAGAGGCACCCGCATCTGCTCCGCCACCACTGCGCTGCCGTGGGAATGGTAGCCGAGCGCTCCGAAGCTCTGGCCGTGGTCCGCGGTGATGATCACCAACGGGTTCGAGGTGAGGTTCCGCGCTTCGAGGCCTTGCACCAGCTCCGCCAGCAGCGCGTCGGTGGCTTCGAGCCCGTTCAGGTAGCGGCCGTAGTCTCCCTGCCCGGCGAATCGTTGGAATCGAGGGTCCGCGGCACGGTAGGGCAGGTGGGTGTCGCTGGTATGGACATGAAGGAAGAACGGCTGCTGACCCGGCATCCGCTCTTCCAGCAACGCGAGGCCTTGGGTGGGGATCAGCGCGTCTCGTGCGAGCCAGCGGCGATCGACCACTTCCAACCCCGCCCGTTCGAGGATTGCCCCGAGGCCATATTGCGAGGTGTCTGCAGAGGTGAGGTAGAGCCGCTGGTAGCCCGCCTGCCCGAGCAACGCCATCAATTCAAAGCGTCCAGACGGGCGATGGGCGCTCGAATACAGCGCGATGTGGGCTTCATTGGTGAGCGAGCAGATCGGAAAGTGGTGTCGGGAGCTCACCCCCTGCGCACCCCGCTCGGCCAGGAAAGGCATCTCCGCCCGGCCAGGCCCGACGTGGGCCAGGGCCATCGACTCCACGGTGATCAACACCACGTCCACGCCGCGAAGCACGCCATGCGCCGAGCTGGTTGTGGGGACTTGCGGGTCCCAGGAGCGGAGAGAAGCGACCGGTTCCAGCGCAGACGAAAACGGGGAAAGAGGGCGCGGCCGGAAAAAACTGCGCAACGAACCCCTTCCCCCCCGGGTGGAGAGCGCCGCCAGTGCGGAAGTCCCGATCCACACCGCCAGACCCGTGAACGTCGGCTGGACACTCGCGGCAATTCCGTAGGCCCCGATTGCCGCAAAGGCAAAAGTCTCGGATCCCAGGGCCCCGGTGCTTGCCGCCAGGACCGACCATGAGAAGAACAGCAGGGGAGCCACCCGGATCGAGGTGAGTCCCAGGGCCCAGCCGGCCACGGCCACGAATGGAATCAGGCTGAAGGCCAGATGGCGGCTGAAGAAATGCCGAGCACGCCGCATGCCCGCGAGCTCGTGAAACAACTCGGACGGCCTCACGCCCGCTGCGCCACCGGGCCCGAGCTCGATGGTGAAGACGTGAAACAGCACCGCGTCCAGCCAGAGCGCTCCCAGAAGCGCACTTCCCACCAGGCCCCAGCCGATTGCTGCCCACGGAGACAGGGCCGTGAGGCCCGTTGCGATCAGGGTCCAGAGGAACACCCAGCCCAGGTCCCCTCGCGCTGGGCGTCGGGGCCATGGCCATTCGGCGAATTTCGCCTGTTCGATCGCGGTGACCAGCAACCCCCCACTGATGAGATACCGACCCCCAACCAGCGCAAGAGCGGTCGCTGTCACGAAGTCCCGGGGTCAGGCAACGGCGTCAGCACCAGTTTCCGGTAGTGGAGCACGTAGCCCATCGACACTGCGCCCAGCAGACAGCGGGCCCACAGTGCCGTCGCCCAGCCCGCGACCAGCCAGGCGCTGGCAATCACCAGCCCCAATTCAAGTGCGCCCACCCACTTCGCGTGGTGCTCGACGTCCCAGTACGAAAGAGGACTGATGAACCGGTACGAGGAGAAGGGCAGGAAGTGCCGATGGGCGTCCTTGCCGTGAACGGGCAGGTCGGCCGCAGCGTGGAGCAGCATGCTGACGAAGAACGCTGCCACCGCCGGAGACTTCAGCCACCCTGCGAGGCCCCAGCCGAGCAGCGCCAACGGCACCGAGTGCATGCCGTGAATGAGCCTCAGCCAGCCTTTTTGGGAGTAGACCTCGCTCCAGATCCGCGCCGGCGGCAACTTTTGACGAAGCCGCCCATCCAGATAGAGAAGGCCGATTGGCAAGTCGGGAAGCATCGCCCCGGCAAGCACCGGCAATGCCAGGTGATGGTCCAGAGACGAGGTCAGCGCCGCCAGGTTGATCACGGCATGTCCGGGTGTATGCATGGGCTCGGTCAGCTCGAGGCGTCGCGGGTGCGTCGCATCGGAATTTATTTGGTATCGGCCCGCTTCAACAACAGGTCGCTGAAGCGCCCGCCGCGGTCCTTCCACTGCCGTTCGATCTTCAGCCCGGCAGCTTCGGTGACCGCCTGCAGCTCGTCGGCGCTGTATTTGTACGAAGACTCGGTGTGAATCGCCTCGCCGTCGTCGAACGAGATGTCGAGCCCCAGTGCATCAATGCGCACCCGCTGTGCACGGTTGCTGACCAGCCTCATCTCCACCCGGCCCAGCTGTTCGTCGTAGCGGGCCATGTGGCGAAACGTGGAGAGATCGAAATGACCTCCGAGCTCGCGGTTGATGCGGGTGAGCAGGTTCTTGTTGAAGGCCGCCGTCACTCCTTCTGCATCGTCGTACGCAGGCTCGAGCACCGAAGCAGGCTTGCGAAGGTCGACCCCGAGGAGCAAGCGGTCCTCGAAGGACATCGCCTTGGACACTCTGCGCAAGAACGCTCCAGCGTCGTTCCGATGCAGATTTCCGATGTTCGAGCCCAGCCACAACAACAGCTTCGGCCCCTCGGCCGCTTCGAGCCAGCGAAGCCCTGCCTCGTATTCGCCATGGATCGGCTGAAACGACAACCCCGGCAGAGCGACGGCGAGCGCCTGAGTGCTTTGCTCCAGCGCGGTGGCGGAGATGTCCACGGGAACGTAGGTGACCTGATGCGCGTCGAGCAGCGCCTCGAGGAGCAGGCGGGTCTTGAAGGCTGACCCGCTGCCGAGCTCGAACACGTGCAAGCGGGAGGGCATCAAGTTCGCCAACTCGCTTGCGCACGCCGAAAGAATTTCGTGCTCAGCCCGCAGCACGTAGTACTCGGGAAGAGCGCAGATCTCTTCGAAGAGCCGCGAGCCTTCGTCGTCGTAGAGGAATCGGCAGGGCAGGCTTTTCGACGGAGCGGTGAGCCCGGCCCGGACTTCTTCGGCGAGGCCCTCCGTGGGGTGGCGCGCTTGAATGGGTTCGCCCATGCGGTCCGCTCCGTCACCGGTCATCGTTCGACCTTCCATAACAGCTTGCGCTTCGCCCGGGTGAGAGGGTTGTTATGGTCCTGTTTGCAAATTTCCTCTTTGGCGGCGCAATGGCCGATGGACTCTCCGATGAAGAACACTCCGAAGCAGCTTCGACTCACCGGATTCAGCCATTGCGCCGGTTGAGCCGCTAAAATCCGCCCTGCGGATCTGGCGCAGGTCCTGCGCCAATTGAAGCGAACGAAGCACCCGAAGGCGTTGGTGGGGTTTGCCACCAGCGACGACGCGGCCGTCTATCAGATCTCTGCGACCCAGGCCGTGGTGGAGACGGTCGACTTCTTTCCCCCGATGGTCGACGACCCCTACCTCTTCGGTCAGATCGCGGCGGCCAACGCGATGTCCGACATCTGGGCGATGGGGGCGAAGCCGATCTTCGCACTCAACCTGGTCTGCTTTCCGGTGAAGGCCCTTCCGCTGAAGACGCTCTCGCGCATTCTCGCC
>JAYUUC010000314.1:0-5190 GCA_043755105.1 Myxococcales bacterium
CGACTCTCCGGTCACCCTCACCTCGACCCCTCCATCGGCACGGGGCCGGGCCTCGTCGCCGAACCGCTCCCGCACATAGGGGGCCGCCGCGGGGGTGAATCGGATTCTCACCTCTCCCCTCCCCTGGGCCGGGTCGGGAACGCCCGAGGACTTTCGCTCCACCGGCACGAAGGTCCGCTCGGTGAGGCTGAGGGCCTTGATCCGGTCGAGCCGGAACAGCCGCTCATCCTGCCGGGTGCAGCAAAACGCCGACAGGTACCATTGGCCCCGATGGCTGAACAGCTCGTGGGGGCGGACCGTGCGCCGCTCCGAGGCGCCCCGGCCGAGGCTGAAGTACTCGAACTCGACTTCGCGGTGACCGGCGATTGCCTGGGCCAGCGGCGCGACTCCCCCCGGAGCATTCCCCGCCAGGTCCAGCTTCTGACCCATCTCGTGGTAGCGCTCGCGGGCCGCGGACGGAATCACCTTCTCCAGCTTGTCGAGCGCAGTACCCAGCGCCTCTCCGGAGGCGGGGCGCAGCAATTCGGCGGCAGCGGCGAGCGCCGCCGCTTCGGAGACGGTCAGCCGCGGAGGCGCGGAGAGCCGCTGGTCGAGGTCGACGTAGACCCTATCGTTGTCGACATAGATGTCGATGTAGTCATCCGGCTGGAACGGGGGCCGGCCCACCAGGGTGAGCAGATCGAGGTCCTCGAGCAGCGCTTCCTTCGACAGCCCGAGCTTGGCGGCGAGCGCATCGACGGTGAGCCCCGGGTGCTTCGACACGTAGGGAACAAGAAAGAGCAGCCGTCGCAGCCGCTCGTGCACCGCGGGCTTTCCCTTCTCGACCTTCTTTGCCGGTCCACTCATCCGGCCACCCCGGCGAGCGCGGCAGTCTGGTGCAGCTCGAGCACCCGGCGGGCGAGCGCCTTCCACCGGTCGACCGCGGCCGGCGGGCTCTGGACCCGGCAGTCGGCGCCAAGCGAGAGCGCGTACTTGAGCAACCCTTCGAGGTCCGTGGCGTCGAGCACCGCGTCCACCTCGTCGCCCCGCCGCTCGAAGCGGGCGGTGGGAAAGAGGCCGGTCGCGAGCTCGGCCTGCTCACCCTTGAGCGAGAGGGTCACGGTGAGCGGAGAATGAAAAGCGTGCTGCCACGGGTAGCTGGCAACGTGGCTGTCGAGCTTGAAGTCTTCGGGCACCGAGAAGTCGGGGGTGCGCGGGCGGGCCGGGTTGACGGTGAGCTCGCGAATCCGGTGGACCTGGAAGGTCCGAATCTCGCCGCGCAGGTGGCAATGACCGACCAGTGACCAGAGCCCCCGCCGCAGCGCCAGCCCATAGGGGTTGACCTTGCGCTGGGTCACCGCGTTGCTGTGCGGAGAGTAGTAGGAAAGCTGGACCGACTTGTGGGCCGCTGAGGCCGTCCACAGCTGTTCCAGCGATGCGGGCAGCTCGGGTCCGGCGCGCACCAAACCCAGCTCGAGCTTGACCCGCGGGGTCGGCAACTGACCCCCGGCGTGAAAGCCGATCTTCCGCAGCGCGTGGGCGAGGTCATCGCTTCCGGGAAAAGCGCCCGAGGCGAGCGCCGCGGACCCGGCGGCATAGAGCACCGCGAGCTCGGCAGGGGCGAGCCCGACCTCCGGCAGGTAATAGGCCTCTTTTTCGACCACGTAGCCGTCTTTGCGGTCGTCGTCTCCCTGGACGTACACGAGCGGAATGCCCAGCTCGAGCAACTCGGCCTTGTCGCGCTCGAACTTCCGCTCGGTGGCCTCGTCGGTGCCGCTGCCGTAGTCGTGGGGGAACGCTTCGCGCAGCTCGGCCCAGGAGATCGGCTCGCGCGAGTCGAGCAGCAAGGCAACGAGGTCGAGCAGGCGTTCGGTGCGGTCCATGGATTTGTCGCGGTGCAAGGCCCGCGCCCTTGAGGTCAGGGCGCGGGAGGACCCGCAGAATGCGGACCGGAGTCGTCCGCCGTCAAGGACCCGGTGTCCGGACTAGAAAGCGAAGCCGATGCCGCCGCGGATGCCATGCAAGCCGGCTTCGGCGCGCAGGTAGACGCTGTCACCGACCTTGAAGAGCAGGCCGGGCCCGAAGATGAAATACGGCCCGAACGCCGGACCCCCGTAATAGCCATAGCCCCCGTAACCGTAGCTTCCGAACTGCAGACCGAAGCCGGCCTTTCCGTAGACCGAGAACTTGGGGGTGAGGTGGAAGGTCCACATCGCCTCGATCGGTACGCCTATCTCGAGCGGCGTCCCGTAGCCGTACCCGTAGAACCCGGCCCAGAAGTCAGCGCCAAACTCGATTTCCACCGAGTCGTTGAGGTTCGAAATGAAGCCCTGCGGGGCGACCGGAATCATGTACCGGGCGCCGAGGCCGACACCGAAGCCGGAGTACCAGGGCAAGATCAGGAAGAAGGACAGCATCTGGGGGCGGGTGTGGACGCTGCCGTCGCGGATGCCTCCAGACTCGGAGCCGCTGCTGTGAACCTCGATGTCGTCGTCGGCCCGGGCAGTCCGGGGTGCGGCGACGGCAGTGGCCAGACACATGGCGGAGAGCACCGCCCACAGCTTGCGCTTCTGAAACATGTTTACCCCTCGGCAGGTATGCGACCGGAGATCCGGTCGAGCGACCCAATGCTTACCTGACCTGACCGACGCGGCCCAGATTTCTGTCACTGCGAAGCACTCACGCGGATGAAGGGGCGAGGCCTACATCGGCGAAGGCGGCGAAGAGCCGTTCCAGGTCGCTCTCGTCGTTGAAGACGTGGGTGGCGACCCGGAGCCCACCCCCTCGCGGCGTGACCGCGATCTGCTCCGCAGCAAGTGCGGCCACTGCAGTCCGGGGGTCGCCCGCGACCTTGAAGACGCAGGTCCCCGCCACCTGGTCATCGGGCGCATTGGGCTGGAAGCCGCGGGCGCGCAGCCCTTCGCGCAACTGTCTCTGCAGCCCGGCATTGTGCCGTTCGATGACGTCGATGCCCACGCGGTGAATGAGGTCGAGCGCGGCGCCGAATCCGAACAGCGGCGCAAAGGACCCGACTCCGGCCTCGAGCGCGCTGGCGTCGCTGCGGAAGTGGGCCCCCTTCACCTCGAAGCAGGTGGAGCTGGACCCCTCGGTGAGGGCGCTGCCGCCGAGGTTGTCCATCGCCATCGGGTCGGCCATCGACAGCCAGCCGGCCCAGGGAAGCCGGGTGCGTTCGAGGAGTTCACGGCGCGCGTAGTAGAGGCCGACCCCGAAGCCGCCCATCATCCATTTGTGGCTGGTGGCGCAGAGAAAATCGAGCGGAGTCCGGGTGACATCGAGCGGAATCTGTCCCAGGGCCTGCGCCGCGTTGACGGCGAGGAAGACCCGTCGGCGAGCGCAGAGGGATGAGAGCCCTGCGAGGTCGAGCCGGAAGCCGCTGGCGTACTGAATCGCGCTGGCCACCACCGCGCCGCAGCGGGAGTCGATCGCCCGCTCGACGTCCTCGAGAGAATAGCTGCCATCGGGCCGAGCGCGGACAACGGTGAGGCCGAGGCCGCGGTTGAGCAGGGGCAAGGTGGTGGACGGAAACTCCTGATCCAGGGTGACCACCTGACGGACTCCCAGCTGCCAGAGCTGGTCGGCGACAGCGCTGAATCCGAACGAAGTGGTGGGGAGGAAGGCGACTTCGGTCGGGGCCGCCCCGATGAAGCGGGCGAACGCAGAGCGAATCTCGTCCTTGCGGGTAAGCCAGCGCGGAAAGCCGGCATCGCCCGACTCCGCGGTCTCGCGCAGGAAGCCGGCAGCCGCGGCCTCGACCGGCGCCGCCAAGGGCGAGGACGCCGCGGCGTTCAGGTAGGTGAAGCGTTCGAGGGCGGGAAAGAGCGAGCGGGCACCTGCAGGAGTGAGCGGCGCGTTCGTCACGGGGTTCATCGGTCCGTCCAGGGAAAGAAAGTCATCGCGCTACCCGGCGGCCAGCCAGGACAGGTCAGCTCCCCATCCGGAGGGAAAGGGTCATCACTCCGAGGGCGAGCGCGAACGCGCCACAGACCAGCTCGCCGAGCAGGCAGAGCACCGAGTAGCCGTGAAGCCGGGTGAGCTTCTGACGAAGCGGGTCTTCGCGGGGAATCAGGTCCAGATTCGGTCCGAGCCGCTCGCGCAGCTGGGCCACTTCAGGCGCCACCGCCCAGCGCGAGAACAGCACCAGGCCGACCATCGCGGAAATCAGGGTGAGCTTGAGCGCCAGGGCGCGGGTGGCGCCCACCGTGCCGGCGAGTTCTAGGCCGCTGGCCGCGAGGGCGACTGCTCCGGCGATCAAGGCGGCGAAGTCGAAGCGCTTCAGCACCTGTCCGACGATCTCCCCTGCGCGCTGGGAGGAGCCGGCCCGCTCGAACACCACCGGGGCGACCAGAAAGCTGATCGCACTGCCCCCGCCCACCCACAGCGCGAGCGCAAAGAGCGAAGTGAAGTGGATGAGGAAAGTCAGCATCGGGCGGCGTCCTAGCGCGGATCGCCCTCGCCCGCGAGCGTCGGCCATTGGCAACCAGGGGCCAGTCTCGCGAGTCCTTCCGAGCGACCGAAGCCTCGGCAGGCGCCTGGACCTTGTTCGGTCAGCGGTAGGCGCGTGCACGGTGAGTTCCTTCTGCGGCCTTGGCAGCCACGCCCGGGTTGCCAAAAGGGCACAGCATGTTCCTCCTCCGTGTCCGATTGGCAGCGTCGAGCGCCAGGCGCGCGGGCAAGGCCCTGGAAAGAGGGCCGGTGTGGGTGGCGTGGTCGTTGCTTGGTATCGTCTTTGCCATGCGCCGCTGGATTGCCCTGATGCTCACCTCCTTGCTGGTGTCGGCCTGCGCCGTCGCGCCGCGGCCGGCTTCCTCCGAGCGGCTCTATCTCGCGCTGCAACTCCATCAGGGGGGCCGATTGATCGGTTCGCCCAAGCTGCTGGGGGTCTCGGGCAAGCGGCTGCTGGTGGAAAAACGAAAGCAAGGCAGCAGCGAACCCGACTATCGCCTCGCCCTCAGCCCCCGGGGAGGAGCCTCGGCAGAGCGGTTCCAGGTGGGCGTCGAACTTTCGCTCCCGTCGGGCGAGCAGCATTCCGATCTCGAGCTCTTTCACGGCGAAGAGCGGAAAATCGAGCTCGGGCAGAATCCCGGAGACCTCGAGCTCACCTTGTTGTTAATGAGGGTCGATTCTCCGGAATTCCGGGCCCTGATGTCGCTCAACGAAGGGGCCCTCCGCTCACCACCGCCTGGGTCGATC
>JAYUUC010000315.1:0-5175 GCA_043755105.1 Myxococcales bacterium
CGGGGTGCTTCGCGACGGTCAGCTCCACCTGCGGGGTCTGGTCGGTCGTCCCGACGGCAGCCGGATCATTCGCGGCGAGCGGACAGGCCCCGCCGCCGAGGGAGAGCGCCTCGGCCATGCGCTCGCCGCCGAGCTGCTCGAACGGGGAGGTGCGGAGATTCTGTCTGCCTTCGCCCGCCGCGAGCTCATTCCCGAGTCTTGAGCGCACCCATGGAACGCAAGGCGCTGGAGGGAATACAGGTGCTGGTCACCCGCCCGCGAGAGCGGTCCCAGGAGCTCTGCTTTCTCCTCGAGGAAGAAGGCGCAGAGGTGACCGCCCTGCCGTTGCTCGAGCTGACACCGCCCGATGACCTTCGCCCCCTTCAGGCCGCCGTGGAGCACCTTGCCCACTACCGGTGGGTGGTGCTGGCAAGCCCTTCGGCGGCACAGGCCCTGGTGGAAGCCGCGCGGGAGGCGGGAACTCTGAACGCGCTGTCGGAAGTGAAGCTGGCGGCAGTCGGCCCGGCCACGGCCCGGGCGGCGGTGGCGCTGGGGCTGAAGGTGTCTCACGAGGCGGCCTCGGGGACGTCGATGGGGCTGCTGGAAGAGATTCGCGCCACCACGAAGGCGGGGGATGCGGTGCTCTTGCCCGCGGCCCAGGACGGACGGCGCGAGCTGTTCGAGGCCCTGCTCGCCGAGAGCATCGCGGCGGTGTGGGTGCCCGCGTATCGGAGTGCAGCCCGGGCGCTCTCGCCGGAGGAGCTCGAGGCCATCGACTTTTCGGCAGTGAGGGTGGTGATCTTCGGTTCGCCCCGGACCGCCGAGGCCTTTCTCGAAGCCACCCTCGATTCCGGTCGCGCGCTGCTGACCCGGGCGAAAGTGGTGACGATCGGTCCCACCACGGCCGCGGCCCTGGACGCGATGGGGTTGCCAGGCGCGTTCGTCGCGGCGCATCCCACCGCGGCGGAGCTGGTCGAAGCGACGGTGCGGGCGGTTCGTGGTTGAAGGGGGTTCGCAGGTAAGCTGTCGGCCGATGCGCGTGCTCTTCCCTTGCTTGGCTGTGCTCCTTCTTGTTTCGGCTCCGGCCGAGGCCACCTCGGTCGTTCCCCACACCCTGGCGGAGCGGGCGCAACAGGCGGACCGGATCTGCCGGGGGAAGGTGCTCGAGTCACGCACGGTCGCACCCGAGGGAAATCCCCGGCGAATGACCACCGTCACTCGAGTCCTGGTCACCGAAGACCTCAAGGGCAGCGGTCCGATTGAACTCGAGCTGGTGCAGCCGGGCGGAAAGCTGGGCCTCTGGGAAGCCCATGCCGCAGGCGAGGCGCGGTTCGAGGCGGGTGAGACCGCGCTGCTTCTCGTCCGGTGCCGCGACGTCCAGGCACCCGAGCGTTGCACCTTGGTCGCGATGGGAGAAGGCAAGCTCACGCTGGAGGGGAACCAGGTCCGCATCTACTCGATTGCTTCCGGGCAGTTGCAGCGTCGCCCCCTCACCGACGTCCTTGCCGAGCTTCACGCAGCGGGCGCCGCCCCGCCGGTTCGGATTCCGCCGAAGGTCAAGCGATGAGAGTTAGCCGTCGCCGACGAAGCGCCGCGGGCTCGAGGCGGTGGTGGTTGCTGGCGTGCCTGGGCCTCAGCGCGGTGGCCTCGGCTCAACCGACCCACAACTACCTGCCGTTCAAGATGATGAACACCGCGGCCAATCCGTTCCTCTATTTGCTCGACGCGCGCGACCCCAACCCCAAGGGCCTGACGCTGTCGAACGTCGAGGCCGCCACCCAGCGTGCCTGGCAACAGTGGGACGCGCTCAGCTGTGCGGCGACCGCGTTCTCGTATCAAGGGCCGACATCGAGTGCGATCGCAGACCCCCGGGACAACGGCGACACCTTCAACGTCAGCACGGTGTGGATTCAGCAGTCCGCCGACCCCTACTACGCCTATGCATTGGGAAGCAGTCCAGACATCGCCGCGGTGTCATTGCCGCTCACCTACGCGGGGGTGCTGGAGCAGTGCGACATCTATCTCAACGGCGTCGATCACCCCTGGACCACCGCGACCGGGGTCGGCCCAGGACAGCTCGACGTGGAGTCCATCATCCTTCACGAGTCGGGCCACTGTCAGGGGCTGGACCACAGCAGCTATTCGCCGAGCGAAGTGATGTACCCCGAGGTTCCGCTCGGCCAGGCGAAGCGGGTATTGTCGACGTACGACATCGACACCCTCTGCGCGCGCTATCCCAGCGCCGGCGCGGTGGGCTCACCTTGTTTGTCCGACGGAGGCTGTGGCGGCAAGCCCGATGCCGGCCTCGCCTGCGTCGTTCCCCCCGGCGCCGACGGAGGTACCGGAATCCCCTTCTGCACGGTCGGCTGCCCGCTGGGACAGAACTTCGCCTGCGAGATTCCCTATCTCTGCCTCGCCTCGAATGCTTTTGCGCCCACCGCCAACGGGGCCTGCTTGCCTCCGGGTAACCACGTCACCCAGGTGGGAAAGCCGTGCGCGTCGAACGCCGCTTGCGGCTCGTCGACCGGGCTCTGTCAGCCGCCGAGCACTCTGCCTTCGGGCTATCCGTCGTGGGAAGGCGGCTATTGCACCCAGGACTGCGGGGCCAATCAACCCTCGTGTCCGGCGGGGGCGGTCTGCCTCGACGTGGGCGGAGGGACGATGCGGTGCCTGAAGGAATGCCGGGTCGGCTCGGGCGATTGCCGGCAGGGCTACACCTGCGTGCTCCCCAGCGTCGGCGGCCCCGGGTTGTGCGAGCCCTCTTGCCACATCGATGCCGACTGCAGCGCAACGGAAGGCTCGACCGCGCTGTGTCGACCGTGCGACGGAACCTGCTTGAGGCGCCAGAACCCGCTCGGTGAGATCGGCTCGGTTTGCAGCGACTCCTCGAGCTGTGGCTCCGGTCAGGTGTGCACCCGGTTCAGCGACGGCGGCCCAGGTATCTGCTCTCAGGCCTGTGCGCGCGCGTGCACCCCTTGTCCGTCGGCGAGCAGCTGTCACCCGGTCGGAGACCGCGGCGAGCTCTATTGCCTGCGCGATTGCGACCTCGGGACTTGCCCGGCAGGGCTGCAGTGCTCGCAGCTGGAATCCGGCAAGGGCTGCATGCCGCCCTGTGCTTCGGATCTGGATTGCGCGGTGGGCACCACTTGCCTTCAGGGCCAATGTCAGTCCTCGACGCCCCGTCCGTGTCTGCTCTGTCCTCCGGGCAGCGACGGCGGCAGCGGGAGTCACTCGGGGTCCGATGGTGGAACGGCAGCAACCCCGGGGCCGGGCGGCGGTTGTGGCTGCGGCACCGGTTCGAATGCGGTGGGCTGGGCGATGGGGATGGCGGCGCTGATGTGGAAAATGAGGCGGGCTCGAACATGGCGGTAACTGCGACTTCGCGGGGGAGTGGGGACTTCACCCTCCAGTTCGTCATTCAGGTGTTGCTCGCCGATGGGCTGCTTCAGCCTGCGCAGGCCGAAGAGCTGACCAGCCGGGAGACGGCGGCTCGCGCTCGGGTGTTGAAGGCGAGAGGCGCCGATACCGGGAAGCTCGCCGCCCGCTACGACGTCTCTCCGATCGAGCTGGTGGCCGTCTTCCAGCTTCCGGTGGGCGACCGGGGCGAGCTGCTCGACGAGGATCGAATCACCGAGGCGGTGGCCCGCGCGGTCGCGATGCCGTACCGGAAGATCGACCCGCTCAAGCTGGACATGGCGCTGGCGACGCGAACGGTGTCCCGGCCCTACGCGCAGAAGCACGTGATGATTCCGCTGGAGAGAAAGGCCCCGGCCACGCTCGTGGTGGCGGTGGCGAACCCGTTCGACCGCGAACTCTTTCATGGGTTGAAGCAGCTGACCTCGTCGAACATCGAGCCGGTGCTCTCTTCCAAGAGCGACATCCTTCGCGCGGTGGTGGACACCTACGGCTTCAAGACCACCCTCGCGCGCGCGGCCACCGATTTTGCCCACGGACCGCAGAACCAGAACTTCGAGCAACTGGTCACGCTCTCGGGCACCCAGGAACTCGACGCTTCCGACAAGCCCGTGGTCCAGGCGGTCGACTACCTGCTCCGCTACGCCTTCGACAACCGGGCCTCGGACATTCACCTCGAGCCCAAGCGCGACTCCTCGGTGGTGCGGCTGCGCATCGATGGAGTGCTTCATCCCGTCTACACGCTCCCGCCCGGGGTTCATGCGCCGGTGGTGTCACGGGTGAAGATGATTTCCCGCATGGACATCTCGGAGAAGCGCCGCCCCCAGGACGGCCGGATCAAGACCGAGCGAGAGGGCCGCGAGGTCGAGCTCCGGGTTTCGACCCTGGCGACAGCCTTCGGCGAGAAGGTGGTGATCCGGATCTTCGATCCCGAGACGCTGGTGCAGGACATCGCCGAGCTGGGCTTCGACCCCGATGAGAAGCAGGCCTTCGAGTCGTGGATCGATCAGCCCCATGGGTTGATCCTGGTCACCGGCCCGACCGGGAGCGGAAAGACCACTACCTTGTATTCGGCGCTGAAGGCGCTGGCCGGTCCGGACGTCAACGTCACCACCATTGAGGACCCGATCGAGATGGTGTGGGACGCCTTCAATCAGGTCCAGGTGCAGCCGAAGCTGGGCCTCGATTTCGCGGGCGCGCTGCGCACCATCCTTCGTCAGGATCCGGACATCATCATGGTGGGAGAAATCCGCGACGCCGAAACCGCCGAGAACGCGATCCAGGCGGCGCTCACCGGTCACCTGGTGCTGTCGACGCTGCACACCAACGATGCGATCGGCGCGGTGAGCCGGATGAAGGATTTGGGCGTGCCCCCGTTCCTGCTTTCTTCGGCACTGCTGGGGGTGATGGCCCAGCGGCTGGTGCGAAAGGTCTGCAGCAGCTGCGCCGCCCCCACCTTGCTCACTCCCGACGAGCTGATGGCGCTGGCGGCGCCGTTGCCCTTGCTCGCCAGCGGGGTCCAGCCGATGCGCGGCCTCGGCTGTGTCCGTTGCCGGGGAACGGGTCACTTCGGCCGGGTCGGGGTGTTCGAGATTCTCACCATCAACGGCGAGCTGCGGGAGCAGATCAGCCGCGACGCGCCCGCTCCGGTGCTGGTCGAGAAGGCCCGACGCTCAGGCATGCGAACGCTTCGGGAAGCGGCGGTCCGCAAGCTGGCTCAAGGGGTGACCTCGTTCGAGGAAGTGATGCGGGCGACTGCCCTGCGCTGAGCCGGACAGAAGG
>JAYUUC010000316.1:0-5172 GCA_043755105.1 Myxococcales bacterium
CCTCCCTGCAAAGCGGCATCAACCGCGCACTGCAGGGTGCGTTCGAAGGAATGCAGGAGCTACTCCCGCCCCCGGTCGAGAGTGCGGCCCCCGCTGTTGTCGACGAACCATCGAAGGCCAAGAAAGAAGACCCCGCTGGCAAGGCGAAGAAGAAGCTGGAGCTCGAGCGTGAAGACGAGGCGTTGAGTTTGAGGCTACGGGAAGCGCGGAAGGCATTCGATGCGGCGCTCCCGGGGATCGAGGAAGAGGATTTTGAAGCCCTGGTTCGCGCGCGCTTCTCCCGGGAGGCCGAGCGTGCCGCGCTCTCGCTGATCGAAACGGCCTATCGCGCGAAGATCGTCAGCTCCCGCGACGAGCTTTCCCGCGTCGATGCCCAGGGCATCACCGTGCGCATCCTCGGAGGAAGCAGCGAGCATCTCTCCGGCTCTGCTCCCCCCGCAGTGCACGACATGCGCGAGGCCCAGGCGGACATCGACCGGGTAGCCTCGGTCCCGGGCAATATGCTCCCCGATGCTCCCTCCGCGCTTCGGCGCGCCGTGCTGCGCGTGGCCAAGCGTCAGCTTCGCCCCAACCTCACCATCAACATCGCCGAGACTGATTCCCGTCGTCGCAGTGCCTCCGAGGCGGTGAAGAAGGCGGTGATCTCGATCAAGAAGGGGCAGAAGGTGATCGGCGACGGCGAGCTAATCAACCCGACCCACCTGGTAGTGCTCAAGGACATGCGCGAGCACACCGAACAGCTCGATCTCGCGCAGCTGGAGCTCGGAGGCACCGGCCTGGTCGCGTTGATCATCGCCGCCGCCTTCGCCTTCCACCGTGCTTCGTTCCGCCGCTTCCGTCCCACCCGCAGGGATGCGCTGCTTCTCGGCGCGCTGCTGCTCTCGATGCTCGGACTGATGCATCTATGGATGACGATCGCCGACGCCGTTCACGATCGCTACACGCTGCTGCCCGTCGATGCCCTCTACTACTGCGTTCCGATCGCTGCGGGCGCGATGCTGGTGCGCTTCGTTCTCACCGAAGAGCTGGCGCTTTTTTTCGCCATCGTCCTCTCCTGTCTGGCCGGGGTGAAGCTGGGCAACTCGCTCTCCTTCGCGGTCTATTCGCTGGTCGGCTCGCTGGTGGCTGCCGAGCGCATCACCCACGCCAAGGATCGGGTCGGCATCTTCAAGGCCGGGCTCTGGGTGGGAGCGGCCAACTTCTGCACCGTGCTCTTCTTCTCGATGGCGGAAGGGAAGGGGACCTGGGGCGAGCCGCTCTGGTGTGCGCTCTTTGCTCTGGTCGGCAGTGCCGCAGCGGTGCCGATCGTGGTGATGGCACTGACGCCGCTGGTCGAGGCCGCCTTCGGCTACGCCTCGGACATCAAGTTGCTCGAGCTCGCCAATCTCAATCACCCGGCCCTGAAGGAGCTGATCGTCCAGGCCCCGGGCACCTACCACCACTCGATCATCATCGGCAGCCTGGTCTAAGCGGCGGCCGAGTCGATCGGCGCCAACCCGCTACTGGCCCGCTCGTGCGCCTACTACCACGACATCGGAAAGGGCCGGAACCCGCTCTACTTCGGCGAGAACCAGAAGGGCGAGAACCGACACGACACCCTGGCGCCGACGATGAGCGCGGTGATCATCAAGCGCCACGTCACCGAAGGCCTGGAGATGGCCCGCCAGTACAAGCTGCCGCGCAGGGTCGCCGACGTGATTCCTCAGCACCACGGCACCCGCTTCGTCGGTTACTTCCTCCACAAGGCGCAGCGCGAACAGGAAGGCAAGGAGCACCCCCAGCCGATCGACGAGTCGATCTTCCGTTACCCGGGCCCCAAGCCGCAGTCCCGCGAGACAGCGTTGGTGATGATCGCCGATGCGGTCGAGGCGGCTTCCCGCGCAATGCCGGACCAGAGCACGGCCAAGTTGCAGCTGCTGGTGCAGAAGCTGATCAACCTCATCTTCTCGGAAGGGCAACTCGATGAGTGCGACCTGACCTTGAAGGACCTCAACCTGATTGCGCTCTCCTTCGTCCGCACCCTCGAGGGCATCTACCATGCGCGCCCCTCCTACCCGCCGGCGGCCATGGGCGGCGGCGGTCGGCCCGTGCTCGAACCTGTGAAGGCGCCCCTCGCGATGGCCCGCCCCCTCACCGATTCGAAGCGGAGCATCGGAGGCCAATGAGCGCTCGACTACGCAAGGGGGTATTGATTCCCCGCTACGATGGAAAGCGGATCGAGGAATGGGTCGGTCGGGTCAGCACCGGTACTTCCTCGGTTTCGGTGGCACGGATGCTGGCACCTCCGGGATGGGTCGAACCCCCACAGACCCCCGAGTTCGACGAGGTGATGCTGGTGCTCAAGGGGGAGTTGACCCTGGAGATCGCGAAGAAGCGCGAACGGGTAGGTCCTGGCGAATTGGGACTCGTTCGGCAAGGACAGACGGTGGTGGTCTCCAACCGTTCCCGCTCTGCCTGCGACTACTATTCGATCTGCGCCCCGGCGTTCGAGTTGGCCCTCGCCCACTTCGCGCCGTTGCCAGCATCGACTGCGAATTCGGTGCAGCTCGATGTCCGCAACAATAAAGGCACTGCGCATGCGAAGCGCCTGCAGAAGGAAGCCCTTCGCTACCTGACGCAGCTCGAGCTGGAAGGCTGCGAGCTTTCCATCGCCCTGGTCGGAGACGCCGCGATTCGCCGGCTCAACCGCGACTGGCGAAGCAAGGACACGGCGACCGACGTGCTCAGCTTCCCTGCGGGCGAGATGCCGGTAGGCACTCCGGGGCCCCGGCAGCTGGGCGACGTCATCGTCTCGATGGATACAGCAGCAAGACAGGCCAAGGAGTACCGGCGAACCCTGGGGCAAGAGCTCTCCCGCTACCTCGTCCACGGCATCCTTCACCTGCTCGGCCACGACCATCAGAAGCCTGCCCAAACCCGAAAGATGGCGGCCCTGGAAGAGCGACTCCTCGGCCGTGACGGGATGCTCGACCCCCGCCTGCCCGGAGAGCATTGAGTTTACCGGGAAGGCGCCGATGTCGGGCTGGGTAAGCAAGCCTGCGCCAACGCCTACAGGGTGAGACCCCGCGCCTTGACGTCACTGGGGGAGGGCGAAAGGATTCCGGGCATGAGCCCACTGCCCATCGACCTAGACCAGGAGTCCGTGCAGTTCGAGGGCACCTGGTACACGCGACCCGAGCTCGCCCAGCGCATTCGCGGCATGCTCGACTCCGGTGAATTCGCCGTCAGTCGCCCCAGCCAGGCGCTCGAAGAGCTGACCCAGGTGCTGGGCTCGTTGCGCACCGTGGCTTTCCGGTCCACTCCCGAGCTTGCTGAAGCGCTCACCGCCGTCGCAGCGCGCCAGGGCGTGACCATCGGCGCGCTGATCCGCGACGCCCTCGCTCGAGCCGTCGGTCAGTCGGCTGCGTCATCAACGGGGTCCGGGCCGGCCACGCAATATCCCGCGTCTCCTCCTTTGCACTCGCCTGCTCCCCCGCACCTTCCTGGAGCTTCAGGCAAGGTTCCTCCGAATTTTACTCCCTCCGCACCCGAGCGCTCCAGCGAAGCCTCGCCCTCGGTGGTGGTAGACGCCGCGGCGATCGCCCCCGAGGTGCTTCCGCTCGAAGGGGACCCGGTCGACTTGACCGCGAAGAAGAACGAGAAGGACGACGTCGAGCGGCGCTGGTTCGGCGGATAGGTCGACCCGCGGCTCCCAGACCTCGCGGTTAAGCGGCCCACGAGACGTGTGCCCACCCGACGAGCGCACCCACCGGCTTCCCGGCGACGAGAGGTGCCGAACAAATTGCTGAAACGGATTCCACTCCCGCCTCGGTCGCGCCGAGCTGTGGTAGGGCTGTCCACCGCTTAACCTTTCCGCCCCGACCCATGAACCGTTTCTTCCATCCCCGCAGACTGGGGCTCCTCGCGGCCAGCGGACTTCTCGGAGCGCTCGCCTTTCCGCTCGCCTTCCCCATCGGCGCTCGACACGAGCTGCTCGCTGCCGGTTGGCTCGAGCCCCTCGCCTTCGTCTGTCTCGTCCCCGGGCTGATCGCGATGCGCGGTCTCAGCCCGTGGAAGGCCTTCTGGGCGGGCATGTTCGCAGGGATGGTGTTCTTCACCGGCGCGTTCTGGTGGGTGAACGTGGCGATGACCACCTTCGGCGGCATGCCCAACGCTGCCTCGATTCCAGCGCTCGAGCTGCTGGTGGGCTGGTGTGCTGTCCATTGGGGCCTCGCCTTCGGCCTCACCCGGCTGTTCGAGGTGCGCCATCGCTGGCCCGTGGGGTTCACCTTCCCCGCAGCGTGGATGGCGAGCGAATTGATGCGCAACTACTTCTGCTCCGGCTTCCCCTGGGCCAACCTCGGGTACACCCAGGCGCGCAACCTCTGGTTCTCGCAGGTGGCGGCGCTGATCGGCATCTACGGCATCGCCTTCGTGATCGCAGGCGTCAACGGGGCGCTCTATGAAGTCCTCCGCGCGCGTTACTTTCGCGAGCGTCCCTTTCCCCGCGGCCTGGTCGTGGCCGCGGTGGCGGTTCTGGTGCTCGGCCACCTCTATGGCGCCATCCGGGTAAGGCAGTGGAAGGAAAAGCTCGCCAGCGCCCCGACGGTCAAGGTCGCCGTGGTGCAGGGCAACATCGATCAAAAGCTGAAGAACGAGCAGGGGCGGCTCGCTGACGCGGTGCTTGAACGCTACAACCCGGCCACCGAGGCCGCCGACGCCGCCGGAGCGGATTTGATCGTCTGGCCCGAGGCCTCCTTTCCGCGCGCCTTTGACCACCGCACCCAGTCGGTGCTCGGGGCGGGGCTGTCGAAGAAGTCTTACCGCGCGCATCTGCTGCTCGGGGTCGACGTCTACAACCCCAGCAACCTCAAGAGCGGCAGCGAGAACGCTGCGTTCTTCCTCTCGCCCGAGCTGAACGTCCTCTACAAGTACACCAAGTACCACCTGGTGCCCTTTGGCGAGTACGTCCTCTTCGACCTCGACAAGTATCTGCCGATCGACAACCTGGTGCCGGGCACCTTCGTCCCCGGGACGGAGCTCAAGCCGGTGACGCTGCCGATCTCCGACGGGAAGGGGGGGGAGCGGAAGGTGAAGATCGGGATCGAGATCTGCTTCGATTCCATCTTCCCCGAGATCAGCCGGGCCTACGCGCGCGAGGGCGCTGACCTGCTCGTCAACCTCACCAACGAC
>JAYUUC010000317.1:0-5157 GCA_043755105.1 Myxococcales bacterium
CGAGCAGAGAGGTCGCGGAGCAGGCTGAAGAGCAGAAGCCGGGGGGCAGCTGCGTCGACGGTATCGAGGCCGAGCTGATAGGTCAGGCGGAGGCGCCAGAGCGAAACCCCGAAGATTGCCTCCACCAGCGCGGTGCGCTCGGGCCCAGTGACGGCGCGGTTTCTCCGCAGAGTCCGGTCGATCACCTCTGCGGCGGGAGTACCAGACAGGGTCTGGGTCAGCGCCTCGACCGCCAGGTCCGCCACCGGGAAGAGCGCTTCCCAGCAGAGTGAGCGGAGCCGAGCCTCGGGATCAGGAGCTTCTGTTGACACGCCCGGCACGGTCCCCTAAATACGCCTCCGCCTCACGCCGCACCTTCATATTCCTCGATAGCTCAGTTGGTAGAGCGGGTGACTGTTAATCACCATGTCCCAGGTTCGAGTCCTGGTCGGGGAGCCATTCTGTCTCCACCACCAACCGAGGGTGGGGACGCAGTTAACAGGAGCCCCGCGAGGCAACTCGCGGGGCTTCGTCTTGAAAGCGCCAGCGTTCGCGGGGTTCTGCGCGAGGCTGGCGTTCGCGGCGTGCGCGCGGAGCGCGGCGCTGAGAACGCGGGCGGGCGCGACGGGGGGCCCGCTGAGGCGCGATCTTGCTCTCTGAAGGCACCCGCGGGTCGAGACCGGCAGAGAGCGGTTAACAGGTCCGGGCCATCGAGAGGGGCCGGTTAACAGCTCCATCCGAGATGGTTTCCCGCCACCGCACCGCGGGCATCGCTGGCCGCCTGTACCGGGTTCCCTACCGCCCCTCGATGGAAGTCCTACTTTCGAAGCCCCTGAGCCGAGCCTTGAGGGTGTTTAGAGCGATCCCCAGGGCCGCAGCTGTGCGGGTCTTGTTCCCACCATGCGTTGTCAGCGCTGCTTGGATCTCGTCATGGGTCAAATCCGAAGGTCGCTTCCGTGAGCCGAGCTGAACCATCATCTCGGGGAGTGGCTGGCTGGTTGAATGCTGCGAGCCAAACCCGACCTGCCGCTGCTCGAGGTAGAGACGAACGGGTTCCACACCGATGATGATCTTTTGAGGTCGAGTCCCATCGATCTGCTGATTGGCGTGTTCGCGGCTGACGACCACCTTTACAGTGGACTGCAGCTCGCGGATCTCCCCTGGCCAGTTCGCCTCCTGCAGAAATCGAACAGCCTCGGGCGTCAGCTCTGCATCGATGCGCTGCTCCGCCCGAAGCTGAGCAATGAATGCCTCGATCAGATCTGGAATGTCTGGTCGGCGGTCGTCCACCGTCGGAAGAACGACCATGTCCCCGGCCGCGAGCCGTTGGCACAGGTCGGGCCTCAAGCCCGAACGTGCCAAGGAAACCTTCGAGGCCGACATGAGCCGAAACCGTGGTGGTGGCTCGCGGAACTCCGCGGAGGCGCCGTACGGCGCGTAGCTCCCGGTCCCTTCAAGGACGTCGATCAGAAAGTCCTGAGCTGAACGAGGGAGCGATTCCACCTCGTCGAGGAACAGGGTGCCCTGGTCGGCCCTCCAAAGCTTCCCCTTCCGCTCTGAAAGCGCTCCCGTAAATGCACCGCGGACGTGACCAAGGAGTTCGCTCGCGAGCTGCGCTGGATCATGCGGCAGCCGGCCGCAGTTGAGGATCACGAAGTGACCCTGCATCCTCCCCCGCTCGTGGATCGCCCGTGCGACGAACGTCTTGCCGCAACCCGATGGCCCGAGGAGGAAGACCGGTAGCCGATGTCGGGCGCAGACCTCAATGGAACGCTCGAGGCGCTGGGTCGCCGATGAACATTTCACGCCCGCCCGAACCGCGCTGGCGAGCCCCTCTGGGAGTTCTTCGAGGAATACGAGCCGGCTCTGGCCATTCGCCAGCAGCAGCGTTTCGCCAGGGCGAACCGCATGCTCCCGACCAGCGCCGATGACGCGCGCACCGCGGCGAGGATCCCCTTCGGGCGGTTGCCCGCAGAAGAGAAATGTCCCATTTAGGCTGTTGAGGTCCCGGTACATCCACCGATCGCCGCTGAAGCGCAGCTGGGCGTGAAGACGAGAAACAGCGTCCGAGGGAAAAACAAAGCTCGACTCCGGCGCTCGGCCGAACAGGTACGTCCGATCGGGGTAGATGGGAACGAGTAGCGCCTCCGCGCCGTCCCGCTCGAGCTTCAGCGCCTTCGGAGCCCGATAGGGAGCCTCGCGAGCGTCGTCCTCATCGGCGTCGCTGTCGTCGGGAGCTGCCAGGTCAAGGTCACCTGGGGCGAAGACTTCCGTCTTGTCGAGCGATGGTCCTCCAAGAGCGACCACCGTTCGGGCGGTCTCGAACTGCCCCATTCTCTCCTTGCGCTTCGGCATCGTCGGCTCCTTGTTTCGCAGCTGCCAGCAATACTGCCAGTCAGGTCTGACAGGCAGCGGCCCTCGATGCGCACGCTCGAACCGCGCCGAGTCAGGCAAGTCCCTGAAACCTGACGTGCAAATGCGAAGTCGGAACTGGCGCGGGTCGTGCTCATTGAGGGGTCGCTCCGGTTGTTCACGCCGGGTGCCAACCCGCTTTCCCGAGGTGTCGCTTGTCCGAAAAGACCGTCGTGATGTCGATGTCCGAAGTCGGCTGGATCGTTTACCGAGTGCGAACCGCTTCCAGCCAATACCACCTCGGGCTCTTCGCGGGAGGACTGGGGCGTCGACAGTGCGCCGTGCTGCGCGGCATGTCACATGGCCTCGGGCGCAGCGTCGATATGCAGGACAGCGCTCCTCTTGTCGGAGGCAAGTCCCTGTTCCAGGTGCCGCCATCGGACTGGGTCGGCAAGCAGCTGGAGATTGGGACGGCGACGACATCGCCGATCCGATCGGTGGAGGAGGAAAGGGACCGAGGCATCGTCACCTCGATCACATCGTCGGCCTCGTTGGCGGTCGCGGAATCACCGCAGCCTGTCCGCACCCATGTCCGTCCCGCTCAACCGGCACCGGAATCGGAATGGGCACCGTACCCAGAGGACTACGTCGAGCGGGTGGAGATCGCCGCCAGGCTGCTCCGCGCGGTCTACCAGAAGAAGGCATTGATCGAAGACCTCAAGAAGCATGAAGAACTCTCGCAACGGTTTCAGCTCGGGCTCAGCGAGTGTTTCCTGATGCTCAAGGCGATCGGAGGCAGGGTCGCGGAAAAGCAGTGAGGGTCCGATCAGCCCTCGAGCGCATTCGACTCGACGATCCTCTGAAACTCCGTGAGGAGCTCTCGGAAGTTCTGCCCGAGGAAGCGAACGACGCGGCCGTTCTCGATCAGCGGCCTGAGGTACCCCCGGGCAATCGTCAGCGCCATGACCTGCTCGTTGTAGGTCTCGTCGAGCATCCGGAAGTCCTTCTCTTGGACGCGCATCTCGTGCTCGAGCCGAGCCAGGTCCTCAGGTTTCACGCCCGGGATCTTCTTCGGGTTGTCGGGGTCGACGAGCTGGTCCTTGGCCGTCGTCATCACGAGGGCGCGTGCATAGGTCGCCGAGTAGTTCCCGGCGGCGACCATGATCTCTGCCATCTCCATCTGGCGGAGCGGCTTCACCCTCTTGAGGAGCGTGAACGTTCCCTGGGCCACCTGCTTGTCCCGGAGTAGCTCCAGCGCCTCGGGACAGATGTCCTGGAGAAGGTGCCGGTTGTTGCGCACGGTCTGAACGGCGAGGTTGAGAGCCTTCGCGATGCGCGCCTCCGGGACACCCGCATCCAGGGCCTTCATAATCATCCGGTTCGCCTGAATTGGCGCGATACGATTCACTTTCTGGTTGTACGTGTACCCTTCGTCCTGAGTGGCGATCAGGCACGGCGCCTCATCCATACCGAGATCCCGCAACGCCTCGACTCGGGCGTGCCCGTCGAGGATGAGGTACTTGCTGCCCTTCTGCGGGTACACGCTCAGCGGCTCGACGATCCCGACCTCTCGCACCGACGCCAGCAGGGCGCGGTACTTCGCTGACTGTTTCAGCTTCTCGCCAGCTGTCCTCGTCGGGAGCAACTTGTCGAGGCGAACGGTGATCCCTTCGAAGTCGAAGACCGCCTTGATGGGGGTGGCCGTCATTTCTGGATCATCTCGCTCAGGTACTTGGGCATCGCATCCAGCTTCTCTGCACGGAGAAGGGTTACGAAGTGCTCGTTCTTCATGAGGTCCTTCAGCGCTGAGAGGATGAATCGCAGCTGCTGCTCGCAGACACGGGACTTCTTCACCAGTCGTTCCTGCCTCTGCGTTTCCCGGCGCAGCGTGCGAACCAGGTCGTGGGTCGATGGCGATTTCCCGCGTCTGGAGCCCGACCCGCGGAGTTCTTTGCCACGGGCGCGGCGCTCCTCGATGAGCCGCCTCACCTTCAGCAGCGCGCGCCCACGCAGTTTTCCGCTGTCGTAGGCCTCCTGCAGGCTTCTCTGGATCGCGGCTCCATCGGAGGCCGCAATCTCGATCGCTGCCGTGATCGGAATGTCGCCGCGCTCAACGGCAGCGACGAGCCGCTCCTCCCCGTTTTCGACGAGGCGCACGAGCTGAGACACGTAGGCCTCGCTCACCCCAATGAGCGCGGCGATGTCGGCGTGGCTATGGCCGCGCTCCTTCAAGCGGACGAGGTCACGCGCCAGCTCAACGCCAGAAGGCGTGCGTCGCGTCAGGTTCTCGACCAGGCTGCGGAGAAGGCGGTCCTCGAGGGGAATGTCGACGACGATCGCCGGAATCTCGCTCGCCCCGCACGCAACGAATGCCTCGAGGCGACCCTGGCCGCACACCAGATCGAAGCCATCGTCCCCCTCTCGACGACTGACGGTGATCGGCTTCTTGAGGCCGACCTTCGAGATGTTCTCGATGATCTCGCGAAACTTCGTCTTGTTGCGGCTGCGCGCGTTGATGACGCGAATTTTCTCCACCGGGACCAGCTGAACGGCGGTCACGCAGCGGCACCCGCGCGAACCGTCTGAGCAATTCCGAAGAAGTAGTCGAGGGACTCGTACCGGTACCCGTCGAGGAAGATGCCGTTGTCCTCCTTGATGCGCAGCCGGGTTCCATGCACGTCCAAGGACGGGAGCACGTAGTAGTCGAGTGGCGCCTGGTTTGGAGCATCGTAAGCCCCCGGCAAAGGCCATCTGGCCGGTCAACACTGGGTGGTGCATGTTGTCCAGGTGACCGCGACATTCCCCTCGCCCGAAAGCTTGGCCGCC
>JAYUUC010000318.1:0-14781 GCA_043755105.1 Myxococcales bacterium
TGAGCCATTGATGCGCAACGCGGTGGTGAGCGAGTCGAGCGCGGCGTCGTCCTCGCCGAGCATCGCCTCTACCTGACCGCGGCGGCTCCAGTAGATGCCGCGCTTGGAGTCCTGGGCGGTAGCGGCCCGGAATTGCTTCTCTGCGTCGCGGAGCTTTCGTTGGGCAAGATAGATTTCGCCTCTTGCCGCGGGCAGCCGGGGGTCGCCGGGGTTGAGGCGATCCACCCGATCGAGCAGCTCGAGCGCCGGATCGAGACGACCGGCGAGGAACGCAGTGGTCGCCGACACGTAGAGCCCGTCGGCTTCGCCCGGCGGTGAGGTCGGTGCCCGCCCGGAGCAGGCAAGAAGAAGCCAGACGCACGCCAGACCCAATCGCGCGACAATCCTTGTCGCCTTTGACTCGGCAATTTTGCTAACCGGCTTCATGCTTGTGTTGATTCTACTGCTCTCCTCGGTTCTCGGTGGCCAGCCAGAACTGCATCCTGACCATAGCTCGGGAGCAGGACCGGCACTGTCCCTCTGCTACGGCCTCGGGTGCCCGGGGCTGGGATTGCAGGGCCGATACGACCTACCGCTGGCTTACCCGGGGGGTTCGCCGCTCTTCTTGACCGGGTCGGCCGGCGGCGGCTTTTCTCCAGCCAATTTAACTCCGGGGTGGACCGCAAATCTCGGCCTGCTCTGGGGTCTTCACCATCGCGTTGGAGTGGAGACCGGTTACGGTGCTGTGGCCGTTCAGCGCCTCGCCTTGCACGGAACGACCGTCGCCTCGTGGTCGGTCTATGGTCCGCACGCGGCAGCCAACTACGAGTACATGACGGCGTCCGGTTGGTTTTTTCGAGCGCTGGTAGGTTGGGCGTTGCCGATCGACGAGCGCCTCGAGCCCGCCGGCCGCCGCGCTTTCTTCGACTTGGGGCTGAGGACAGGATGGAAATTCTGGTGAGGCACGCGCCGCTGATGCTTCTGTTATCCCTGGCGGCGAGCTGCGAGCGCGCTCCGTGTCCGGTGAAACGCTGTGACACTCGACTTCCTGCCTGCCAGCAGGCCCTGATGGCGACGGCTGCCTGCCTTCGCGACCGGTCGCCAATCGAAACAAAGGTAGAAGTGATTTCGCAGGACGAGTACGTCGCCCGCTCCGCGGAGGAAACGAAGTCCGAGCCCTCTCTCAAAGCGGCTTCAATCGTGGACGCTGCTCTGTCGCTCCTCGCCCTGGCGCCCGCGCAGCTGAATCCGGAAGAGGCGTCCACCCAGGTGGCGCTCACCATTCCCGCTTCCTATCGAAGCGCGACCCGCACCATCACCCTGGTCGATTCGGGAGAGCCGCTGGACTCGATGAATACCGTTTTCACATTCATTCACGAGTCGACGCACGCCCTTCAAGACGAAGCCGTGGGCATCCAGAGCCTCCGGAAACGCTACGTCACCAGCTTCGACAACAGCCTCGCCCTCAGTGCGCTCCTGGAAGGGGAAGCGAAGCTGGTCGAGGACCTGGCGATATTGACGTTCTATCGCGTCCGCGAAGACCAGTCGGCGTGGCCGTTGATATTTCAAAGGTGGGAACAAAGCAGCACCGACACCAATATTCGTGCGGACCTGCCGCTTCATCTGGCTCAGCGCTACTTTCCCTACGCCTTTGGCATGGACCGGCTTCATCAAGATTGGGAACAAGTCGGCTGGCCTGCGGTCGACCAGAGATTTGCGAATCCCTACCTCTCCACTCGGCAGTGGCTCGTCTCTCCTTCGAAGTTCGCCGAGGTGGGGGAGCACGAAGACCTTGGCGCGGACGCGGTTCCCGACCTCGGAGCGGATTTTGAAACCATCGACGTCGATGAATACGGCGCCTGGATCGCTTCCCTGTTCATCTTCCGCGAGCTCGAGCCGGCACTCGCGCAAGCGCTGCAACAACAGCTCAGGGGCGACGTGCTAACGGTCCAGCGGCACCGCCAGACCGGGGCCGCGGTGATCACCTGGAGACTCCGGGTCGCCGAGCCGAGCTTCGCGTCCACCCTGACCGCAAGGCTCGAAGGACTTCACCGATGGAAGGTGTGGCAAACCTCGCGGGACGTGATCGTGATCGCCTCCACCGACAAGGTCCTCGAGGAATCCTTCACGCCGTCCTTGCCTTTCCAGTCACGGTCAGACCGCACCCAACCTTAAAGAACGAACTCCGGAAGCCTTCAAGTTCCCTGCATTGCTCGTCCCTTCCCGGCAAGCGTCCGAGGTATTATTCCTGAACGGGGCGAGATCGGCGCCGCAAAAAGAACTTGTTGGTCGAGGATTACGCGCCTTTCGCGACCTCGCTCAAGCTGGCGCTCGCCGACCGGCATGACGTCGGCCTCGCCGCAGGAACCGAAGAGGCCGTGGGGGCGCTCACCCGCTCCCTCTTCGATGCGGTGCTTTGCGACCTGAGGCTCGAAGGTCGCTCGGGGCTGGAGCTGTTCGAACGGGTGAAGGTGGCAAGTGCCGAGCAGGCGAGGCGCTTTATCTTCATCACCGGAGGCGCTCTCACCGATGGCGACGTCCTCCGGCTGGGTGCCGAAGGGCTCCCGGTGATTCAGAAACCGTTTCCCCTCGAACGGCTGAATGCGCTGCTGGAGAAATTACGCGCCTCTGAGGAAGGCGAGTAGATGGGCCCCATCGACGAGATTCTCGCCGAACTTCCTCTCGGGGTCTGGGTGGCGAAGGCCCCGAGCGGCGAGCTGGTCTACGCCAATCGGGAGTTCGAGGCGATTCTCGGCATCGGCGCCCGCAACGACGTGGCCGCAGGCGAGTTCGCCGCGCCCTACTCCATCCACAACCAGGCCGGAGAGCTCTATCCAGAAGAGCAGATGCCCTTCAACCGGGTACTTCAGCAGCAGCGCCAGGTGGTGGTCGACGACATCGTCATCCACCGTCCCGACGGCCGCCGGGTGAACATTCGCGCCATCGGCAAGCCGGTGTTCGCGGCCGACGGAACCCTCCATCAGGGGGTGATCGCCTTTCTCGACATCACCGCCGAGGTCGCCGCGAAGCAGGCACAAAACGAGAGCGAACGGCAGCTGCGCCTGGCTCAGCGACTGGAGTCCGTCGGTCTGGTGGCCGAGAGCACCGCCCACGACCTCAACAATCTGCTCGGCAGCGTCAATCTCCTCACCTCCGTGCTGAGCAAGGAGTCGGAAGCCGAGATCTGCAGCGAGCTGCTCGAGCGGTTCGACAGCGCCATGGCCGGCGCGGGCCGGCTCACCGCGGGTCTTCTCGACCTCGCGCGCAGCGGCCAGCCTCAGCACGTACCCCTTCGGCTGGATCAGCTGGTCGCGAACGCCACCTCCCTCCTCCGCAGCGTGCTGAAGGACCCGGTCGAGCTTGCCCTCGAGTTCGGGGACACCCTTCCGATCAGCGGCGACCCGGTCCGGCTCGAGCAGGTGCTCTTCAATCTGGCGATGAACGCCCGAGATGCCGTGGGCCTGTCAGGTAGGATCACGGTCAAGACTTCCGTGTCTCAACTGTCGGAGGATGCCGCGCGACGACGGCCTCCGCTGAGTGCCGGTCCTCAGGTGACGCTCGAGGTGAGCGACACCGGGCCAGGAGTGCCCGAGGCGCTTCGGGAACGGGTGTTCGAGTCCTACTTCACCACCAAGGGTCAGCTCGAGCCGCGGGGCAACGGACTGGGGCTGGCGACGGTCAAGCGCATCGTCGACCACCATCATGGCTTCGTCGAAATCGCTGGCGGGCCTGAACCCGGGGCGACGTTCCGGGCGCACTTTCCACTTGCCTCCGTCTAGCTTGGCGGCACCGGGCCGAGCTGCTCGAGCGGATCGATCGGCACCCCCGCCTTGCGAACTTCAAAGTGCAGGTGGGGACCCGAGGTCTTCCCCGATTCTCCCACCGTGGCAATCACCTGATCGACCCGCACCTTCTGGCCCGCCTTCACCCGAAGATCGCGGTTGTGCGCGTAGAGGGTGACCCAGCCTCCTGCGTGCTCGACGATCACCAGCAGCCCGTAGCCTTTCTGTTCCCCCGCGAAGAGCACGCTGCCTTCCGCGGCGGTCTTCACCGGGGTGCCCAGCGGGGCCGCAAGGTCGATACCGTCGTGGGGTTCTTTGCCCTTCTTTCCAAACCGAGCATAGAGCACCCCTCGCAGCGGCCACCGCAACGCCCCGGTGCCCGTGCCGAGAGCGCGAACCGCGGGCCCGACAGGTGCGCGCGGAGGCGCCCGCTCGGAGCGAGGGGCGCCGGTTGCCCCGCTGCTTTCGGGAACGGAGACCCGATGGGCCTCTGCAGGCGGGCCGGGAATCACCAGCTCGCGACCCACCGCGAGAGGCTCGGAGAGGGTGAGGCCGTTGACCGCAGCGAGGTCCTCCACCGAAATGCCGTAGGCCTTGGCAATGCGGGTCAGGGTTTCGCCTGCCTCGACCAGGTGCCGAGACGAGACCAGCTCGGGCTCCTCGTGGGAAGGGTTGAGCACCACCGGCGCGGTGGCGCAGCCCATCGCCAGAGCGAGGCCAAGACTCAGGGCCCAGCGTACCGAAGGAGGGTTCAGCGCTCGTCCCCGGAAGAGCGAGAGAAGCCGTCGAGCTGAAGTTGCCCGAGCGTCGAAATCGCTCCGGTGTCGGTGAGGTCGAGGTGAAGAGGCGTGATCGACACCAGCCGATCGCGAAGCACCGCGTTGCAGTCGCTGCCGGGAATGTCCTGGTGCGCGTACTCGGTTCCGCCGATCCAGTAGTACTTCCGACCCCGGGGGTCGACCTTCTCGATCACTCCATAGCCGTAGCTGTGCTTGCCCTGACGGGTGACCGCGAAGCCCTTCGGCTCGACCCCGGCGGGGATGTTGACGTTGAGCAGCATCGGCGTGCGCGTCGGGGTCCGAAGCATCGCGCCGGCGAGCGAGCGGGCGAACCGGGCAGCGCTGTCGAACTGCAGCTCGCCCCGGCCTACCAGGCTGAAGGCGATCGACGGAACACCGAGCAGCGACGCTTCCATCGCGGCGGCCACCGTCCCCGAATAGGTGACGTCGTCGGCGAGGTTGGCGCCGTGGTTGATCCCCGACACCATCAAGGTCGGGCGGGCCTCGCGCATCACGTGGTTGATCGCCAGGTAGGAGCAATCCGCGGGGGTACCGTCGACCGAAAACCACCGCTCACGAACGGGGGTGAGGCGCAGCGGCCGATGGATGGAGAGCGCGTGGGACGAAGCGCTCTGCTCGCGGTCGGGAGCGACCACCCACACCTCGCCGAGCGCTTCCATCGCGGCCGCGAGGGCAGCCAGACCCGCGGAAGCGATTCCGTCATCGTTGGAGACGAGAATCCGGAGGGGGCCTGGCGCGCTGCTCATCGGACGTTCAGGCCTTTCCCTGGGGAGCGCGAATCGCCGTGGCCCCCGCGTAGCGCGCGGCGGAACCGAGCTCTTCTTCGATGCGGAGCAGCTGGTTGTACTTGGCGACCCGGTCGCTGCGTGAGGCGGAGCCGGTCTTGATCAGCCCGCAGTCCAGCGCCACCGCGAGATCGGCGATGGTCGAGTCCTCGGTCTCACCCGAGCGGTGACTCATGATCGCGCTGTAGCCGGCGCGGTGGGCCATTCGAACCGCATCGAAAGTCTCGGTGAGGGTGCCGATCTGGTTGACCTTGATCAGGATCGAGTTGGCAGTGCCGCTCACGATTCCGCGCTCGAGGCGGTCGACGTTGGTGACGAAGAGATCGTCGCCGACCAGCTGCATCGACTTCCCCATCTGCTCGGTGAGCTTCTTCCAGCCGTCCCAGTCATCCTCGGCGAGCCCGTCTTCGATCGACACCAGCGGGTAGCGCGAGGCCCACAGCGCGTACTGGTCGATCAGCGCACCGGCCTCGAGGTCGCGACCCTCGCCCTTGAGTCGGTAGCGCTTGGACTTCGCGTCGTAGAAACCGCTCGCGGCGACGTCGAGCGCGAGGGAAATCTGGCGACCCGCCTTGAAGCCCGCCGCTCCGATCGCTTCCATGATCAGCTTGAGCGCGTCTTCGTTGTTGGGCAGGTCGGGGGCATAGCCGCCTTCATCGCCCACGCCGGTGGCGAGCTTGCGGTCCTTGAGAATCTTCTTCAGGGCGTGAAACACCTCGGCGCCCCAGCGCAGCCCTTCGCTGAAGGTGTCAGCGCCCACCGGCAGAATCATGAACTCCTGGATGTCGACCCGGGTATCCGCGTGGGCGCCTCCGTTGAGAATGTTCATCATCGGCACCGGGAGAGTCCGGGCCTGAAGGCCTCCGACGTAGCGGTAAAGCGGCAACTCGAAGGTCAATGCCGAGGCCCGCGCCGCCGCCATCGAAACCGCGAGGATCGCGTTGGCGCCGAGCTTGGACTTGGTCGGGGTCCCGTCGAGCTCGATCATCTTTTGATCCAGCCCGACCTGGTCCGAGCCGTCGTCGCCTTCGATCTCAGGTCCAATCACCTCGAGGATGTTGGTGACTGCCTGGGTGACGCCCTTGCCGCCGTAACGCTTCTTGTCGCCGTCTCGAAGCTCGTGGGCTTCATGCTCGCCGGTGGACGCCCCGGAAGGCACTGCCGCCCGGCCCACCGCGCCGCTGGACAGGGTCACCTCGGCCTCGACGGTGGGGTTGCCCCGGGAGTCGAGAATCTCTCGCGCCATCACGTCCGTGATCTCAGTCATGGCCCGATTCTTACTGGCCCGATCCTGAGGCCGCAAGCAGGTCGAGGGGACGAGAGGAAGCGATTTTTACGTTTCGGCCCTACTAGTGCAGAGGCAGATCACCGCGAGCCCATCTGGTCGTCGTGGCTGCGGCCTCGGAAACCGCCGACGTTCCAGCACCGGGCGACCCTTGCGAACTGTCACCGGCGCCGGGGAGCCCTTACACTCCAGGGCCCATGGCCCGGCCTCTCGTTCCCCGCAAAGGCGTGGCCCCGGTGGAGGATCCGATCCGCGGCCAGCGCCGCCGGGGAACCCTTCTCGGTCTGGCCGTTGGCGACGCCCTTGGCGCCACCCTCGAGTTTCGTCATTCCCCTGCCCCGGGCTTTCCGATTCTTGCCGACGGACCGCACCGAGAGATCACAGGCGGAGGCCCCTTTCGCGTCGAGCCAGGTCAGGTCACCGACGACACCCAGATGGCCTGTTGCCTGGCGCGCTCGCTGCGCACTTCCAAGGGTTACGACGCCGAGGAGGCCGCCCGCGAGTACCTGGCGTGGAAGCCTCACGCCTTCGATATCGGAGCGCAGACCTCGCAGGCGCTTTTGCTTCGGGGAACGCCCGATGGGTCGACCCAGGCAATCTGGCTCCGCGCCAACCGCTTCCCCGCGGGCAACGGCTCGCTGATGCGCACCGCTCCCATCGGCGTCTACTTCGCCGCCGATGAGACAGCCCGGATCCAGGCCTCGCTTCAGGACTCTGCGCTCACCCACTTCGATCCTCGCTGTCAGCTCGCTTGCGCCGCCCTCAACGGTTCGATCGCTGCGGCGATCATGGGCCCGAAGGCGCTCAAGCCTCAGGCACTGGTGGCCGCCGCCAAAAGAGGACTCTCACTCGGAGCAGCAGCACTTGGGCGAACCTCTCCCGACGAAGTGATCTCGGTCACCGACGCCGTCGCAGCGCTGAAAGAAGACCTCGCCCTCGCAGCGGCCGACGACCCACACCTCTATGGGCCGGAGCTTCACCTCCACTCCCACGCCGGCTTCGTCCGGGTCGCCTTCCGCCTCGCCTACTGGGAGCTTCTCCACGCGCCCACCTTCGAGGCCGCCCTGATCGACGTGGCCAACCGCGGAGGAGATGCCGACACCAATGCGGCCATCACCGGCGCCCTCTTCGGGGCCTTCGCGGGGGAAGAGGCTCTCCCCGCGCCCTGGAAGGAAACCGTGCTCGGGGCCCTGAGCTGGAAGGCGAGCGGGCCGCTGTGGACGCTCTATCACCCGCGATCGCTGCTCGAGACCTGAGCCGACTTCTTCGAACTTCGCTTATGGTCCGCGCCAATTTTCGGGGCGCCGCACTGCTCGCTCCTGGAGGCTCGATGGGTTTGTTCGATGGCAAAGTGGTGGTGGTGACCGGAAGCGGTTCGGGCATCGGTCGGTCGCACGCGCTCGCCTTCGCTGAAGGCGGGGCCAAGGTGGTGGTCAACGACCTCGGCGGAGATCGCGCCGGAGGAGGCCGCGGAAATGAGGCCGCGGACCAGGTGGTCGCCGAACTCAAGGCGCGCGGCGCCGACGCTGTTGCCCACTACGAATCGATTGCCACCCGCGAAGGCGCTGACAGCTTGCTCTGGGCAGCGCTCTCGCGGTTCGGCAAGGTCGACGTGCTGGTGAACAACGCCGGGGTTCTTCGAGACCGCTCCTTCCTCAACATGACCGAGGCGGACTGGACCGTGGTCAACGACGTCCACCTCAAGGGCACTTTTCACTGCTCTCAAGCCTTCGGGCGCCAGTTCAAGGTGCAGGGAAAAGGCGGGCGGATCATCAACACCACTTCGGTCTCCGGGCTCCTGGGAAATTTCGGCCAGGCCAACTATGCCGCGGCCAAGGCTGGCATCTACGGGCTCACCCGCACCCTGGCGATCGAGTTCGCGAAGATGGGGGTCACCGTCAACGCGATCGCCCCGGTGGCGCTCACCCGGATGACCGAGGACCTGGCGATGTTCCAGGGACTCACCGCCGATCAGCTGGGCCCGCAGCACATCAGCCCCGCCGTCCTCTTCCTCGCCTCCGAGCTGGCGGCTGACCTCACCGGTCAGGTCCTCGGAGTTCAGGGCTCGAAGCTGTTCCTCTTCTCGATGGAGCAGACCGAGGGTCAGACCCGAGAACCCGCTCACGGCCTCTGGACGCCCGAAGAAATCAAAGCCGCCTGGACCCAGATTTCCGCGCGCTGAACGCCGCCCCGAAATGAAAAACCCCTGCCGCCTCCGACGAGGCTGACAGGGGCTCGAATACCTTCTCGTCGAGGCTCTTCTTCGAGCCGCTACAGGGACAAGTCGATCACCACGACCCCGCGCTGCGGACGGTCTTCATCTTCCGTGTCCGAGCGCCGCTTCGGCCGCTCGTCAGGGATTGGCAACGGCAGCTCAGCAAGGGGACGCTCGTGGTGCTCCCGCTGGCGTTCGCGCCGTTTGATCTCCTCGATGATGAAGGCGTCGAGCATGGCTTGCCGTCTCCCCGTCAAAAGGTGCGCACCCTGATGTGCACCTGCCAACCAAAACACTTCAACTCTCAACTCGCTGCAAGACCAGGACCTTGTCGACCGAGCGCCCACAGCCTTTATGTAACGGCCTCTTAGCGCTTGAGCCGCCCAAACTTTTCCCCCGCCGACCTCTACCACCCTGATCCTATTGACGCGCCAGCTCAGCGTTTGTTGCGGATGAATAGTAACGCAGGACCTGAAGCGGCCCGCAAGCGAGGAAATCCCCTACCCGGCGCCTCGCCTCGAGAGGGAGTGACGCGGCGTACCATCGGTCGCGCTGGGGGCCGAGACCACGCCGAAAATCGAACAGTATCAGATGGTTGCCGGCCCGCAGGCCGCGCTCAATTCAGGCGTAGGTGGGCTTCTTGTCGAACTTGTGCGTGGACTGGATGTACCGGACGGTCCCACTCTTCGAGCGCATCACCACCGAGAAGGTCTCGCAGCCCCCGCCGAAGAACCGCACGCCCTTGAGGAAGTCGCCCGAGGTGACCCCGGTCGCGGCGAACATCACCTCGCCCTTGGCGAGCTCGGACTCGGTGTAAATGCGGTGAATGTCCTTGATGCCCATCTTGGTGGCCCGCTCGATCTCGCCGGGATTGCGGGGCACCAGCCGGCCCTGCATTTCGCCGCCTACCGACCGAAGCGCGGCCGCGGCGATCACCCCTTCGGGAGCGCCGCCGGTGCCCATCAGCACGTCGACGCCGGTCTCTTCGAAGCAGGTGCTGATCGCCCCGGCGACGTCCCCGTCTTCGATCAGACGGATGCGGGCCCCGGTCGAGCGAACTTCCTTGATCAGCTCTTCGTGGCGGGGCCGGTCGAGGATCATCACCGTCAGGTCCTCGAGCTGGCGCTTGGTCTTGGCGGCGATCGCCCGCAGGTTGTCGGTGGGGCTCTTGCGCAGATCGATCGCCCCGCGCGCATTGGGGCCGACCGCCAGCTTCTCCATGTACGTGTCGGGAGCGTTGAGGAGGTTGCCCTTCCCGGCGATCGCCACCACCGAGATCGACCCCGGCCGGCCGTAGGCGCAGAGGTTGGTGCCCTCCAGCGGATCGAGGGCGATGTCCACCTCGACGCAGCCGGGCTCGCAGCGGCCGACCCGCTCGCCGATGAACAGCATCGGGGCCTCGTCGCGCTCGCCTTCGCCGATCACCACCGTGCCGTCGATGTTGAGCGAGTCGAACGCCCGGCGCATGGCGTCCACCGCGGCCTGGTCGGACTGGTCTTTGTTGCCTCGGCCCATCAGCCGGGCGCTGGCGATCGCCGCGATCTCGGTGACCCGCACCACTTCCATTGCCAGGTTGCGATCCATCGTTTCTGCTCCTCGTGAAGTCCCCCGTGAAGTTCACGGAAGGGAACTGAAAGCTCACCCCGGCTGCAGCAGCGCTACCAGCGTTTCGGGGATGCGGGTCGGTCTTCCCGCGGTATCGATGCAGGCGTGCACCGTCGAACCGGTGCAGAGCACCGCCTCGGCGCCTTCGCGGCGAACGGTGTATTCGAAGGTCAGCGAGGCCCGACGGATCTTGGCGACCACGGTGTCGACAATCAGCAGGTCGTCATACCGCGCGGGCGCCCGGTAGCTGCAGCGGGCATCGACCACTGGCAGCCGCCGCCCTTCGGCTTCGAACTGGGAGTAGCTGCCCCCGCGCCCGCGGAAGTACTCGCTTCGGCCGAACTCGAAGTAGCGAAAGTAGTTGGCGTAGTAGACGACGCCCATCTGATCGGTGTCGCCGTAGATGACGCGCAAGCGGGCTTCGGCCATGGGGCTGCAGGTTTTAACACAGCGCTTCTTTTCTGGGAGGGAAGCGGGGGCGAGGACGTGAACCGGCGGTCGGCAAGAAGTCGGTAGCCCGGATCCGCAAGCCGTTGGAGGATACGCGCCATGATCTCGTCCTGGCCGCTGTTGCTCCTGTTGCTGGCCGCGCCCGCTGCCGCCAAGCCCCCGCGGTTGACGCTGTTCATCACCGTCGACGGCTTCGGCAGTGACCTGCTCCTCCGGACCCGCCCGAGGTTGAAAGCCGGGCTGGCGCAGCTGCTCAACCAGGGCGCCTACTTCCCCACCGGTCGCTACGACTTCGCCGCCACCTGCACTGCCGCCGGCCACGCCACCCTCGCCACCGGGGCCAACCCCTGGCGCCATGGCGTGGTCGAGAACCGCGGCTACGACCGGACGACCGGGAAGCTCGAGCCGATTTTCTCTGACCCCAGCCACCCGGTGCTCGAGGCGCCCGCCTCGGTGGACGACGTGTCTCCGCAGAACCTGCTCGCCGAGACGCTTTCGGACCGGCTCAAGGTCGCCACGCAGGGCCGAGGCAAGTCGATCGCTCTTTCGCAGAAGGCCCGGAGTTCGATCGCCCAGGCAGGGAGGCTGGGACAAGCGTGGTGGTTCAGCGAAGAGGTGGGGAAGTTCGTCACCGGCACCTGGTACGCGAAGGAGTTCCCGGCCTGGCTCAAGGCCTTCAACGAGCGAAAGCTTCCGGAGAAGTACTTTTCCCAGGAGTGGACGCTGAGCGCTCCCTCCCGCGACTACCTCGGGGACGACGACCGCCCGTTCGAGTCCAGCGTTCTCGGCTTGGGGCGGACCTTCCCCCATCCGCTCCGGGGCGGGCTGCCGGGTCCCGGACCCCAGTCATATTCGGCGCTGAGCAGCTCTCCGTTCATGGGCGATGTGCTGGTGCAGGCCGCCAAGGCGGCGATCGACGGCGAGAAGCTGGGGCAGGACGAGGTGCCTGACCTTCTCTCGGTGAGCTTCAGCCAGGTGGACCGGATCGAGCACCTGTATGGCCCTTACTCGTGGGAGATGCAGGACGCGCTGCTCCGGCTCGATGTCTCGATCGGGCAGCTGCTGGCGATCGCGGACAAGGCCGCCGGAGGTCGGGCCAATCTGCTGGTGGTGCTGACCGCTGACCATGGCTCGGCGGCAATCCCCGAGGAGTGGGCCGCGGCCGGGCTACCGGCTTCGAGGGTCAACCCCACCGCGTGGCAGCAAAGCCTGGGAAAGGAGCTGCAGACGAAGTTTGGAAGTGCCGACCTGGTGGTGGGGTTCGAGACCGCCAACCTCTCTCTGAACGCCCGGGTGATCGCCGAGCGCAAATTGGATGCGCCCTCGGTGAGGCGAGCCGCCGCCCAGTGGCTGTCCCGGCAGCCGCAAATCGCGCTCGCGGTGGCCAGAGACGATCTCTGGGGACCGGACTCGAGCCCAGGCCTACTCTCAGCGCTCCAACGCGGCTTTCACCCCGACCGGGGCGGCGACGTGCTGTTCGTGATGCGCAGCTTCCAGGTGCTGACCACCGAGTCGAGCGGCACCAACCACGGCAGTCCCTACAGCTATGACTCTCACGTGCCGGTGGTATTTGCGGGAAAGGGAATCAAGCCCGGGCTGTATCGAAGCGAGCTGCCGGTCACCGATGTGGCGCCGACCGTGGCGGCCCTGATGGAAATAGACGCCCCCGCCCAGTCCGAAGGACGCGTCTGCGCGGAGGCATTGATGTCGAAGTAGTCGCCGACATTGCTTCTCTTGGCCTGAGGCGAGGGTTAGAGGCGCCCTTTCAGCGGATTCTTTTGACCTTCCTGACGACTTACTGCTCGAGAATCTCAAGCGAGAGGTCCATCGCCCGGGCCGAGTGGGTCAGCGCTCCGAGGGAGACGTAGTCGACGCCGAGCTTGGCAAGAATGGGCAGCCGTTCGAGGGTGACTCCGCCCGAGACTTCGAGCTTCACCCTGCCCTTGGCAGCCTTCACCGCGGCGCGGACCTGGGCATCGTCCATGTTGTCGAGCATCACCACGTCGGCTCCCTCGCTGGCGGCCTCTTCCAGTTGCTCGAGGGTGGTGACTTCGATTTCGATCTTCACCAGCTGAGGCGCGTTGCGCTTCGCACGCTGGAGCGCCTCTCGAATCGAGCCTCCGACCGCGGCAATGTGGTTGTCCTTGATCAGAATCCCATCGAACAGCCCGAACCGATGGTTGTCGCACCCGCCTGCGCGCACCGCCTGCTTCGAGAGGTTCCTCATTCCCGGAGCCGTCTTCCGGGTATCGAGGACCTTCATCGACGAGCCTTCGACGGCCTCGGCTGCCTTTCGCGCCAGGGTGGCCATGCCGCACGAGCGCTGGACCACGTTGAGGGCGGTTCGCTCGGCGGTGAGCAGCGAGCGGAGCGGCCCCTCCAGCCGGGCGACGATGATGCCGGCATCGACCCACTCGCCGTCCGCAAAGTCCAGGGTCACGGACACCGACGGGTCGTAGAGCGTGAACGCTCGGGCAAAGGCGTTCAGCCCCGCCAGAACCATCGGCTCCTTGGCGAGAAGCTCGGCACTGCCCCGCGCCGTCGCAGGCACCAGCGCCATCGAGGTAAGGTCGCCCGCCGCTCCCAGGTCTTCATCGAAGGCCAGGGTCAACAGTCGATCGAGAAACAGGTCGCTCGAGCCGTTCACGCCGCGCCACCGATGCGCTGCAGGTTCTCCGAGAGCTTCACGCTGCGCGCCTTCAGCTCTTCGATGCGCGCCCGGTCCTTCTCCACCACTTCAGGAGGCGCCTTGGCGACGAAGTTCGGATTGGAGAGCTTCTTCTCGAGGCTGGCGACGTCCGCGCCGGCGCGGGTGATCTCCTTTGCCAGTCGGGCCCGCTCTTCTCCAAGGTCGACCACTCCTTCCAGCGGGACGTAAATCTCCAGGGCTCCACTGACGTAGGCGGCGCACTGCGCGGGCTTAGCTCCCGGAGGTCCGACCTGCACCGACCACAGCCCTGCGAGCGGCATCAGGTAGCCCTTCCACTTCTCCAGCGTCGCGCGCACGGCCTCATCGGGGCTCTGCACGTACGCCTCGAGCCGGGTCGCCGGAGGCAAGTTGCTTTCGCCGCGAATGCTGCGAACCCCTTCGATCGCCGCGATGACAGGCGCCAGCTCGCGCTCCGCTTCAGCGTCATCGAGCAGAGGATCGGCCACCGGAAAGGGCGCGATCACGATCGAATCATGCGATCGCCGCATCGGCAGCTTCTGCCAGATCTCCTCGGTGATGAACGGCATGAACGGGTGCGAAAGGCGCAGAATCTGGTCGAGGCAATAGACCAGCACCGAGCGGGTGGTGTCTTTCGTCTCGACGTCGTCACCGTAGAGCGCCGACTTCGACAGCTCGATGTACCAGTCGCAGAACTCGCCCCAGAGGAACTGGTAGAGCGTCGAGGCAGCCTCGGCAAACTGGTAGCCCTCGAGCGCCGCGGTGGTGCCTCGAATCGCGCGTCCCAGCCGGGAGAGAATCCAGCGGTCGGCGAGCGAGAGCTTCCGGCCCTTCAGCGGGGCGCCGTCGAACTGGAAGTCGCCCATGTTCATCAGCGCGAAGCGCGACGCGTTCCACAGCTTGTTGGTGAACGCCTTGTAACCGCCGACCCGGTCGAGCGAGAGCTTGATGTCCCGACCCTGCTGGGTGAGCGACGCGAGCGTGAACCGCAGCGCATCGGCACCAAACGCAGGCATCCCTTGCGGAAAGCGATTCCGCAGCGCCGGAGGCAGTTGCTCGGCGGGCGCTCCGCGAATCACGTCCAGGGGGTCGATCACGTTCCCCTTGGTCTTCGACATCTTCTCGCCCTTCTCGTCCCGCACCATCGCGTGCAGATAGACGACACGGAACGGCACCTCTTTCATGAAGTGCAGCCCCATCATCATCATCCGG
>JAYUUC010000319.1:0-5132 GCA_043755105.1 Myxococcales bacterium
CAACCAATGCATGCGCTGCAACGTCCCCACCTCGGAGTGCGTTCCGGCGAAGCCCTGCAACGACTCGAGTAACTGCGAGTCGCAGGACGAGACCGATTACTGCTACCACTATGGCGTCCAGTGCCGCTGCGTGTCCGAGGCCAACGATGCGGGCACCACCGGGGTCTGCCGCCGGCGCCGCGGGGTCTGCGAGGAGTGCACCGAGGCGAGCCAGTGCGGCCTCGACGGAACGTTCGACCCGATCGGCACCTGCAAGCCGCTCACCGGCGACCCGAGCGGGAAGAAGTACTGTTTCCAGGCCCAGGTCGGCAGCCAGTGCCCTTGCGGCATGATCAACGACCAGACCGGCTTCTGCCGCCCGCAGGCAAACAGCTGTGAGTCGGTGGGCTGCTCCGCGGACAAAGATTGCCCCGGAGGCTCGGTGTGCAACGTCCAGAGCTGCCTCTGCGAGAACCGCTGCGTCTGGGACTTCAAGAAGCACACCGAGGCATTGCCCGGGTGCGGTGGCGGCAAGACCTGCTGGGTAGATTCGGCCAACCTCGACCCCAACTCGCACTCCTACGGAGCGGGCCGCTGCAAGGCGCCCTGCGGCAGCGACGTCGACTGCACCGGTCCCGCCAATCCGTACGGCGGCGCGAATCTGAAGTGCTCGACCGAGAAGCTTCTGCCGACCGGGGAATCGGCGAAGCGGTGCCGGGCCAACGGCGCTTGCATGGACGACGCCGAGTGTCCGAACCAGCCGGTGGATTCGATCTACAACGGCTACTGCGACCGCGGCTCGTTCCAGTGCAAATCCGACTGCCGCACCGGGCTGGACCCGATCAACAACCAGCCGTTCAATGATTGCCGCAATGATTACAAGTGCGTCGCCAATGGCCAGGGCGCGAACCAGTGCGTGCTGAAGACCTGTGTTGAAATGGGCGGCGCCCGCATCGCGTGCCGACGAGGTCAATTCTGCTGCGGCGAGGACAAGAATCGCGACGGAGTCGCGGACCCCTGCCCGGCAACCAACCTGCGCGAGCCCAACGGCTGCTACGACGCGCCGACCCCGCCCTTCTGCACCGCATGCACCAGTAACGCCGGTTGCAACACCGCGGCCGCGATGCCCTCGTGGGCGGGAACCTGCGCCAACGGCTCGAAGTCGCCCAGCTGCAGCCCGTTGCCGAATCTCTGTGTCTATGCGGGGGACAAAGGTCCGATGACGAAAGGAATCAACGTCTGCGCGCCGTCGACCTACAACGACACCACCAAGTCAGCAGACGGGGTGGGCAACGATCAACGCGGCTGCCCTGCCGGCTACACCGTGCTCGGGGTGAAGCCGAAGTTCACCGACGAGAACAGCCGGGACTACTGCAGCACCGATGCCGAGTGCGGTCAGGGCAATGGCAGCGGCCTTTGCCAGCCAGACACCTCGGAGACCTTCCGCGATGGTGGCCACCCGCTCGCTTGTCTCTGCACCCAGCCCGGTCAGGTGTCGAACTGCCCCAACACCACCGATGGCGGCATCACCAGCGTCTGCAAGGCGGGCATTGCCTCTCCCTCGGTTTGCCTCCAGTCGGTGGTCTGCGCCCCCGGCGCCTGGGTCTACAAGCCCGCAGGGACGCCGGACTTCGGCTGCGGGCTGTAAGGCGGTAGAGCGTCTCTTCCGGGGGAAAGGCAGTTCCCCGGCAGAGACATCGCTGTCGGAAAAATGAACAATTCTGGGCACCCGGTATCCATTGCCGGGTGCGCTCCGGGGGGACGACTTCCAGGGGTCCGGGGGCACCTCCTGCCATCAATTGATTGAGCGACTTTGGGCTGCAGGCCGTTGGGCACTGGCAGAGTGAGAGCTCGAGGAAGATCCTCGGCCTCTTCACTTACCCGCGCCGGGAGTAGTTCGAGGGGTCGATCGGCGACCGAGTCGGGTCAGCCGGGGACCGCTCCGAGATAACGGCTGGGGAGGAGAGACTCACAAACCTCCCCGTCGGCCTGGCCTACCACCCGCACTGCCTTGGCTTCGGGTCGTGAGGTCACCACCCGCGCGAGAGTGGTTCCCTCGAAGTGAAGCGCCGCGCCGTCGTCCACGCCAAAGCCAGACAGAAGCCCTGCCGCCACAGCGCCGAGGTAGGCCGGGCGACGCATCGGTTCGCTGTCATAGTGGGGACAAAAACTGCCCGGCAAGAAACCGAGGCCGTTCTTCAAAGGCGCGAGCTCGGGACCGAGCGAATCGGTGAGGCCCGCTTCGAACCAGCACATCGCTCCGGCGCTGGGTCCACAGAGAATGATTCCTGCTTCCCAGGCCGAGCGAACGATCGCCGACAGGCCTCTTGCTCTCCACACCGTGAGAAGGCGCTGGGTGCTTCCTCCCCCGACATAAAGGACGTCCTGTTTCAGCAGGCTCTCTGGCGGAACATCTCCTGCCGGGAAGGAACTCCAGTGCGACGTCTCCGCTTTCAAGGTGAACGCTTGGTAGAACCGGGCAATGTAACCTCGATTGTCTCTGCTGGCGGTGGGTAGAAAGCAGATGCGCGGGCGGGATTTTCCGGTCAACCCAAGCACATAATCGTCGAGCAGAGGGTTCTCGGGCTCCATCGAAAACCCACCCCCACCCATCGCGATGATCTGGCAAAGCGGCACCAAGGAACCATAGCCGTCCGCTCAGTGGGTGCGGCGCCCAAGGTGTAGACTCGCAACGTGACCCATCGAAGCGGTTTCTTCCAGGAACCTTGCGGGCCCATCTTGTCCTTGGACGAGGCCGTGACGTTGGTGACGGGTCGTTTCGCCAAATCCGACGAGCTCGTCCTTGCGCCCTCTACCTACGTCAGCGACCGACGACTGCTGCGATGGATAGTCGGCTCGGCGAACTCGGAACCCCTTGTGTGGACCGAGTTCTGGACGCCCGCGGCCAACTCCGGAAGCCACGCGCTGTGGCCTCTGATGACGTCGAAGGGCTACGACCTCACCTGGGGAGTGCCCTCTGCGGAAGGAACTGTCGTGCCCGCGGCCGTGCATTCATGGTCGTGGCTCTGGAGTGACGGACCCAAGCCGCTGCGGCTATGGAAACGAACAGGAAGTCGTGCCCTGACACTGGTTGACCTGCGGGGGGGTGTGGCAAGGGGACACCTTTTTCGGGGGAAAGCGTTTCCCGTTCACCAACTAGGGCCGGTTCGCCACAGCCAATCTTTGTTTCGGGAATCGTGCGTGCTTTCGACCCCAGAAGGGGATGTGACGATTGCGAGCAGATTCCGATTCTCAGCCGCGGCTTTTGTTTTTCTGGCAGAGCTAGCGGGCGCACTCGATGCGGAGGCACCAGGCGGCGCTCCCCTCGAGGCCCTGGAGCTCCGTCTCGAGCAAGCACTCGGCCAATCGAGCTCATCCTCACCAGGTTCTTCCCCAACGGACTGACGCATCAGGGTCTGGACGGATGGCACCGCTCAGGGCGTCAGGGACGCGCCCTCGTAGCCGCCATCGAGCTGCTCGCCCAGCGCCCGTTGCTGGGCGACGTAGCCCATCCGTAGATCATTTCCCGCCGCCAGCAGCACCAGTCCCAGCAGTGCTGCGAAGCCGAGCGCGTGGAGCAGGGTCTCTAGCTCGGGCTTGACCCTTCTTCCACTCGCCGCCTCGAGCGCAACGAAGAGCAGCCGGCCTCCGTCGAGAGAGGGCAGCGGCAGCAAATTGAAGAGCATCAGCGCGACCGAGAGCGTCACCATCACCCGCAGCAGCGCGTCCCACCCCTGGGTGGCTTCATCGCTGGCCTGTTGAAACAGGGCGACAGGGCTGGCGCGCTCGAGGCGATGCTTGCCGTGAACCATCTTCCACGCCAGGCCAACCCCTTCAGCGATCAGCCAGTGGGTGTGATTGAACGCTTCGAGCAGCGCCGGTCGAAACGGCAACTTGCGGAGCGCCGACTGCTGGCGCAGCCCCAGGGTACCGAGGCCGAGCCGATCGGCGGCGGGGGTGAGCTTGAGCTGCAGACCTTCTCCGCCGCGAAGAAGACCCAGGCTTACTTCCTTGCCCGCCTTGTCTGCGATCAGCTCGTCGAGGTTCGACCACTGGTGCACCGGCTCTCCGTCGACGGTGAGGACCACGTCGCCCGGCCGGAGCTGAGCGCGCGCCGCCACAGAACTGGGTTCGACGCCGCCCACGGTCATCGGCACCGGTACCTGGGTCCCCTGAAGGTGCAAGGCGAGCAGCACTCCCACCGCGAAGAGGTAATTGAAGAGCGGCCCTCCGAGCAGCACCAGACCGCGCTGCAGCGGCGATCTGCCCGCGAAGGAGCGGAGGTCCTTGCGGTCGAGTCGAAGCTCGTGAGGATTCATTCCCTTGATGCGAACAAACCCTCCGATCGGAATCGCGCCCACCGTGTAATGGGTTTCTCCCCGCTTGCTCGAGAGCACCGCTGGCCCGAAGCCGATCGACAAGCGCTTCACCTCGATGCCCAGCAGCCGCGCGAGCACCAGGTGCCCGAGCTCGTGGACCGCGATCAGTACCCCGAGGGCAAACAGCGCCAGGACGTAGCGCATCGTCAGCTCACCGCGATGAAGGGGCGTCGGGCGAGGGCCTGACGGCCGCGGGCTCGTCGCGGAAGCGGAGCGCATCGGCGACCACTTTTGCATAGGCGATTTTTTCCGCGTCGATTCGCGCCGTCGACCACTCCAGCTTCGCGGCCATCTGTCGCGCCGCCCGGTCCATCGACCCCGCGCCCAGGTCCCGGGCCTTGAGCAGCAGCGGAATCCGGCGCGAGAGCAGATCGCAGAGCGTGCGCGCCAGCTCGACCTCCACCGCTTCGTCAATCTCCGCGAGCAGGTAGGGCAGCTCGGGGTCCAACTGTTCGGCAAGGGCGGGCTGAGCGGCGATTCGTTCTGCGATCGCGCTCGACCGGACGCCGTACTGCGCGATCAAGTGAGCGCACACTGGCGGAGGAAGCCCGACCGCGGTGAGCTGAGCGGTCAAGGCGACGATCTTCCCGGGAGCGTCGAGCCCGTCGGCGCCCGGCAACGGCCGCTTCGCGGTGACGCTCGACGCGGTATGTGAGAGCTGGCGGGCCACATGGTCCACCACTTCGACCGCGATCCGCCGGAAGGTGGTGAGCTTCCCTCCGGCGATGGTGATGAACCCGGGCTCGTCGTTGAGGTGGTGCTCGCGTGAGATCG
>JAYUUC010000320.1:0-5109 GCA_043755105.1 Myxococcales bacterium
GTCGCCGACGAGGACAAGCTGGTCGGTGCCCGCATGTCCGCACACTTTCAACAGCGCCTCGAGCTCGTCGATGCAGCCGTGGACATCGCCGATCAGAATCGTTCGCTTCATTCACCCGGAAGCTTAGGACCGGTCCTCGGACGGTGTCGCCCCTTCCTCACCTTTGACCCTGACTTCCAGCACCCGAAACATTGGGGCAAAGGGCGTGCGCTCGTCCCCTGTCGAGTCGTTCAGTCTGAGCAGGAAGGCGTCCTCACTCCCCGCCCTCTCAACACTCTCTCGACCAGCAGCGCATGGAGGGAATGAAGCGGCGTCGCCTTTGCCTCGCCCTCGAGCATTCCCACCGCAGTGGCGATCGCTTCCAGAGTGGACAGGCTCTGGGAGTTCGGGCTCTGTCGCAGCCGGGCCGGAGCAATCGTAGGTGCCGGCAAGGAGAGCCGCGGAACTCCCCGCAGGCGCCCGGAACTCAACCGCTGTGCCATCCGGCTTGCCTGGCGCCAGGTTCCGTCGAGGAAGATCAGCGTGCCCGGAAGTGAGGTCGGTAGGCGGGCGTGGTCGTCGGGGAACACCAACCAGGGTTCGTGAAGCGGTCCCAGCGCGCCGTCAAAGTCGTCCTCGCGGCCTCCATAACGGATGATCCGACACCGCTTCAGCGCGAGTGCGGCGATCCGCCCGGTGTTGGTGGACTTGGTCGCTTCGCGGGCGTGGCGGAGGATCACCACCTCGAAGCGGGTGTCGACGCTCGGGACGTCGGCGCAAAGACACACCGCCACCTTCAAGTAGCAGCGCGGACAGCGGCCCGGCAGGTCCGGCTCGGTATGCGACCTCAAGGCGTCATCGCGAAGGCGGTAAGCAAAATACCTCCACCACCCTACCTTTTTCGTCGACGACTCTGGCAGGTTCGCGTTCACAACCGTCAACCCGCTTCCTGTCTTCTCCGAGGAGGCGGGTATGCTGCGCCGCCCGGAGCACCGATGAAGCCGACCCTCCTGCTGACCCTGCTCTTCACCCCTCTCGCCCTTCTCGGCTGTCCGGGAGGCGAAGAGTGCTCCGACACCAAGCCCTGCTCGGGTGTGCAGAGCTGCGTGGACCATCGCTGCGTTGCCGACGGGGCCTGCAAGGAATCCAATCCCCCCGCGGGACCGGCGAACCTTCTCGACAATCCGGGCTTCGAGTGCGGATCGCCTCCGAACCATTGGCGCGCAGAGAGCGGAGCGGTGGTCACCTCCGAGAGCGCGGGTGCCAAGGGCGGTTCCCGGTTCGCGAGGCTGTCGGCGCCCGATGGGGGTGCTGCGCCCAGCCTCTGGTACGACGGAGATGCGGTCGCTTCCCCCGGAACCAAGACTTATTGCGCCCGCGCGTGGATGCGGGGCACTGCCTCGGCCGGTCACCTCTCGGTCGGTCGGGTGGGTCCGGGGACGATCGACTACGACAAGTTCAGTTCGCCGCTGACCTCGACCTGGACGCTGGTTCCGCCCGCCGACTACGGAGCGATGACCGTGACCACTCACGACGAGACCAAGCTGCTCCTTCGCGCCCATCTCCAGAACCCCGCGCCGGGGAGCTACGTCGAGGTCGATGACGTCCAGCTCTGGGTTTCGACCGACGGAGGGTGCAAGGACCGTTGACCCCCCGGGCTCCCTCCACCGCGCTCGCAGCCGTTCCGGAGCTTCCGGAATTTCTACGGCTCTGCCGTCCAGGCACAGTGGTGCCGGTGCGGGTCGAAGTCGATGCCGACGTCGATACCCCGGTGTCGGCCTTTCTCAGAATTTCCCGAGGTCAATCTCACGCCTTCCTCTTCGAATCGGTCGAGGGCGGAGAACGGTCGGGGCGCTGGTCGTTTCTCGGAGCGGGGCCACGGCGGGTGCATCGCTGGAACCTGGGCGAGCAGCCCAATCCCTTGCAGTGGGTGGAGCGCTCGCTGGCGTCCCATCGCGGCGTTCCGGTCGAAGGGTCCCCGCGCTTCTCGGGCGGGCTGGTGGGCTTTCTGTCCTACGACGCGGTGCAGTTGTTCGAGCCGCGCGTGCCGATGGCCAAGGCGGACGAGCAAGGCTTTCCGGCAGCGCTGCTGATGGACTTCGACACCGTGCTGGCGTTCGACAACCTCCGCCACACCGTCCACGTGCTCTGCGAAGTCTTCTGCAACGAGGGGGACGACCCCGGGAAGCTCTACGCCCGGGCGCTGCGGAAGATCGGCAAGACCCTGAAAGCACTGCGGGCGCCGCTGATTGACCGCCGACCCAAAATTGCTCCGCGCCCGGTGGTGCTGGAACCACGGACGAAGGCTGCAGACTTCATTCGGGCCGTGAAGCGCGCCCAGGAATTCATTCGCGCCGGCGACTGTCAGCAGATCGTTCTGTCCCAACGTTTCGAGGCTGAGATCGGGGTGCCGCCGTTCGAGCTATACCGCGCACTTCGGAGGGTCAATCCTTCGCCCTATCTGTTCTTTCTTCAGGCGGGGGACCATGCGCTGATCGGCAGCTCGCCGGAGACGCTGGTTCAGCTGGAGAAGGGGGAAGTCACCCTGCGGCCGATCGCCGGCACGCGGCCCCGGGGCGCCACTCCTCTCGAGGACGCACGGCTGGAAGCCGAGCTGCGCGCGGATCCGAAGGAGAACGCCGAGCACGTGATGCTGGTGGACCTCGGCCGCAACGACGTGGGCCGGGTGGCAGAGATCGGCTCGGTCCAGGTCGACGTGTTCAAGTCGGTCGAGCGCTACTCCCACGTGATGCACCTGGTCTCGCAAGTGAAGGGCCGGCTCGCCCGGGGCAAGACCGCACTCGACGTGCTCCGCGCTGCGTTTCCGGCCGGGACGGTGACCGGCGCGCCCAAGGTCCGAGCGATGGAAATCATCGACGCACTCGAGCCGTGCCGGCGCGGTCCCTACGCCGGGTGCGTCGGCTACTTCGACCGGCAAGGCAACATGGAGATGTGCATCGCCATTCGCACCTTGCTGCAGCACCGGCGCCGGGTCACCGCCCAGGCGGGTGCGGGCATCGTTTACGATTCGGTCCCCCGCGCGGAACATCAGGAGACGGTGAACAAGGCCCGGGCTCTGTTCTCTGCGGTGGCCCAGGCCCAGGCCCGCTCGGTGGTCCCGGCGAAGCCCCGCGGCGGACGCCGATGAAGGCCCGGGGAGCGGTGCGGGTGGTGGTGCTCGATAACTACGATTCGTTCACCTACAACCTGGTGCAGTACCTGGGCGAACTCGGCGCGGCGGTCGAGGTGTTCCGGAATGACGAGATTGGAATTGCTGGACTCCGCTCCCGCAGGCCTCACGGGCTGTTGCTTTCACCGGGGCCGTGCACCCCGAAGGAAGCAGGCATCACCCTCGAGGCAATCTCTGCCCTCGCTGGCGAGCTTCCACTGCTCGGGGTCTGCCTCGGTCATCAGGCCATCGGCGAGGCCTTCGGCGGCAAGGTGGTGCGAAACGAACGCATCGTTCACGGCAAGGCCAGCCCGGTGCACCACCGGGGCGAGGGAGTTTTCACCGGGTTGCCGTCGCCTTTCCTCGCCGGCCGCTACCACTCGCTGGTGGTGGAGCGGGCCAGTCTGCCCCGGGAATTGCGCGTGACAGGCTGGACCGCGGAGGGCGAAATCATGGGCCTGCGACACCGAAGCCTCGAGGTCGAAGGCGTGCAATTTCACCCCGAGTCGATCCTCACCGAGCAGGGCAAGGCAGTGCTCGGAAACTGGGTGCGCCGAATCGGAGGACAGAGGAGATGATCGCCGATGCGCTCCGTCGTCTGGTGGATCGGGAGTCGCTCACCCGAACCGAGATGGCAACGACGATGGAGGAAGTCGCCGATGGCAAGGTGACTCCGGCTCAGCTGGGAGCGCTGCTTCTCGGACTGCGGTTGAAGGGAGAAACTGCAGAGGAGCTCACCGGTGCAGCGCAGGTGATGCGGTCGCGACTGCATCGGGTGAAGGTCGACCAGAAAGTGTTCATCGATACCTGCGGAACCGGGGGGGATGGCGCCAACACCTTCAACCTTTCCACCGCTGCGGCGTTCGTGGTGGCCGCGGCGGGAGTGACGGTGGCCAAGCACGGCAACCGTTCCGTGTCCTCGAAATGCGGCTCGGCCGATGTTCTCGAGGCGCTCGGGGTGAGAGTGACGAGCGACCTCGGCTTCGCCGAGCGCTGCATCGAGCAGCTCGGAATCGGCTTCCTCTTCGCGCCCCACCACCATCCCGCGTTCAAAGCGGCCGCCGGCGTTCGCCGCGAGCTGGGCGTGCGAACGATGTTCAACCTCCTCGGCCCGCTCTCCAATCCCGCCGGGGCACAACACCAGGTGATCGGCGTGTTCGCTTCGCACTGGGTTCCCGTGGTCGGAGAGGTGCTCCGTTCGCTGGGTGCGGTCCACACCCTGGTGGTTCACGGGAGCGGGCTGGATGAAATCTCGCTGTCCGGGCCCACCCGGGTCTGCGAGCTGAAGGGAGGTGAGCTGCGAGAGTATTCGCTCACCCCCGAAGAGCTGGGGCTTCCCCGGTGTGCACTCGAGCAGCTCGCGGGCGGCGACGCTGCGGTGAACGCGCGGATCTTGAAGGACATCTTCGACGGTCAACGAGGACCCCCGCGCGACGCGGTACTGGCGAATGCAGCGGCGGGGTTGATCGTGGGCGAGGCAGTTACCGACTGGAGGGAAGCAGTGGAGAAAGCCGCAGCGGCGATCGACGGAGGGGGCGCGGCGCTGAAGCTCGAGGCGCTGGTGAAGTTGACCTCAGGCGGCGGAGCTCCCTCCTAGATGGCCTTTCTCGCAGACATCCTCGCGCGCAAGCGAGAAGAGGTGCAGGTTCGAAAGGCGGCGCTTCCGCTGGCGCAGCTCGAACGGCGGCTGGACGGCGTCGGCCCGACCCGAAGCCTGGAGGCGGCGCTCTCCCTGCGCGGCGGTCCGCTGAAAATCATCGCCGAGGTGAAGCGCGCCTCGCCTTCGGTGGGAAGCATCGACCGCAACCTCGACCCGGTGGCGCTGGCCCAGAGCTATCAGTCGGCAGGAGCGTCGGCGATCTCAGTGCTCACCGATGGACCTGGCTTCGGCGGGTCGCTCGAGGACCTGACGCAAGTGCGAGCGGCAGTGACTGTTCCGTTGCTGAGGAAAGACTTCATCC
>JAYUUC010000321.1:0-5107 GCA_043755105.1 Myxococcales bacterium
CGGTTCGTTTCAGGAACAGAAAGAAGGCGCGATCGACGAATTCGAGCGCGGCTTTCTGAAGAAGCTCCTCCACGAGGCTGCCGGAAGCATCAAGGAAGCTGCTCGGCGATCCGGCATCGAACGAACCCAGCTCAAGCGGCTGCTGAAGAAACGCGGGCTTCGCTGAACTAGCCCATCCGCTGGCCTCCTCAGGGAGGCAATTCGATGTGCCCGATCACCCGTGGTTCTGCGGGCCGGGTCGCTACATAGAGACCGACTCCCGCGGCGGCGAGCACCGCCGCTCCCAGAGCGATCCATAGCCCCGTGTGGCTCGCAGCCGGGCGAGCAGCGGGCACAGTCTCGACCACTCTGGAGGGCTCCGCGTCGAGTGGCGGCTTCAAGGAATCTCTCACCCGCGGTGCGTCCTCCGGAACCAAGGCGGACGCCTTCCGCGCCTGTTCCTCAGCGCTTGCTGCTTCCACCTTTGTTTGCTCCGCCCGAAGCTCGCTCAAGGTTTGCTCTGCGGCCGGGCGAAGCGAGTGCCGGGGGGCCACTTCGATGAAGCGGGTGAGAAAGTCGATCGCTTGTTCCCGGCGTCCGAGGGCTCGCTGGCACTGGGCAATGTTGAGCAGATACTCGGGCCGAGGCGTGGCGCGATAGGCTGCGAGAAAGGAGGCGAGCGCCTCTTCCACCCTCCCCGCTTTGAAGGCGCTCTTGCCGTTGCGCTGGTGCTGCTCTGCTGCCTCTCGTGAGCCGTCGGGTGAGGCGAGTGCTGGCCCTGCGCTCAACTGCAGCACCAGCAGGCCCGCGAGCCAGGGACGGAAGGACATTTCAGCGCACCTTCACCAGGCAGACATCATCAAAATCGAGACAGCTTCCTGCGGGTGCCGAGAGCGACGTCAGCTCGTCCACCACCGAGAGTGAACCGGTGCCGAGGACGGTGTAGCTGGAGGTGACCTGCTGCCAGGTCCCATCCGGCGTCATCGTCCCATTGGCATTGTCTCCGACCTGGTTGTTGTTGGCGCCCACCTCGCGAAGCACGGCCATGAACTGCTGGGGCGCCGATGTCGTCGTCGTTCGAACCCAGACGCTGAGGCGGTAGGTGTCGCCTTGGGTGGGGTTGACCACCGAGGGACGGGTGTCTTCGAGGGTGAAGGTGCGAATCCCCGACGTCTGGCTGCGACAGACCTGTACGCTGTAGTCGCCCGTGCGGCCGCCGGTCTTGCGCACTGCCACGGCATCGAGTGCGCTCCACCCGTCCGTACCCGTTTCGAAGCCTGCGTTGAGCACCAGATTTCCCGGGCAAGGATCGACCGGATTGGGGGCCGCGCAGGCGTCGCCCTGACCGTCAGCATTGGCGTCGGCCTGGTCCGGGTTGGCGAGGGCCGGGCAATTGTCGAAAGTGTCGGGAATGTGGTCGCCGTCTCCATCGGGTGGAGGGGCATCGAGGACGATCGCCACCTGGCGCTCGGTAGCGAGGTTGACCTCACCTGCTCCGAAAGCCACCCGTGCGCTGGAGCGAAAGCCCCACACCAGGATCCGGACCCGGTCGGTTCGGCCATTCAGTCCAACCTGTATCCGCCCGGGGAGTGTCAGTGCGCTGGAACCTTCGACGGCGACTTCGCGAAGCAAGGTGCCGTGCGCGCCCAGCACCGTGACCGCGAGCCGATCGACAGGTTCGCTGCGCGAGCTGACATCGACCGCCAAACCCGCGGCGACGGAAGGGGGCCCGCAACCGAAAGCCCACCCCACCATGAGCAAGCCCCACACCGGGTTGGAAGACCGGAGACTCAATGGCCCTCGTCTGGGTCGGCGAGAAAACCCGGGGCCAGGCCCGATGCCACTTCTCGAACCTTGTGCCGCTGCACCTTGCGACGAACTGCCCGTCGGACCGAGGGCGTGTCCGTCGGGCTTGAGGGTGCTGCGGGCGATCTCAGGTCCATCGCCTGCAAGGTCCATTCAGAACGGGTGGGCGATGGGTGCGGCACCTCCGCCTCAGTGCCGACTCTCACCGGGACGACTTCGATCGGCAGCGTCCGCTTCGACGAGTGACCCAGCGTCAGGGCGCCCAGCGCCACTGCGGCCGTGCCCACGACCAGCGCTGTGACCGCAGCAACTTTCCAGCGCGGCTTCCGCGCCTTCGCCAAACTCACCGGGCCGTCGACCTCGGTCAATCCGCCTGCGGGAAGCTCGACCTTCGGTGTCGCGGTCGGCGCGCTGACCACTTCTGGATGAAGGTCCTTCAGCCAGCGGGTGAGGTCCGAGGTGCTGAACTGTCCCTGAACCAGGGACTCGAGAGAGGTCGCCAGGGCTTCGCCATTCTTCGGTCGAGCGCCGCGGTCGCGTGCCAGGCAGGACAACACCAGTGCATCGAGTGCAGTTGGCAGCTCGACGCCTTGCTGGGAGGGCGGCGTGGCGTGGCCATCGAGAATTCGCTGCACGGTCTGCAGCTCGTTGGCCCCCTGAAAGGCCGTCTTTCCGGTGAGCAGCTCGTACAGCACCGCGCCGAGTGCATACAGGTCGGTCCGGTGATCCGGAGGAAGCCCGGCGAGGGCCTCCGGAGGCAGATAGGCCAGCTTTCCCCCCGCGCCAGAGCTGCTCTGCTCGGTGCCCACCGGCTTGGCGAGTCCGAAGTCGAGCACCTTCACCGCCCCATCGAGACAGAGCATCACATTCGAAGGCGAGAGGTCTCCATGAACCAGTCCTTCGGGAGCCTCGGGCGTCTTCAAGGCATGCGCGGCGTCGAGTGCGCGGGCAACCTCGGCAGCGATGTGAGCCGCGACCGGCCACGGACACGGCCCATTGACCCGCTGCATCACCTGTCGAAGGTCGAAGCCGCGGAGCCATTCCATCGCCAGAAAGGCCCGGCCCTCGTCGACATCGAGTTCGAATACCTGAACGATCGACCGGTGACTGAGCGAGGCCAGCGCTCGACCTTCGCGAAGAAACATTTCGAGGAAGCGCGCGTTGGCGCACAGCTCGGCTCGGATCACCTTCACTGCCAGCGAACGGACAAATCCTCCGGGGCCGACGAGCTCGGCGCGATACACCTCGCCCATGCCGCCGCCCCCGATGCGCTCGTGGAGCCGGTACTTGCCGCCTTTGAGAGAGGAGTTCTCGGACATGTCCCTCCCGGGAGTATAGCGGCAGAGCCTCGGGCGAGGACGCCGTGCCTTTTGCGTAGGGGGACGTCGACAAAGGTGGGGAAAAAGCGGCGCCGCTCCGATTGCTATCTCGTAGGTTCGAGCAGCCATGACGCTTCGCTCGCTCACCCTCACCGCAGCTCTCACTCTGGCGGCCTGCCGCGCCGCACCTTCCGAGCCGGTCGACGCCGGAGCCCCTTCCTCTCTCGCGGACGCTGCGGCACTACCCGAGCCCCCGTTTCAGCTCACCCTCACCCTCCGCGGTGTGTTGCCCGACGGCGGAACCTCCGAGGTCGAGCTGGGGACGTCTGCTCCGCCGATCGTGGCGCCGGCCGAACGGCTCGAGGTGCTCGCCAATGCGGCGCTGAAGGACTACCGGATCCGGCTCTTCGACGATGCCGATCGAGCGCTCATCTCCGACGATGCGCCCGAGGAGCTCGCCGAGGAGACCCGGTATCTGATCTCGCTCACCGCCCCGCTGAAGCAGGGCCACCGCTACACCCTGGTACTCGACTCGCAGAGTGGAGCGGCGATCGCTGACACCCATGGCCGGACCCATCGGGACCGACGCCTCCCGTTCATCGTCTCGGGCGAAAAAGAGAAGGAAAAATCCTCGCCAGCTCCGGGTCGAGGCGGCGCCAAGTCGAAGAAGCGGCGACGCCGCTGAACCGAACCGCCTTCGCCGCAGAAGGCCTTGGGCTCAGGACAGCTGCCGGTCCTGCTCGCGCAATCGCTGCAGCAGCCGGTGGTCGCGGGGCGACGGCCCCAAGGCGAGGAGCAGCTTGCTGACGTCGTACAGAACCTCGCCCCGTTCGAATACCGGCCGCAAAGGCACCTCACACGACAACTGCTCGGCGGCGCGGTTGTAGACGACGTCGAGCAGCGAGCGCAGGTTGATCGAATCGTAAAGGTTGTACTCGACGAGGTACCGAAGCGCCTCGAGGTTGGCGCTGCGCTGGTAGGCGCGCCAGAGCACCACGGCGTCCCAGCCGTTGACGCCTCTCAGATGGAGCGGCCGGGCAAGGCCGAGCGAGTCTTCCACCTGCTTCAGCCCGCCCTTGAGCCGAACCCTGCGGCAGAGAAACCGAAGGTCGAGGTGCACCAGCGGGGTCGCGAGCTCGGGGAAGGTGTTCTTCAACACCGGCACGTCGTAACAAGACCCGTTGAAGGTGGCCCAGATCCGACTTCGCGCCAGCGCTGCAGGAAGCGCGTGCAGGTTTCGGCCCTCGATGAACACCTCGCAACCGAAGCGATCGAACACACTCACCACCGTCGGCCGGGCGTCGCTCACCCCGTCGGCTTCGATGTCGAAGCAACAGACCTCGTCGCTGAAGGCGGGGTAGAGCCGCCAGTGTTCGCGCGAGGGAATCAGCGCGGCGAGGGCCTCGAGATCCCGTCTCTCCAGCGCCTGGCGGGCTTCGTCGATTCGCTCGCGGGCCCGGGCGTCGAGTTTCGAGGAGAGGCCCGGTGGGGCGCCTTCAGGAGGAAAATCATTCCAGGTGCCAATTCCGCGCGCCCAGAGATCCTTCTCCCTCCAGGGGCCCACCCCGGGAATGTGCTGAAACGTTCGGACGATCATCTCGTTCACGGCGCTAAACTATACGCGCGTTCAGGAGACGGCACCAGGCGATCCCGGCTGGATTCGGCCGCTCGCCAGAGCGTCGAGCAAGGGAAGGTCGGCCTCGCAGAAGGGCAGCTGACCCATCTGCGCGACCGTGAGGAAGCGGATCGCCTGCGCGCCCAGGCATCGAGGAGTGCCGGACACCACGGTGCCGGCGTAGAGCACCAGCTCGACGGTGAGATCGGGATACGGGTGGAGGGTGCTCCACAGCTGCGCCCCGACGGCGAGCTCGATGTCCAGCTCCTCACGGCATTCGCGGGCCAGGGCCGATGCGTCGGTCTCCCCCGGCTCTACCTTCCCGCCCGGAAACTCCCAGAGCAGTGCCCGGCTTCCGCCCGGCAGCCGTTGCTGGGCGAGGTACCTG
>JAYUUC010000322.1:0-5094 GCA_043755105.1 Myxococcales bacterium
AATCTCTTCCCGGTCGAACGGCTTGGAGAGGAAGTCCGCGGCCCCCTCACGCATCGCCACCACGGCCTCGGCCACGGTGCCATGCGCTGTGAGTAGCACCACCGGCAGCCCGGGCCAGCGCTCTCCGATGCGACGGAGCAGCTCGATCCCGTCGATGCCCGGCATCCTCAGGTCGGTGATCACCGCATCGATGTCGCCCTGCTTCAACCGAACGAGCGCGTCTTCGCCCGAACTTGCACTGGCGAGCGAGAAGCCTCCTTGACGCAGAATCGCCCCCAACACCGTCGCCACTGCGGGGTCATCGTCGACCAAGAGGACCGTTTCTGACGCTCGCGCCAAGGTTGCTCCTTCAAGTCGGGGGCACTTCAGGTTTGCGGCAAACGCAATCTCACCAATGTACCGCGGCCGCTCTCGCTCAAGAGTTCGAGCTGCCCGCCGTGGGCTTCGACCACACGTCGGACGAAGGCGAGCCCGAGCCCGCTTCCGGTGACCTTGGTGGTGAAGAAGTCCTCCAGCGCTCGTTCCCGGGTGCGCGCGTCCATGCCGCTCCCGCTGTCTTCGACTTCGATTTCCACCCCGGACGCCGCTCCCGCTTCCCAGCGCCGGGTCCGCAGCATCAACTTCCCGGGGCCGGTGATTGCCTCGAGCGCGTTCTGAGCGAGATTTTCGAGCGCTCCGGTGAGCAGCTCCCGGTCGAGCATCAGTTCAGGCAGGCCTTCGGACAGCTCCGAGGTGACCTTCACCTCTGCACGAGCCGCCAGGCGCTGACGCGCGAGAAGCGGCTCGACCAGTGCGTTGATCGGCGTCTGTACACGAGTGAGCTCGACGCGGGAAAGCCGGTTGTAACGGTCGGTCACCTCCCGAAGCCTCTCCACCTGCGACCCCATCAGGTCGAGGAAACTGGAGTGGTCGTCGAGGGAACGGCCCTGGTTTCGCTCCTCCTGCAGAAACTGGAGAGCGCCGTGAAGCGCGGCGATCGGATTTCGCAGGTCATGGGCCATCTGCGCGGAAAAGCGGCCCAGCACCGCCATGTGTTGTAGCCGGGCAGTCTCGAGCGCCTGCTTCAGCACCACTTTTCGAACGAATCCCGCGCAGGCCAAGCTCACCGACGAGGCCGCGGCCAGCGTCACTGCGACGTTGCTGGAAAAGAAGCGGAATACCAGCAGGTGGGCGATCAGGGCGGCGCTCCCCAGCGCGACTGCATAGGCCACCTTCAGCGGTGCCAGGGGCCGTCCGAAGAGCTCGAAACGCACCACCAGGCCCGAGAGGATGAAGGTGGCCGCCAGGCCCCCGAGACTTCCCAACCGCGGTACCCCGAGGCCCAGGCCGGCGAGCAGGTCGGTGGAGGCAAAGGCCGCCACCACCCCAAGGGAGAGCAACAATGCCTGGGTCCGGACCCGTTCGGGCCCCTCGGTGCTGCGACGCAAATGCCGCCAGAGCAGGCCCAGCATCCACAGCACGCTGAGGCCGAGGAGAATCAGGTAGCTGATGATCCAGCCATTCGACGCCGCCACCGCCGCGGCCGCGGGGGAGACAAAGGCGGCCAGCGGAATCGAGGCAAGTCCCGCGAAGAGCCCGTAGGTCACACCCAGAAGCGGTCGTGACGCTCGGAGGCGACCGACGAACGCGAGCAGGAACTGCAGTGCCAGCGGGGCAGCGAAGGGCGACAGCGCAGCGTCCAGCCAACGCCACCCTTCTGCCCCCGAACGCTGGAATGCGAAGTCCGCGAACTGGAAGGCAAAGAGATCAAGGCAAAGCAACGCGAGCGGAATGCCCAGCGGTGTCCGCCCCACCCGACGGATGGCGAGCAGCGCCAGCGACAACTCGCCGACGCAGGCCGCCAACATCACCCCGTGCTGAGCAGTCATCCAATGCCAGAGCTTCGCACATCTGCTGCCCGCTCCCGTGTCGAAGCCGGTGGGTCTATCGAGTACGCGCACACAAGGTCCCGGGCCCACCGAGCTCTGTGGTTGACGGATGGGCGCTCACTCCTTCAGCAAGGAGCAAGCCACCCGCCCACACTCCCTGACATCGGCGACGGCGTGGGCGAGAAGTGTGCAGCGCTGTGTACACCCTGTGCTGCAGGCCGACCCCGGAGCGGGCGCGAACGCGATGAGCTGCTGCGTCAGCCCTCGCCTCAACGCGAGGACTGCCTCATCGGACCATCGCCTCAACACGAGGATTACGGCCTCGGGCCCTCGCCTCAACGCAAGGAACCTTTCAGGCCACCTGGGTGACCGACGCGTCTGCAGCCTCGCGCAGGTTGACCGACACCAGCTTGGAGATGCCCGGCTCTTCCATCGTCACGCCGTACAGCGAGTCGACCACTTCCATGGTGCGCTTGTTGTGGGTGATGAGGATGAACTGGGATTGCTTGCTCATCTCCTTCACCATCTCGTTGTAGCGGCCGACGTTGGCCTCGTCGAGCGGGGCGTCGACCTCGTCGAGCAGGCAGAACGGGGTCGGCTTGATCAAGAAGATGGCAAAGATCAGCGACACCGCGGTGAGCGCCTTCTCTCCACCGGAGAGCAGGTTGACGCTTTGCAGCTTCTTGCCCGGCGGCTGGGCGACGATCTCCACGCCCGGCTCTCCTCCCGGACCTTCCTGGGTGAGGATCAGCCCGGCACGACCGCCTCCGAAGAGCCGCGGGAAGATCTGCTGGAACTTCTCGTTCACCACCTCGAAGGTCTGGTTGAACCGCTCGCGGCTGGTCTTGTCGATCTTGCTGATCGCCTGCACCAGCTGGGTAAGCGAGCCTTCGAGGTCCTTGCGCTGGTTGAAGAGAAAGTCGAAGCGCTTCGAGATCTCGGCGTGCTCCTCGATCGCGGTGAGGTTGATCTCTCCCATCCGCTCGACCTGCGCGCGCAGTTCCTTCAGCTCATGCTCGGATTGGGGCGGGAGCACCTTGAGGAAATGAAACCGGTGCAGCTCTTCGGCGAGCACCGCCTGGTGACGTTCCTTCACCTGGGCCGCGAGGTGCTCGAGCTCGAGGGCAAATTCGCGTTCACGAAGCGAGATGCCGGAGAGGCCGTGAGAGACCTCGTCGAGGCGGCCCCGGAGCTCGCGGAGGCTGTGCTCCTGATCTCGAATCGACGCCTGGGACTCGACGTGTGCAGCCCGCTGATGCTCGAGTGCGCTCTTGAGGTCGGCGAGCTGCTGCGCCCGCTCCTCGTGGCCCAGCGAGGTGTGCTCGAGCCTGCCGTCCAGCTCTTCCAGACGACGCTGGCCTTCCGCGGCGGTCTGATGGAGCCGCTGCACCCGTTCGGCCACTTCCGCGGCCTGGGCGAACAGCTGCTCGACTTCCTTGCGAGCGGCCTCGCCCTTCTCAGCGCTGGCGGCGGCCTTCACCCGGAGCGAGGTGAGCTCGTCGTTGAGCGCCTGGCCACGCTGCTCCAGCCCTTCGAGCTCGGCGGAGAGCTCGCGAACGCGCTCCTCCCGGCCCACCCTTTCCGTCTGACCATGGGCGACCTCCCCACGTGAGGTTTCCTCCTCGGAGCCGAGCGCCTGGAGCGACTGGGTCAGCTGGTGATCTTCGAAGTCCAGAGCACCGAGCCGGTCTCTCAGCTTGGCGAGGTCTTCGCCGGCCTTGTGAAGATCCTTCTCCTGAGCCGCGAGGTTGAGCTCCTCGGCGTGCTGATTCTTCGCCAGGCCCTTGAGCACCGCCTCGGCGTTGGCGATCTGCTTCTGCAACCCGTAATGGCGGGTGACGAACTCGTTGTAGCGCTCTTCGACCCGGGCAATCTCTGCGACCAGCTCGGCGATTTCGCGCTTCTTCTGTAGCGCTCCCACTGCGGGACCTTCAAGCAAACCGCCGGTGACGATGCCTCCGGGCCGCAGCACTTCGCCTTCGACCGTGACCAGGGTCAGGCCTTCGCCCCCACCCGCGGCAAGCGCACGGGCTGCCTCGAGGTTGGTGACGATCACCACGTTTTCCAGCAGCGCCTGAACCACCGGCAACAGGTTCGACTCGCACTGGACCTGGGCGATCGCCGTGCCCACCACTCCGGGTTGAGTGAGGTCGAAGCCATCGAGCGGCGCCGGAATTTTCACGCCTTCCAGGGGGAGGAAGGTGGAGCGGCCCTCGGAAAGGGCCTTCAGATACGCCACCAGCTCGAGCCCCTTGGCAGGGTTCTCGACGATCACATACTGAAGCCGTTCCCCGAGCGCCGCCTCGATTGCTTTCTCGTGGACCACGGGCGTGGAGATCACATCGGCCACCAGGCCGAAGATTCCCTGGGCCGGCCCTTCGGAGCCGACCTTCAGCATCACCGAGCGGACCCCGCGATCAAACCCTTCGTAGTTGCGCTGAATCTCCTGGAGCGAGTTGAGCCGTCCGCGCTTGTCTCCCAACTCCTCGCGTTGGCAGATGACCTGGATCTCGTTCTCGGCGAACGCTTCCCGGGTTTGGCCAAGCGACTCTTCTTCCTGACCCTTGCGCTCCGCGAGCTCTAGTGCGAGCTGGCGGGTCGACCCGACCCGTTCCTGAACCGCAGAGCGATCTCGGTCGAGCGCCCGCTCTTCCTTGCGAAGCAGCTCGGCATCGGTGCGAATACGCGCCTGACGCTCTTCCAGCTCTGCCCGGCGACGGCCGAGGTTTTGGAGGTTGCTCTCATGGTTGGCTAGCCGGGTGGCGGATTCCACCAGCTGGGCGCGCTCGGTCGAGAGCCTGACCGTCAGCTCGGTGCGGCGGCTGCTGATTCGATGAAGCTCGTCCTGCATCGACTGGAGCGCAAGGTCGTCTTCCCGCCAGGATCCGGAGAGGGCCCGCTGCTCCTCCTCGCGACTGGCACACAGGGCGCGCAGCTCGGCCTCGCGGTGGACCAGCGCAGACAGCTCGGCTTGTGCTTCGTCCACCCGCCGTCGGGTGTCCTCGGCGTCGGCCTTCCAGTGAACCAGGTTCTGGTCGCCCAGCTGCACCTGGTTCTCGAGCGTATGGGCCTGCTCTGCGAGCGCTTCGAGAGTCCGATTGTCGGTCTCGAGCTGCTCGCGCCCGCTGGTGATCGTCGCTTCGAGCTCGCGCACCCGGCCGAGGCTCTCGCGCTCTTCACCGGAGAGGCTCTCGACCTGATGAGCGAGCACCTTGCGAAGGGCGTG
>JAYUUC010000323.1:0-5085 GCA_043755105.1 Myxococcales bacterium
CCTTGAATCGGTCGGGTGACTTTGTCTGCGGTGAGAGAGAAGTGGCTTTCCGTGCACGGATTGTCGGACACGGGGTCGGGTTCGTTCTCGGATCTCGTGGCCGTTTTCGCAAATACCGGGGTGCGGGCCTTTGCTCAACGCACCCGGTTTACCATGAGGTAGGTCGCGGTCTGAACTCCGCCGCGGCCGTAGGTGATGGCGAGATCGAGATCCCCATCCGCATCGAGGTCCCCCACAGAGAGGGACGCAGGGGTCCCCAGTTCGAGGTCGCCCTCGTAGGCAGTGAAGGCGAAGGGCGCGCCGGCCCGCCGCAGTTGCACCCGGTGTTCGCTCGTGCCGGGCACGGTCGTGACCCAGGCCAAGTCTGGGTGGCCGTCTCCATCGAGATCCCGGAAGACCAGTCCGGTCGCGTAGTCCGCTGCGGTGGCGGTGTAGCGGGGCGCCAGGCTTCCTCCCGTGTTCTCGAACAGCTTCACGGTGTGCCCGTCGACGAGCGCGAAGTCGAGGTCCCCATCGCCGTCCACATCGGCCGCTGCCAGCGCGGAAGGCACGAAGGGGAGGGTGAGCACCGCCGTGCTCGTCAGACCCGTCGCGCTGGCCGTGAATACATCGACTTCGGACAGCCCTGCAGGGACCACCAGGACATCGGTCAGCCCGTCTCCATCGACGTCCGCGAGGGCAGCGGTGATGATCGCCACTCCGGGATGGGGAATTAGCTGCTCGGGCAGTTTCACGGTGTTGCCGCCTGCGTAGATGAGCAGGGCACTTTGATCCGCGCAGCCAATCGCCACCGCGTCGATCGCTCCGCCCGGGTGCAGCTTTCCTGTCCCCACCCAGCGCTCCGCTCCGCAGGCGCTGCCCCCATCGGGAGTGGGAAAGCTCTCGACCCGGAAGCTGTTGGTGGCAGAGACGTAGGGATAGCGGTCCACCGTTCCGTCGGCGTTGATTGCCGCCAGGTCGACTTCGCCGTCGCCGTCAAAATCGCCTGCGAGCGGCTCGAGTGCGACGCGGTTGAAGGACAGCTTCCGGCCTGCCACCAGGCCCTGCTCCTTGGAGTAGGCAAAGGTGTTGAGACGCAGAAACCCGGGCACCGCGGTCACCAGGTCGCCCGACCCATGCGGAGCCAGGTCGGTGAGAATCGCCTTGCCCCCTTCCGGCTGGTCGAGCGCAGGCCCGGCCGCGAACGGCTCGAGCACGCAGTGACTGGTCTCGACGGTGCATTGGTCGCTGCACTGCTTGTAGCCCCAGGTGTCGCAGGTGAGGGGCCCGAGCTTGCCGTCGCAGGCCTCTCCGGGGTCGAGCACCCCGTTGCCACAGCGATTGACGCAGCGAGCGGTCACCAGGTGGCAATCGCTGGCGCAGGTCAGGCTACCGCTCTCGAAGCCGAGGCTGACGCAGGTCGCGCCCCCGAGATCCGACCCGTCGCACGCTTCTCCGGGGTCGAGGTGGGCGTCGCCGCAGGCAGGCTCGCGAACCGGAGGCACGTTCTGGTGCTGCTGCAGGTTGCTGTCGCGGCAAGCGCTCAACAGACCGACCATCAGCAGAAGCGAGAAGAAAGGCTTGGACATCCTGCAGTCATGGCGAAACTGCGGCCAGAAGGCTACTGCTGAGCAGAGGGTTGCCAGGACCTCCGTCCTGAATCTAAACAGCACACCGCCGATGACCTCTTCCCCTTCCTGTCCCATCTGCAAGAAGCCCGCGCTCACCCGATCGCTCAATCCCGCTTTCCCTTTCTGCAGCCCCCGCTGCCGGTCGGTCGATCTCGGCAAGTGGCTGGGCGAGGAGTATCGGGTGCCCCAGGGCGGCGTTGAAGAGGAGGAGGACGGGCTGCCCCGAATTCCTGGCGACGGCACCGGAGATGAAGGTTGAGCGGCTTCGTCGACCTCCACTGCCACCTGCTCCACGGCGTCGATGATGGGGCGAAGACTCTCGCGGACTCGCTCGAGATGGCGCGCGCGCTGGTCGACCTGGGCTTCAGCACTGTCGCCCCCAGTCCCCATGCGCGGCCCGAGTATGCCCCTGCGCCTCTTGCCCGGCAGCGGCTCGAAGAGGTGCAGGCGGCACTTGTGGACGCCGGAATTCCGCTCACGCTCGCGCTCAATGCCGAGAACTATCTGCTCGACGAGCGCTTCGTCCCCGACATCGCCACGCCTGATTCCCGCAAGCTGGGAGCGGGCAAGTACGTGCTGGTGGAAGCGCCTTACACCTCGCCGGTGTCCGCGCTGACCGAGATCCTCTTCCGGGTGAAGCTCAAGGGGGTCACCCCGCTGATTGCCCACCCCGAGCGCTGCATGGAGTTCGAGCGGAAGGGCCGGGCCGCCGAAGCGGTGCAAGCGGGCGCCTGTCTGCAGCTCGATGTCGGGGCGCTGATCAACCGCTATGGCCCTTCAGCGCGGAAGCTGGCGCGGTCGTTTCTCGAGCAAGGGCTGTACGCGGTGGGGGCGACCGACCTCCACGGACCGGTCGGCGCCCGGGAGTGGGTGGGAAAGGCGCTGACCGAGCTGGAGTCCCTCGCCGGTCCCGCCGGATACGCAGCGCTGATGCGGGAAAACCCCGCCCGGATACTTCGGGGGGAGCCTCTGGAATCCTGAGGGGCTGTGACCTATACCGCGCCCATCGTGAAGCGTGCCCTCAAGCTAACCGTCAGCCTCGCCATCACCTTCGTCTCGTTCTGGTGGACCTTCAAGGACACCCACTGGGTCGAGATGTGGGGGAGCCTGAGGTCTGCGCACTGGATGTGGCTGTTCCCTTACGTGGCGATTCTCGGCGGCATCCACGTCAGCAGGACGCTCCGCTGGGGTTACCTGCTCTCGGGGATGGAAAAGGTGTCGTTCCGCAAGCTCAACCACGCCTCGGCCGTCGGCTTCATGATGTTGCTGGTGCTCCCGTTTCGACTGGGGGAATTTGCCCGACCGTTCCTGATTGCACAGCACACCAAGATTCGCCGAAGCGCGGCGATGACCTCGGTGGTGCTGGAGCGCATCGTCGACGGGATGTTCATCGCAGTGTTGCTGCGGGGACTGCTCTTCTTCATCCCCGGGGAAAATCAGAACCTGCAGCGGCTGCGCTGGGGAGCGAACCTGATGTTCGCGATCTTCTTCAGTGGCCTGATGTTCCTGCTCTTCGCGGTCTGGCAGCAGGCCCGTGCGGTCGGACTGGTGCGGGCGACGGTAGGCAAGGTCTCGCCGGGATTGGCGGACAAGGCCGCTGAAATGGTCGACGGCTTCGTCGGAGCGATGCGCCAGCTTCCCAGCGCGGGTCAGACCTTCGGGTTCTTCGTCTTCACCGCCGTCTACTGGCTGCTCAACGGGCTGGGAATGTCGGTGCTGGCGCGAGCCTTCGACTGCGCCCTTGCGGGGACCATGGCTTGTACCCCGATGGGCCTGTCTTTCTTCCAGGGGTTCACCGTGCTCGCGGTGCTGGTGATCGGGCTGATGATCCCGGCAGCTCCGGGAAGCGCGGGGACCTTCCAGGCCTTCGTGGTGCTGGCGCTGTCGATCTTCCTGCCTCCGGCGGTGGTCCACGCCAGCGGAATCGCCTACGCCAACGTGCTCTGGCTCACCCAGATCATTCAGCAGATTGCCTATGGCTTGCTGATGATGCTGCTCTACAGAGAATCGTTTCAGGCCCTGGCGGGAAAGCTCAGCGATGAATCCGAGCTGGCCGTGAACCCCGAGGTCGGGGCCGCGCCGAGGTAGAGGGCGGTCGGCCCATCGACGTCGTCAAGCTACAGCGGCCGTTCCAGCCAGCGGATGATCGCCCGCTTCACCGAGAGCCGATCGCGTCCGGGGCCGGGTGCCACGGGCGGCTGCGGTGCCGAGAAATCGAAGCGCAGCACCGGCGCATCGGGGGCCGAAGAGGGCTCCTCGGTTCGCCGGGTGACCACCGTGACTGTTCCGGTTCGCGACAGGGTCAGCCTTCCTCTTTGTCCGTGCGTCCGTACTTGCCGAGCAGGTCGTCGACCGCCTCGCGAAGGTACTCGCTCTGAGCGATGCGGGTCCGGCGGGAAAGCTCGCGCAGCTTCGCCACCTGGCTGTCTTCGACCAGGACATGGGTGGAGACCGTATCCACCGAGACTTTCTCCTCGATTTCCGCGGGGGGGGTGCTGCTCTCTTCTTCCATCACCGCAGCGTTCACGTCCTGCATGGTCGTCTCCAGGGGATGGGGAGGTCGCTACAGCCCGCGACAACCCTGTGCGCGCATTAGAGGGGAGCCGGTGAGCGAGTCAAAAAAACCGGAGCAGGCCCCGCTGCCACGAAGGGTGGACCTGGGTTAAGTCTGAACGCATGAATCCTTCGTCGAGCGCTGTCTCAGCCAGCCCCCGGGTGGGGGTGATCATGGGCAGCCGAAGCGACCTCGAGGTGATGTCCGCCGCACGAGACCTGCTCCTCGAGCTGGAGATTCCCCACGAGATTCAAGTGGTCTCGGCGCACCGAACCCCGGAATGGATGGTCTCCTATGCCCAGTCCGCCGAGTCGCGAGGACTGGAAGTGATCATCGCCGGCGCTGGCGGCGCCGCCCATCTTCCGGGAATGATCGCTGCAAGCACCTTGGTCCCGGTGCTGGGGGTCCCCATCGCCGCCACGGCGCTCAACGGCTTCGATTCTCTGCTCTCGATCGTCCAGATGCCGAAGGGCGTGCCCGTCGGCACCCTGGCGATTGGAAAGCCAGGCGCAGCCAATGCGGCGCTGCTCGCGGCACAGATTCTCTCGCTTCGCAGCCCCGAGCTGCGCGAACGGCTTCGAGCCTGGCGCGCCGCGCGAAGGGACGAAGTGCTCGCCCAGCGGGACCCCTGACGTGGCCGCCATTCTCCCCGGAGCGACGATTGCCATCTTCGGTGGCGGCCAGCTCGGCCGGATGACGGCAATGGCCGCGCGCTCGCTCGGTTACGGGGTGGCGGTGCTTGATCCCGACCCCCAATGTGCCGCCAGCGCGGTGGCAGACCGATGCATCACTGCGCCGTTCGAGGACGTCGAGGCGGCGACCGAGCTCGTCCGGGGGGCCGCAGTGGCGACCTTCGAGGTGGAAAAGGTGGCGGTGGCCTCGCTCGAGGCCGCAGCGATTCACTGCCCCGTTCGCCCCGCA
>JAYUUC010000324.1:0-5077 GCA_043755105.1 Myxococcales bacterium
CGGTCCGGGATTGTCCGGAAAGACGACCAACCTTCAGTGGATTCACGCCCGCACGGTCTCCGAGGTACGGGGAAGGTTGCTCACCGTCGAAACCCACGACGACCGGACGCTGTTCTTCGACCTGCTCCCTGTTTTCTTCAGCACCGACAGTGGCTTCAAGGTGAAGGTGAAGCTCTTCACCGTGCCCGGCCAGGTGATTCACAACGCGACGCGTCGCATCGTGTTGCAGGGGGCCGACGGGGTGGCCTTCATCGCGGACAGCCGTCGGGCGGCGTCGGCGGACAACAATGCGTACTGGCGGAACCTGACCGAGAACATGAAGGAGAACGGGTTGGAGCTGGCGCAGGTACCGGTGGTGATTCAGTTCAACAAGCGGGACCTGCCCGACACGAAGTCCGACCAGGAGATCGACGCCGCGCGCCGGAAGGGGAAGGAAGCAGTGGTGGGAGCAGTGGCGATCCGGGGCATCGGGGTGCTGGAGACGCTTCATGAGGTGTTGAAGGCCTCGTTCCGGCAGATGGAAGCCCGGGCCGGGCTCACAAAGACGGTGGGGTTGACCGAGCAGGAGTTTCTCCGGCGAATCTTCGGGAAGATCGACCTCACCGGGACGGCGCTGGCGAAGCTGTTCACGGTCCCCGGGCCAGGCGCCCGGGCCGGGAGCACGCCGTGAGTTCGCCTTCAGAACCAGAGGGGACGGGAAGCCCGCGGGAGTCGGTATTGCAGCGCCGGCTGTTGCTCTCGGAGATGCTCGATGTGCCGACCTTCACCGAGGTGGTGAGCCGGTTCGTCGAGCTCTACAAGATTGGCATCAAGGTCTTCGACGAGAAGGGCGTGAAGCTGGCCGACGTGAAGATCGGCAACGGCGATTTTTGCGGCTACGTGTTCTCGTTTCCCCAGGGCCGGACGCTCTGCACCCAGACCGTGGGGAAGGTGAAGGACGGTCCGATTGCGAAGGCCGTTTCTGCTCGCGCTGCGGCGCCTGCCGCTCCGGGCGTACCCAAGGGGCTGGTCGTGGTGCCGTGTTTCACCGGGCTGCGCTACCTGGTGATGCCAATTCTCTGGGAAGGCGATGTGATGGGTCGGATCATCTTCGGGCCGTTCATTCCCGAAGAGCTGGGCGAGCTGCCGTCGTCACTGACTGAAATCTCCGAGGGCTTCGATCCCGTCAACGCCCGGACCCTGATGGCGAAGATCCGTCGCGCGCCCGAGGGCACCGTGGCGCGGGTGATGCTGCATTTCTCGCAGCTGATCGAGACCCTGGTAGCGGCGGGGCAGAAGACCTTTCTCACCTCGCAGATGCACATCGAAGCCACGCTCGAGACTAACCGCGAGCTGGAGGCGAAGAACCAGAAGCTGGATGCGCTGAACACCCGGCTGAAGGAGCTGGATCGGCTGAAGTCGAGCTTCCTCGCCACCGTCAGCCACGAGCTGCGCACCCCGCTGACGTCGATCATCGGCTACTCCGAGATGCTGTCCGAAGGGTTGGCGGGGCCGATGAACCCCGAGCAGGTCGACTACGTGCGGACGATCATGGACAAGGGCGAGACCTTGTTGAAGTTGATCACCTCGATCCTGGACATCAGCCAGATCGAAGCGGGGAAGGTGCGGCTGTCGTTCGAGACGGTGGACGTGGCGGAGATCCTCCGTGAGTCGATCACCTCGGTGACGCCGCAGGCGCAGAAGAAAGGGGTGACGCTGGAGACCTCGCTGCCGCCCGACCATCAGCAGCGGGTCTCGGCAGATCGAGACCGGCTCCGGCAGGTGGTGGTGAACCTGCTCGCCAACGCGGTGAAGTTCACCTCGCGCGGAGGAACGGTGTCGATCTTCCTCGGACCCAACGGTCATCAGCCCGAGCTCGGCGCCGAGGGTTACCGGATCATCGTCGAGGACTCGGGGGTGGGGATTCCCACCGACCAGTTCGACAAGATCTTCAACAGTTTCTATCAGGTGGACTCGAGCTCGACCCGGGAGTTCGGCGGCGCCGGGCTGGGGCTGGCGATCGTGAAGAGCTTCGTCGAAGGCCACGGAGGCCAGGTGCGGGTCTCGAGTGAGATGGGCCGAGGGTCGAGGTTCGCGGCGATTCTTCCCACCGTGCCGTCGACGCAGCCGTCGATCCAGATTGCGCCACCGGTGACCTCGGAGCCGGTGGATAGGTTCTAGGTCGGTCGTCCTCAGAGAGTTGAAGCCCTGGTTGGCGATTATTCTGAGGTGAAGCGGATGGCGAAGTAGAGAAGGGGCCACGCGTAGACACAGTTCCGCTCCGAAAGTAGAAAGCTTCGGTGCCACCCGAGTCCCGACGTTCTGCGGTCTGGATCCTCCTGGTCTGTCTGATGTCAGGCCTGCTGTGGGGCTTGGGAGCCAGTCCATACAGCCTGGTGTATCCCTTCGAAGTGTTCGGAATCTTGATGTTGGTTTGTGCGGGTTTCTTGATTCCGCAGGCCTTCGGGTTCGCGAAGGAACGTAGGAAGCGGCCAGCGCTCAGGCCTGTGCTGGCGTTGAGCCTGGCAGCTGCCCTCGTTGCCACGGGCTCCTGGATGCGCTCGATGCGCGAGTCATCGTGGAGCACCTGTCACACCGACCGAGGCGGCACCCAAGAGATTGTCCTCGAACAGTCCTGCTTCCCGCATCACTGCACTTCTGTCTTCAAGCTGAGGAAGGCCTTTCTGTTCGAGAGGTCCTTCGGAGAAGCGCAAGCGCTCGACATTGATTGTTCAAGTGTCTCGGTGAACTGGGGAATGCGAACGATTGCATGGAAGAGCCCTGCCGGACCCGGTGGTTTCAAGTGGTCGGACTAGGGCGCCGTCGTACCCTGTCGTAGCCGCACCACCAGTCCCTGGATGCCGCGGGCGAAGGTGCCTTCGGGGTCGTTGCCGAAGACTTCGAACACTTCTTCCGCATCTTCGGGGTCGAGCTTGAGCCCGTCCTCGGCGATCGCCTTGACCAGGGGGAAATCGTCGGCGGTGACCCGGAAGCGGTGGGCCCTCAGTTTCGAGCCAGGAAGCTGAGCCAAGGTGCCGAGCCTCTCGACCAGGCCTGCAACTGTCTCGACGTCGGCTTCACCGTCCGCGATGCCGCAGTGTTCACGCAACAGGTTGACCCGCGCCTGGCGAATCGCTTTCTTCAGGCCACCCGGAAGGAGCGAGCGGTCTTCCCATGAGGTGTTGAGCTCGCTGTCCAGGCCCATGCTCCGGTTGGTGGTGTTGGCGGAGCCGACAGTGAGGAAGACATCGTCCACGATCATCAACTTCGCGTGGATGTAGGTAGGGATCTCGGTCCCGTGAAGGTCGGTGCCGCTGCTGTAGTACAGCCCGAGCGAATGGCCATGGGCGGCAGCGGTCCGGGTGAGCGTATCGAGCATCCGGCTATGCTCGATGCCCAGAGCGACCTGCTCCTTCATCGCTTGTGGCTTCTGGGGGAGCACGAAGACGACCTGAAGCGGCGTCCGCTCCTTCGCTTCGAGGCGTTTCACCAGCGCCTCGAAAATCGCCTGCGAGGTGAAGTACTGGTTCTCGATGTAGATCAGCTCTTCGGCGGCGTCGATCGCGGTGAGGTAGAGCGCACGGATCTCTCGGAGCCCGGCGAGCGTCTCGGTCTTGCAGCGGGTTCGGCTGAAGCTGACCGGACCGGGCGGAAGGGGCAGGCTCGCGCGGACTTGAGGAAGGACTGTGGAGGCAACGCCGAGGTCGATCTTTCCGTGGCCCGCGTCCTCCCATCGGTCTTGGAAGAGTGAGGCGACGCGCGCGGCTGCGGGCCCGGTCACGAAGGCCTGCACGTCGTGATACGGGCCGTGAGTCTTGTTGCCTTCGCTTCGATAGGGATTGTGGACGAGGTGGGAGCGGTCGTCCCACCGACTGGTGCAGAGGTCCATGCCGCCGGTGAAGGCCACAGCACCATCGATCACTGCGAGCTTCTGATGATGGCTTCCGGCGATCGAAGGGTGCGCGGCGAACCGGAACTTGAGGCGGTCCGGCGTGGTGAGGTTGAAGAAGAGCCGCTGCATCCACTCCCGTTCGATCGCGTAGAGAACGCTGAAGTCCCAGGCGAGCAAGTAGACCTGTAGCTGTGGCCGTTCCCTGCAGAGCCGATCGAGGAAGGGGAGGAACTGCACGTCTTCCTCGACCAGGGTGGCCTCTTCGCCGCGAAGGAGGCAGACGTCGCGATCGAACTGCCAACCGGCGACGGCGATCGAATGCTGGGCCTCCTTCGCGACCCGGTAGAACTCTCGGTAGTAGTCCCGGGCGTCGATCAGCAGGCCGGTATTCGGGCCTGTCCAGGCTGGGACCAGATTCACACGGTTCACTGGACCGACCGGTCTTTCATGCTGCTCGACCGGTTCAGAGAGGTTTACTGCGTAGAACCGAAGGTCCAGGGCTCGAAGATCTGCGCTATGCGCGGGGGCGAGCAGCTGAGCGGATATGACCCTCGCGTTGACGGGTGGTGGCGAGAGCTGCTGCTGCGTATTCTCGAACAGGAGCTATCCCCTGTGAAGGCGCAGCGTGCAGGCCGGGTTTTTCAAGCGCACTGGGCTCAACTCTTTCCGACCGAGCCGGGGGCCCCGCTCGGTGAAATCAGGGTCGACGCCGGAGAGAATCCCCGAGGCGATTCGCGCGGCTGTCTCTCCGTTGCGTACGGCCCTGCTCGCCTGTCAAACCGGGATCGGGGGGGAAGGTCCCTTCGGGGTCGAGCTTCGTCTGCGATTGGAGGAGCGAACGATCCTCCCATGAGGTGTTGAGTTCCCGATAAGGGTTCGCCGTCGACGGAGACACGGCGCAGGGTCCGCCCGAATCAAAGCGCGCCGCGGTTTCCCTGTGCTTCTGCGTCGAGGAGCGCGGCGAGAAAGAGGCTGTAGGTGAACTCGCCGACCTTCACCCCTTCCCGTCGGGCCTGCTTGCGCAAGGCCGCGGGCAGCGAACAGCGCGAGCCGTCCCCGGTGTCTTCCATCTTCACGTAGCCGCGCGGGCTGTAGCCGGCGACCTTCCAGCCGGAAGCCGCCATTGCCCGGCTGAGGTCGTCGGTGAGTTGATGATGCACGGCGCGGGATATCGGCAGCGGGTCCATCGGCTGCCCCGCCAGTCGA
>JAYUUC010000325.1:0-5075 GCA_043755105.1 Myxococcales bacterium
CCCGGCTTGCCCGCGCCATCTGCCAGCGGCAGCAGCACGGCAGGGGAGGGTTGTCTGCCCAGCCGTTCCATCAGGGGCTGAAGCTGCTTCAGCGCCACCGCGGCGTTGATCAAACGCGAAAAGCTGGTCCCGAAGCGCTCCCACGAGGTGACCGCAAGGAAAATCCCGCCAAGTGCTGAGGCGACCCTCTGTGGCGACCAATCGGGCGACAGTGCTCCTGGAAGCAAGAAGACAAGGCCAAGGAACAGCCACGCTCGCGGCAGAACCACCAGCAGGCGAATGGACTCCTTGTCGACCTGCTGCCCCATCGTGACGTAGGGATGAAGGGCGCGATCCTCTTGAAGGTGGACCACGTCGCGCGGCACCTGCAGCCGGAAGGCGCGCTGGCCCATGATCCGTTCCACCAGCAGGCTGTTGACGTGCAAGCGCATCCGCGTCCAGCCCAACCGGGTGCGGTAGCTGCGGCGAATCAAGAGCGCGCTTCCCACTGCAAAAGACAACAACAGACCCACCAGGGCACCGCTGCGCACCACGAAGGCGAAGACGCCGAGGACCACCGAGAGCTCGACCACCGCCAGGACGGCATTGACCCCACCTCCGAATGCCTGTCCTTCCAACGCTTCGGCTTCATTGATGAGCCCCAGGGTGCTCCCCACTCCGAGGCGACGAACGGCCGTGGCGTCCAGCTGGAGGATTCGGTGGAGCAGCTGTTGCCGAAACACCCGCCCCAGCCTCAGCGCCATCGAACCGCGCAGGCGCGCCAGCAGGACCCGAAGAGGAACCAAACTCAACATCAGCAGGACCCACCCCGCGAGCCACCCAACCACCAGCCGTCCTTCGAGCGCTGCGCGGCCCAGACCCCACCAAACCCCGAGCATGGCCAAGGCGTGGGTGGCAGCAAGCCCGATCACCAGGCCTCCCCGGGAGATCACCCGAGCTTCTCGCAAGTGGTGAAACCAGGTTTGGCTCGGGGCAGAACGCAGCAGCCACCCGATGTCGATCGGTCGGCCACTCCAGCGCAAGGTCAGCAGTGCCTCTTTGCCTCGCCCACGATCGGCTGACGGAACGCCCGCTGTCTCGAGCAACTGGTCAAGCGACGTCGACAGCTCATCGGTGATTTGAGGTGCCAGCGCCGCCTGAAGCAGGGACTCCGACACCCAGTGCAATCGTCTGTCGCGTCCCATCACTCGCAACTTTCGTCCCCGGCAACCCAGGAGCAGAACGAAGTGCACCGAGTTGCCCGGGGTCTGGAGAACGGCGGGCGCCGCCGAACGCAGAAAGGCGCCAATTCCGTCGTACGGAACCTGAACAGGCTCGGCCTCCACGTCCAGGTGAAGCGATGCCTGCTTCATCCAGACATTGGCATCTCGGCCCTCCAGGGGGACTCCGAACTCCGTGACCTGCTGGGCTTGAGAGATCAGTCCCCTTTCCCGGGCAAGCCACTCCAAGCCCTCAGCAAGGGCTTGAGGCGGCCAGAGCAGCGCTGGATCGATCACGCTCACGAATCGTTCCCACCCGCACTCGTCCGCTCCACAGCGGAGGTGGTCAGCTGTCCGTCGGTCATCTGCCAGTGACGCCAGGTCGCTGCACTCCAGAGATCACGACGAACAAGCCGCTCTGTATTCAGCATTCGGGCGTAAAGCGATTCGCGGTCCTGCTCCATTTTCAATGGATTGCCATCCTGGACAATCCTGCCCTGGTCGAGCACGACCACTCTGTCGAAGTTCAGCGTTTCCTCGACGTCGTGGGTGACGCAAACGAGCGTGGCGCCTGCCCAGCGTTCGCGGCAGCGTGCGAGCAGCCGGGCGCGCTGCTTTCGCGCCAGTCCCCGGAAAGGTTCGTCCAGAACAACCAACCCTGCGTCCCGCCGAAGAAGGGCGCGGGCAAGGCGAACCCGTTGCGCTTCGCCTGTGGAGAGCAGCCCTCCGTTCTCTCCGAGAAGGGTCTGCAAGCCTTGAGGCAACCGGCTGAGCACGTCGCGGAGCTCCGACGCTTCGAGAACTTCTTCGAGGTCTTCTGCGGTCGGCTGTGCTCCCGAGGTCACGTTCTCTAGCAGCGAGCGATTCCACAGCGGAACGCTCGGGTCCACCCAGGCGGTGTTGTTGCGCAGGGGCTGCCAGCCTTCCTCATCGAGCAACGCCCCATCGACAAAAATGCTTCCAGTCGTCGGCGGCCGCAGCGCCAGCAGCAGACTGAGCAGAGAACTCTTGCCTGCCCCGGACAGGCCCACGATCGCCGTGTGGGAACCGGCAGGGAGGTGGAAGGTGATGTCCTCGAGCAGCACATGCGCGTGAAGCATCAGCCCCGCTCGCTCGAACCGGATGTCACGAGCGGACGGCGCTGAAATGACAGTGAGCCCCGACGGGGAAGAGGGGGTAGCAGAAACGGCGCCCTCCTCAGGGCCCTGCAGTGGCTCCAGGAGTCGGAGCGTCACGTTCCGGTGACCGGGAAGCTGGACCGTCATCGTCGCCAGGGCCTGAGCGAATGCGGGCAATTGAAGCGCCCAGTAGCCGAGGAGAAGGATGCGACCGCTGGTGGGGTCGACTTGCAGCTGCTGAACGATGAGGGCTGCCGCAAGCCCAAACCCGGAGAGCGCCTGGATTCCTTCGACGGCAGCCAGCAAGTGCTGCTGGGTGAGGCCGGCCCGGTACCACTCCACCAGCATGCTCTCTTGCTCGCGCTTTAAGGTTCGCTCGCCGCCGTGACTGCGCAGGGCGACAAAGCCACGAACGGCTTCGAGGTAAAATCGGCTGAGGCTGCCCGAGTGTGTCCGCGCTCTCAGGTCGGGTTCCGACAGGAGCTGGGGGACGAGCAGGGCCGAGCCGAGTCCGATTCCTCCCGCAACGAGGATGAGGGCCGTGCCTTCAGGGTGAATCCAGCAGAGGGCGACGACGGTGACGAGGAATTGAATCAGGTACCAGCTGCCCATCCACACGGCGTCGGGCATGGAGCGAAGGGCGTGGATTCGATGGGCTCGGTCCGCCAGATCCGAGGAGAGCCGGGTCTGGAAATAGAGATCCGATAGCCGCGGAAGCTTTTCGAAGAGCAACAGCCGCAGCTGCACGTCCAGAAACCTTCCGACGCGCATCGACAACCAGATGGCCGGCCACTCCAGACAAAGCATGAGGGTGACGACGGCGAGGGCCACCCCCACTGCGCCCACCCGCTGACCGCTGAGGGACAATTCCGGGAGCGCGCGCAACAGTCCTTGAAGGACCAGCGCTTCTACCGCGAGCATGCAGGAGGCGAGAAGAATCGCAGCGGCAACGGCCAGGAGCGCAGGTTTCCCGACCTGCCGGATCATCTGCCACAGCAGCTGAAAGGGACCGATTTCAGAGGCCTTCGAAGCGAACGCAGACGGCACACCCGGGGTTTTTCCTTTCGCTACGAACGCGGGGCCCACCGCCTTGAGCAGGACGGCGCCGCGAATGCGAATGTCGCCTTCCACCGCCTCTGACAGCGCCGAGGCCGTCCAGTTCGCCGGGGGGAGAAGGCCCGCGCCTTCGCCCTTGGCGCGCTCGGAACGCCACAGTTGCTCGAGCAGACCCAGAACGGAACGTCCGCGGGTCACGACGCCAGATTGCACCAGCTGCGCCACCGTCCGCACCGCCGCGTCCAGCGCCGCGATCGAATGCCAACCCGACTCGCCCCGGGCCTCGCCTTCGAGCCGAGTGGAGGCCTCTCGGGAAATGCCGAGTGCGGCCATTCGTGCGCACAGGCCGGCCCGGGCTTCGGGTGAACCCACCCACTCGAGATAGGTTTCTGCCGTCACCGGCATCTGGTGCAAGTAAACCTGCCGGAGGAACGCCGGGATGCGCATCCACCTCCGCCCTGTGCCCGGGTCCATCACCTCCAACCACTCGCCGAATCGGCGCCAGACGAGAACGAAGTGGGTGGTTCGGTTCGGGTTCAGGGTCACCACGATCGCCGGGAGCGCTTCGGACTCGGGCAGAAGCAGGTGGTCCAGCGGGAGCACATGCTGCTCACACGTCAGCCCTGCCGCTCGAGCTGCCACTTCCAGCGCTTCCAGGGACGTTCCGTCGAGCTCGACCTGACATGCCTCGCGCAACCGGTCGTACGACGCCGCAATTCCATAGCCCTGCAGCAGCGAGGCAAGCGCCGCAGGACCGCAGTCCATCTGCGACGTCTGAATCACTTCGGGCGCAAAGAAGCGGCGAATGTTTCGCTCGGTCACCGTGGCTCCGGTTCACCGGCGGGTGCGGTGGACGTTGCCCGGGTGCTGTGGCGAACCGACTGACCGAGGAGCCGCAACAGCCACTTCACGGGCGTGATCGACTCCACTTCGATCTCGACCGTGGCCGGTTGCCCGTGCTGAACGGGGGCGGGAAAATCACTGGAGGCCAGGCGCAGCTCCACGCGCACCTGCTCCCGCAGAGACTCACTTCCCACGCGGTCAACACTCGCCTGAAGTACCCCGTAAGACGCCCAATCAAACCCATCGAGCCGGACCAGAGCGGTCTGGCCCGGGCGGATCTTCCCCAGAGCGTCGTGCGACGAAAAATGGGCCACCACCTGAAGGGGCCCCTCAGGGATGACCGACAGCAGAGGGGTGCCCGCCTCCAGCGACGTTCCGACGGGCCAATCCCCCGCTTCGCCGATCACACCGTTCACCGGAGAGACGATGCGGCGCTTGCTGATCTCCGCTTCGAGGCGCTCGACCGACGCGTGGGCTTCCGCAATCGCTCCCTCGGTATCGCGAAGCTCACGTTCCAATTTCTCCTTCTCCAGTGCGTGCTGCCCTCGGCGGCGCTCGTCCCGGCCGAGCGCACCTTGCGCCGTGAAGTTCAGCGCATCTGCCTCTGCCCGGTCTTTCTCGGCACCCGACTGGCGGGCCTGTTGCTCAGCGGCCGACACATAGCCCTCCTTCGCCAGCTCGGTTGCGCGCGCGGCCTCATCTTGAGCGACATGCGCTTGCACCCGGCCTGCCGCCGCCCGCGCCTGTGCCTCCTTCCACTCCGCGCCTTGCGTCTTCGACTCTGCCGCGTGGACGAGGGCAAGAGAGGAAACCTCTTCGGTGATTCCACGATAGTGAGCCTGCAGCGTCTCCAGTCGCT
>JAYUUC010000326.1:0-5063 GCA_043755105.1 Myxococcales bacterium
CTAAGGCCCTGCTGACGTCGAAGCTGGGCGGCTCTTACCAACCCCTCATGAATTTTTTCATCGACGAACTGGGAGTGGAGACCAAGAAAGGGCTGCCCCGGCTCGAGCTGTTTCGGCAAGTGATGGCCTTCGACTTCAGGTTCATCGCGACAAGGCCTCCCTCCGAAGATGAATTTCCAGTCTCCCTGCCCCCAACTGACGTCATCGAGTGGAAGTAAAGAAGGTAGGAACTCAGGGTCGCGTATCGTCGCGACATGAGTTCTGACCGTTCCGAACTGGTTCAGCTGAAACGCTTCGCGATCCACTCACAGCCCGAGAATCTGATCGGTGAGCGCAAGCGGGAGCGATGGGTCTTTGAACAAGGCTCCCTCCAGGCTCTTCATGCGAGTGCCCAGCTCTTCAACCCCAGTCTGGGAAGGGAAGACTGCGAGTTCCCGGTCCGGTTTGTGGTGGAATCTGCCACCGGTGAAAAGCACGAGTCCACCTCCGTGGTTCGCGCGACGTCTCAGCAAACGTCGCTGGTCGCGTATCGAAATCTCCTCGCCGACTTTCCGGAGCTGTTCAAGAAGGGGTCTTACACCATCGACCTGATGGTGGGCTCCCGGCGTCTCGCACGTCGGGTGATCCACATTGAAAATGCCGGCATCCCCACCGCTCGAAACAATCCCTATCTCAAACTCTCGAGCATCAAGCTCTTTCAGTCCGCGGTCGCCGAAACGCCCGCCCTGAAGGACCGAAAATACCTCACCACCTTCAACGTCGCGACCACCCATGTCGTCTTTGCCGAGTGCTGCATCGAGCCTGTCCTGCAGGATCCGTTCTGGGCGGAGTTACTCCTCTACGTCCACGCTCCAGACCGCGAGCTGATCGACATCGCGAGGACGGTGACCCACTGGACACCGACACCCGATGCTCGGCCGATCAGCGCCCCCTCCACGTCCGTCGGCAACCTGAAGTTCGCGCTGTGGAACAAAGGTACCCACACCGTCGAGGTCGTTTTTCAGGGCGTTCTGCTCGCCACCTTGTCGTTCACGGTGGGCGACCAGGACGTCGCGGGGATTCCCGTCCTGCATCGGCCGAGCGAACCTGACGAGCCCCTGCTGAAACCCACCCTCACGCCGGCCGCGCCCTGGGAAGCTCTCGATTCCCTGGTAGGACTCGATGCCGCCAAGCAGCGCCTGCGCGAGCACTTCGCGATGCTCCAACAGCGGGTCGAGCGCGGAACGAGCTCCGCTCCAACACCGCCGTTGCTCCCCTGGGTGGTGTGCGGAAAAGCAGGATCAGGCAAGACCACCGTCTCCAAGATCATCGGTAGCCTCTACGCCGCGAGCCGGCGACTGCAGGACTGCAAGACCTTCTTCCTCACCCGCGGGCTGCTGGTGGTCAACTCTCCAACCGCCATCGAAGAGCGGGTAAGGAAGCTTGTCGAGGAGGCGCGCGGTCACGTCGTCGTCCTCGAGCACATCGGCACTTTCTGCAAGAGCTCAGGCGACAATCTCGCCAGTGATGCCCTCGAGTCCTTTCTCCTCGCAGCCACCAGCAGGGAAGCGGGCATCGCCGTCTTGATCAGCGATGAGGCTCAGCCCCTGGAGAAGTTCTTCGAGGAACATCGGGTGCTGCGGGAGCGGTTTCCCCGAAGACTGTTGCTCTCGGAGCTGAACGAAGCCGAGTTGCTCGCACTCGCCAAACTCGAGGCCCAGGAACGTGGCCTGCGGCTCGAGGTGCGTGACCTTCCCGCCTTTCAGGCCGTTCTTCGCAGACTTGGCTCAAGTCCGAGGCGACTGGCGGCACTGGTCGAGCTGGCAGAGACCCAGCTGTCGATGCGTCTGCGCACGCGACGCGAGAAGGAGGGTTCCCAGGACGACTCGGGGGTGCTCAAGGAGGCTGACTTCGAAAACGCCCTGAGGGTTCTCGAACGACCGGCGCTCAGCTCGGGTCTGCAGTTCGCCCAGCTCGATGGAATCCTCGACGAGCTCCAGCGCATGGTCGGACAGGAGCGGGTTCGACGATCGCTGGCGCAAACGTTGGGCCAGGCCCGCGCGGCGATCCTCGCCGGGGCGTCCCCGCGATCGGTGCTTCCCTCGCACTGGGTGCTCTCGGGTGCCCCGGGGACCGGAAAGCAGGCGGTCGCGGAGATTCTCGGGCGGGCCTACGCCGCACTCGGCGCGCTCGAGCGGGGCGACGTCGTCTCCTGGGGAAGAGGGGCCTGGTTCACCCCGATGTCCAGCCAGGCCGCGACCAAGATCTCCGAGCGCTTCCGGGAGGCGGGTGGAAAGGTTCTGATTCTCGAAAACCCGGACCAGATCGCCCCCGCCTTGGTCAGACCCGGCGACTCGTCACGCGACGTGATGCAACTGTTGTCCGAGCAGATGAGTCGGAATGCAGATCAGACCCTGTTCGTGGTCAGTGGAACGCCTGAAAAGCTGGGTACCTTCTTCCACGAGAACATCGATTGGCAGCAGCTGTTCCAGAACCACCTTGCCTTTTCCTCGTACGGAGTCTCGGAGCTGGTCTCGATCTTCCAGCAACGGATTGAACGCGAGGGAGCCGCGCTGTCGGTCAACGGACGCAGAGCCCTGACCCGACGACTTCAGGACCACCTCGATGCAGAGCAGCCGGGAGTTCTCCAGAACGGCGTGCTGGCTGAATCCCTGGCAACGCAGGCCCTGCAGCGGCGGAGGCTGCGCGGGGCCGCGCTCCCGGGCTCGACGTGGAACCTGGAGGCAGAAGATGTGCAGTCGAACGTGCTGCTCGTCGAGGACGGGTTGCTCGAGCAGGCGTTGAAACAACTCGACGAGCTCAAAGGCCTCGAGGCCGTCAAGGCCCACATCCATGAGCTTGTTCGAAGCGTGACCGCCGCTCGAGCAGCAGGGCTTCCGCTCTCCGGAACCTCTTTGATGTGGACGTTGGAAGGCAACCCGGGGACCGGCAAGACGAAGGTGGCTCGAATTCTCGGGCGGGTCTTGCGAGCGCTGGGGCTGCTCAACTCGGGACAGGCGGTCGAATGCAGCCGGAACGCGCTGGTGTCTGGCCTGGTCAACCAGACTCCCTTCTGGACCGAGGCGAAGATCAAGGAAAGCCTCGGGGGCGTTCTCATCATCGATGACATCGCGTCCCTCAGCCCGGCACCGGGCCGTGGGAATGATTATTCGCGGGAAGCGATCGACACGCTGGTTCAGGAGCTGAAGAAGCGCCGGGGACAGCTGGCGGTGGTCCTCACCGGCTCTTCCGAACGCACCCGGTCTTTCCTGCGCACCCACCCCGCTCTTGCCCGGCTGTTCGAGACCTCGCTGCCCTTTCCCGATCTCCAGCCCCCTGCATTGCTCGAGCTCTCTGACCGGTGGTGCGAGCGCGAAGGATTGGAGCTCAGTCCCGCCGGCCGTCGCCAGCTCGAAGTCACCTTCACCCGCGCGTACCAGACCCGGGGCGAGGACTTTGCCAATGCAGGGCTGGTTGAAAAGGCCCTCACTGCAGCGAGCCGCACCCTGCGGGTCCGTTCGCTGGCACGGGATGCGTCAAGCCCGTCGCAAGAAAAACGCCCGGCGCTGGAGGCCGGAGACTTCACCGGTCTCTCCGAGGCCATCGACGAAGCTGCGCTGGCGCAAGGGCTCGCCGAGCTCCAGCGAATGACCGGGTTGAAGTCAGTCAAGACCGAGGTCGAGAACCTGGTCCGCCTGGTGCGTTACTACCGCGAGAGCCATCGCAGCCTCACCCAGTCAATGAGTTTGCACATGGTCTTCGAAGGCGGCCCAGGAACGGGAAAAACCACCGTGGCCCGGTTGCTCGCGAAGATTTTCAAGGCGCTCGGGCTGTTGTCGATCGGCCACCTGGTGGAGTGCGACCGCGAAGGGCTCGTCGCGGGGTTCATCGGGCAGACGGCCTTGAAGACCTCCGAGAAGATTCAGGAAGCACAGGGCGGCGTGCTCTTCATCGACGAGGCCTACGCCCTCGCCAGTCAGGCGGGAAGGCCAAACGACTTCGGCCGGGAAGCGATCGACACCTTGCTCAAGCGGATGGAAGACCAGCGCGGCCAGTTCGTGGTCATCGTGGCGGGGTACCGCGACCAGATGCGAACGTTCCTCAAGGCCAACCCGGGCCTCGAATCACGCTTCGACCGGAGCATCGGGTTTGAAGACTACGACCCCGGCGAGCTCTATCTGATCGCGGAGTCGAAGTTGAAGGCTGAGAACCTCGTCCCCGACGATGCGAGCGGCCCTTATCTGAAGAGCATCCTCAAGCGCGCGTACGACACCCGTGGTCAGTTTTTCGGAAACGGTCGATATGTCCGCAAGGTGATCGAGCAGGCGGTCTCTGCGCACCACCTGCGCATCGGGGCAGTCGATTCAGAGCTGCGCATCGCGGCTGACGATTCGGTGCTCGCCGTCGAGGACCTCCGCGCGGCGGACCCGGGGATCGACGAGCCGGCACTGGCAGCGCTTCTCGAGAAGCTCGGGCAGTTTATCGGGCTCGATCGGGTCAAGAGGGAGATCCATGAGCTGGTGCAGCTGGTTCGCTACTACCGTGAGACGGGCCGCAACGTGCAAAGCGTGATGTCCCTTCACCTCGTCTTCGAGGGCGGGCCAGGCACCGGGAAGACCAGCATCGCGCGGTTGATCGCCTCGATTCTGCGCGCGCTGGGAATTCTCGAAAAAGGTCACCTGGTGGAGTGCGACCGGCAGGCGCTGGTCGCGGGCTTCATCGGCCACACGGCGCTCAAGACCGCAGAAAAGATCGACGAGGCGATTGGCGGAGTGCTGTTCATCGACGAGGCCTACTCGCTCGTCAGACCTGGCGCGCTCAATGATTTTGGCCCCGAAGCGATCGAGACCCTGCTCAAGCGAATGGAAGATCAGCGCGGCCGATTCGTGGTGATCGTCGCCGGATACGCAGATCGAATGCGCGAATTCCTCCTCTCCAATCCGGGGCTTCAGTCCCGCTTCGACCGCTCCATTCATTTCACGGACTACCCCTCTCTGCCAATGTGAGTGAGACAGTTCGCACCCCGAAGTTTAGTGAGCAGGGCGATCGAGTGACCCTACATGCATTGCAAGACAAGCAGTCAT
>JAYUUC010000327.1:0-5054 GCA_043755105.1 Myxococcales bacterium
GCTTTGGCGGCAAGGCAACGGTCTCGCTCGAGGCGCTGGTCGGGAGGGCAGAAACGCTGATCGATGCCCACCGGAACAAGCCCGGTCTTGACGTGCTCGAGCCCCTGTTGCCGAGGCTGGTGCTGCCCGACCCGCTCGCCTGTCGCGCGCACTTCGTCTACGGCAAGGGGCTGCGCAAGGAACGCAAACACCTGAAGGCGATCGAGGCGCTCTCGCCCGTGGTGGACAAGTGCCGCGAAGGCGACCTCCGCGCCCGAGCGCTCTACGTGCTCGGGTCTTCGCAGTCGATCTCGGATCTGGGCAATGCGGCCCACACTTACGAGACACTGGCCCACGATTTCCCCACCCATTCGTTTGCCGACGATGCGCTCTTCTACGCCGCCGACGTCTATTCCAAGGTCGGGGACAACGAAGCCGCGCTCGCTCGCCTGAAGGAACTGGCGCAGCTGGGGCCCGACGGAGACTTCCTCGCCGAGGCGCTCTTCAAGGCCTTCTGGATTCTGCGCAGCGCCGGCAAACCGGACCAGGGGCTCGTCTTTCTCGACCAGACCGAGCGCCAGTTTGGGAACGCCGACGAAAGCTATGACGTGGAGCGAGCCCGGTACTGGCGCGCCCGGGTGAGTGAGGACAAGGGAGACAAGGCCTCTGCCGCAGCGAGCTTCGAGCGGCTCGCGATCGAACACCCGGCCACCTATTACGGGCTGATCTCGCGAGCGAAGCTGGAGTCGCTTGATCCGCAGCGCTTCTCGCAGCTTGGGGCCCAGCTGGCGTTTCCCAGCCGGACCGCCAGCCCCTGGCCGCTCCACGCGGGCCGCATCGGCGACGATCCCCACTTTCTCACCGGGGTCGAGCTGCTCCGGCTCGGTTTTCCGGAAGCGGTCTCTTCCGAGCTGCTCGCCGTCAGCCGCACCCGTTTGCCCGAAGAGGCGGTGCGGTTGATCGTTCAGCTGCTCTCTCTCGCGGGGGACTTTCGCTCGGCCCACGCGGTGGCCCGGGTCTCGCTCCGCCAGGATCTCTCGGGCCGAATCAGCGAAGAGAACCGAGCGGTCTGGGAAGTGGCCTACCCCAACGCCTTCCGGCCCTTCATCGAGAAGCACTGCAAGGCCGCCAAGGAGCTGCCTCCGGATCTGCTCCAGGCGCTGATGCGGGAGGAGAGCGCGCTCGACCCCAAGGCGCTCTCGTGGGCCGGGGCGCTGGGGCTGACCCAGCTGATGCCTTCCACAGCGGCGATCGTGGCGAAACAGCTGAAGATGAAGCGGCTCACCACCGAGAAGCTGCTCGACCCCGAGACCAACATCCGCCTCGGCGCCACCTATCTGGGCAACCTCTACCGCCGCTACAACGGGGTGAAGCAGTATGCCCTGGCCGGTTACAATGCCGGGGAAGGCGCAGTCGATCGGTGGCGGAAACAGCGCCCCGCGGACTCAATCGACGAGTGGGTCGAGAACATCCCCATCGCCGAGACCCGTGGCTACGTGAAGCGGGTGCTTCGCAGCTACAACACCTATCAGCTGCTCTACAGCGCCCCCCGATTGCCTGCCCCCGGAAGTGCGCACAGGTGAGGGCTGCTCGCTTTCGATTGGCGCGCGCTCTCTGCCGGCCGTACATTCTCGAGGCCCCTTTATGGAAGACGCGACCAAGAACGCGCTCTTGCGAAACCTGCCTTCGATCGACGAGCTGCTCGTTCGTCCGTCGCTGGTGTCCTTGCTCGAGGGTCACCCCCGGCCCCGGACGGTGCTCGCGCTTCGCCAGGCGGTGCGCGAGGTCCGGGAGCGACTGCTCAGCGGAAACCCCCGCGGCTTTTGCGACGACGACGTGCGCCAGGCCCTCGGCGCGCTCTCGGTTCCCCGACTTCGACCGGTGCTCAACGCCACCGGGGTAGTTCTCCACACCAACCTCGGTCGCGCGCCACTCGCTGCCGCCGCGGCTGAGCGGGTCAAGGAGATTGCCCTCGGTTACTGCAACCTCGAATACGATCTCGACGAAGGAGAGCGCGGCAGCCGGTACGCACCGGTGGTCGAGCTGCTCAAGGACCTCACCGGGGCAGAAGATGCCCTGGTGGTCAACAATTGCGCCGCCGCCGTGCTGCTGGTGCTGGCGGCCCTGGGCCAAGGGCGTGAGGCGGTCGTCTCCCGCGGCGAGCTGGTGGAAATTGGCGGCGGCTTCCGCGTTCCCGAGGTGATGCTTCAATCGGGAGTGCGGCTGGTCGAGGTCGGCACCACCAACCGCACCCGGCTCTCGGACTACGCGGGCGCCATCGGTCCGGACACGGCGCTGCTGGTGAAGGTCCATCGCTCGAACTTCGCGCTGGTCGGCTTCACCGAAGAGGTCCCAGGGGGCGCGCTCGCCGAGCTGGGAAGAGGGCAGGGTATTCCGGTGTACGAGGACCTGGGCTCGGGCGCGCTGGTCGCACCCGCCGGGGCTGGACTCGAGGTCGAGCCCACCGTCCGTTCTGTCGTCTCCTCAGGGGTCGACCTGATCTCTTTTTCGGGTGACAAGCTCCTGGGAGGACCGCAGGCAGGAATCATCGTGGGCAAGGCGCCGTTGCTCGCCGCCGTGAAGCGGCACCCTTTGAACCGCGCCCTGCGGGTCGACAAGATGACAGTGGCGGCCCTCGAAGCCACTCTCGAGCTCTACCGCGACGGGCGAGTGTCCGAGATTCCCGCGGTCCGGCTGCTCGCTCAACCTCTCGAGGAGATCCGTGTGCGGGCCGAACGGCTCGAGAAGCTGCTGAGCGACGCCGGCGTCGAGGTACGTCTTCTGCCCACAGTGGGGCAGGTAGGCGGAGGAGCGATGCCGCTCTCGGCCCCTCCTTCCTTTGGCTGTGCGCTCGCGGTGCAGTCTGTCGAGGGGGTTCACGTTAAGCTGAGAAATGCCGACCCTCCAGTCATCGCGCGCATCAGCGACGGCGAGCTGATCCTCGATGTCCGGTGTCTCGGCGATGACGACCTAGGGCCGGTGGCGGCCGCAGTGAGGAAGGTTATTCAGGACAACCCATGTTGAATTCCAACGTTCTGGTGTTGAACCGACTCTACCAGCCGGTTCATGTCACTTCGGTGAAGCGGGCCTTCTCTCTCCTCTACCAGGGGGTCGCGAAGGCCATCGACCAGCAATATCGGCTCTACGAGTTTGCCGACTGGGCGGCGCTTTCCGCCGCGGACCATGACGCCATCACCACCATCAACCGTCGAATCCGGGTTCCCCGAGTGGTGGTGCTCTCGGCGTACGAATACCTCCCCAAGGGCAGGGTGCGCTTCTCCCGCTTGAACATCTACGCTCGCGACAGCGACACCTGCCAGTACTGCGGTCGCCAGCTCTCGCGCAGCGACCTCAACCTCGACCACGTCAATCCGCGTTCTCAGGGCGGCAAGACCAGCTGGGAAAACGTGGTCTGCTCGTGCGTGGAGTGCAATCTCCGCAAGGGTGGGCGTACGCCCGAACAGGCGCGAATGAAGCTGCTGAAGAAGCCGGTGCGTCCGCGCTGGACTCCGTTCTTCCGCGGAGCCGCCAAGCGCGTCACCTACCGCGAGTGGTTGCCCTTCCTCACCCTCGCCGATGCGTCGTACTGGAACGTCGAGCTGCTCGACGAGTAGTGCGTTCACCCATGTCCGCGGTTGATCCGCGGAAGTGTGGGGGAAAGAGCGCGGGGGTCGCAGGCAGACACGGCCAGGTTCTCGACAGCGCACATTTATCGCGTCGATGATGCAGCCTCATTCGGGCCGGTACCCGCGCTTTCCTGGCGTTGCGGTGCAAGTGCTTCCACGCGAGGAATTCAATGAGAGCTCAGACCCTGATTGCCTTTGGAGCCGCGCTCACCGTCGGCTTCACTTTCGCTTCCTGCAACTGCGGCGGCGTCAAGCCCGTGGTGGAGAACGACGGCGGCGTTCAGCCCATCGCGGATGGTGGGCCGACGAGCCAGGACGATGGCGGTCAGGGGCCCAACGATGACGGAGGCCTGCAGCTTCCCGATGGCGGTTCGTGCGTCGCGGCGGGCGCTGCCTGCGAGAGCGGCCGGCCCTGCTGCAACGGCGACTGCAGGAACTCCGTCTGTACCTCGGGAGTGTTCTGCCAGGGCGTCGGCGGTGCGTGCGCCGCTGCCACCGATTGTTGTAACTCCAGCTGCCTGAACGGTGCTTGCGCGGTCTGTCACGACGTCGGCGCGAGTTGCAGCAGCGGCGCGGAATGTTGCACCCAGACCTGCACCGGCGGCAGCTGTGCCCCGCTACCCGCGGCGGGAGGCTCCAGCTGCAAGGTGATTGGACAAGCCTGCGCAGCAGGCGCCGATTGCTGCTCCTCCAACTGCCAGGGCGGGGTCTGTGTGAAGGCCTACTACTGCCAGGCCAACGGTGACGTCTGCTCCGATAATGGCCAGTGCTGTGGCAATGCCTGCTCGGCGAATGCGGACGGCGGCGTCGGACGTTGCCTCGCGATCACGGGCGGCGGCGGAGGCGGCTGTACCCAGGAAGGAAACCCCTGCTCGGGTTCGAGCGGCTGCTGCTCGCGGATCTGCTTTGACCCCGGCTCTGGCGCGACGGTGTGTCTGCCCGCGAGCGGATGCCGCCTCACCGGCACTTCCTGTGGCAGCTCGCAGGCCTGCTGCGGTGGCGGGACCAACCCCAACGGCTCGGTGGTGTGCACCGCGGGCCGCTGCAACTCCGGCAACTCATGCAACCCCACCGGCAACATCTGCGGCGCCCCGGTGCTGCCCGACGGCGGAAAGATCAACGCGTCTCAGAACTGCTGCAACAGCTTCTCTTCAGGGAAAGACGTCTGCAAGCTGGACTCCTCCGGCATTCCGCGTTGCTACGGCGGGGCGAGCGCGGCTTGCCCCACCGGCTACACCGGCGCGGCGCCCTGCTGCATCGCCGCCGGTAATCAATGCCAGTTCAAGGACCAGTGCTGCGGGGGAGCTCCCTGCGTACCCGGGGCGGACGGAGGACTCCAGTGCACCGTAAACAGCTGCAAGCCGGTGGGAACCTCGTGCACCGACTCTGCGGAGTGCTGCAACGGTACCCAGTGTCTGAGCACTTCGGAGATCGGAGGGGCGGCCTGCC
>JAYUUC010000328.1:0-5053 GCA_043755105.1 Myxococcales bacterium
GGTCTCTCAACGTGTCCGGCACCGGCGCGTAGAGCAGCTGCATTCCGACCGGTAGAATCGACAGGCTCGCCGAGGCCTCGAAGAGCTTGAGCAGGTAGGCGGGCCACAGCCGTTGATCCACCAGCGTCGCCACCGCCAGCGGAGCGAGCACCAGCGGCACCAGGGCCAGGTACCTCACCAGGCCAATCCGTCGCAGCAGGGGCGCCGCGAGCAGCAGCTGGAACACCACGCAGAGCATGCCGATCCACAACTGCTGGTTGCCGAAGAGCGCGGCGAGCTGATTTTCCCCGAGCGCCCGCGCGGCCCGCTCACGGAAGAGATAGTCGGCGAACGCAGAGAGTGCCGAGAAGCTCAACACCAGCGCCACCAGCGCCCGCGCGTATCCGTGGGTGGTGATGTACCCGAGCACTTCCCCGGGAACGACTTTCGGGCGCCGCGGTTGCGGATCTCCCGCGCGGTGGAAGCGGAACACCCCTGCGGCGACGAACAGCAGCAGCGAGGCGGCGAGCAGCAACGCGATCGCCCCTTCTCTCTTCGCCAGCTCTTGCGCGAGCAGACCTCCGGCCGTGCCTCCTACCATGCCGATTCCGTTCACCTCGGTGAAGGCCCGGCGCGCTTCCCGCGAGTCGAAGGCGTCGCTCAGCGCCTTCCAGAAGGTGATCGCCAGCCACGTCGCGAAGGCTTCGGCAAAGAGGTAGAGCGCCAGCGCCGCCCAGGACTGCCCGAGGGCGATTCCCAGAGCCAGCAGCGCCGCCACCCCGGCTCCGGCGACGCTCAGCCCGGAAGTGCCCACCGTCGCCCGCCGGCCATGGACCGCCGCGTAGCCGCTCAGCCCGACGGTGATGCCCGCTGCCCCGAGGTAGAGGTAGGGCAACGTCCCCGCGTGGAACCGCGCCAGGACCAGCGCGTTGGCGGAAGTCTTGAGCAGGGCCACCGCGGCCACGAACGCGAACTGGAAGCTCGCGGCCGGCCACACCCGCTGCACCCACGAACGTCGCTCCACCCCCGCTTCCATCGCCGCCCTATACCTCAGTCGGGCGCGGGGGGGAGCCTCGGCTCAAGGCGCTGGACCCGCTTCCCGCGTTCCCTCTTTGCGAGTCAGGATGAAATCGACGACGACGATCCGTATCCGGTTTGGGTGGGGGGTATCGGCCCGCTCCACGGCAGAAAGATCGCGCTGGCTGGCCTCTGGGGCGGTGGAATGCGCTGGTTCTCGCCCGAAGGCTGGTCCCTGAGCGCGTTCGCGCCAAGGTGGCCAGTTCCGGTGGTCGCCGCGGTCAGGTGCTGGCGCGACCCCGACGTGATTTTCCTCGGGCGACACGACCCCTCGAACCGAGCCAGGCAACGAGTGCCACGCCCCAGGCGCCCAGGTCTGCCGATCCGGTAGCGCCGCAGTGGCATCCGCTCCCCGAGAACACGGTCTTCCCCCCGGTACCCGCGTCCGCTTCCGACCCTCCGTCGGCTCCTCCGTCGGTTCCCCCGTCGGCGCTTTGGGGGGGCGTTCCGGAGACAAAGCGGGTGCCGTCGCTGAGCGCTTCTGCCGAGCTGCCTCCCGGCCCAAACGCACGGACCGAGAAAAAGTAGGTCCCTCCGGGCTTGAGTCCTTCGGCCACATCGGCCCGCGTCTGGTCGCTGCCGACGCGGATGAACGGGTCTCCGGGGTCGGTCGGGCTCCGCGTCAGCGGGGTGCCGCCGCGGGTGAACAGGGCGTAAGCGTACCCCGTGGCACCTGCCACCGGCGTCCAGGAAGCCGAGAGCTGGTCGCCAAAGGTTTCGTCCACGTCCACCGTGGTGAGGCCTCGCGAGAGGTCCAGGTCGAGGACCTCGGCGGGGGCTGCGAAGCGCTCCTGGCCGATGCCGTTGATGAATCCGTCGTCGGTCTGGACCACCAGCTCGGCGGTTCCATCGCCATCGGTGTCCGCGAAGATCGGCTCTCCGACCGCGGCGCGCAGGTTCAGGCTCCAGTGGAGCGCCGGTTGCGCCGAGCACGCGTCCACCGCGTAGAGGTAGCCGTCGGTGCTCCCCACCACCACGCCGGGTTTGCCCGCGAGCAGCTGGCGCGTCGACGAGGCGTTGCCCAGTCCGCCGAGAACGCCGACCTGAGCGGTGGCCTCGGCGTCGCTCGAGAACACCCGACCCGACGCCAGCGCCCCTTCCCAGCGGACGGCCCCGGTCTCCACGTCGACCACCTGAAGGTGCGAGGAGTCGAATCCACCCGCCACCAGCCGCAGCCCATCGCCACACTCCACCACGGTGGCGAAGGTCGAATCGTAGCGGGACGGGATGAATCGCTTCCACACCTCCTGGAGCGCAGCGGTGGGACGCGTGATCGACAGCCCGGTCATCTCCATGTGCGAGGCCGCGGCGATATTGGTGACTGCGCCGGCCCTGCCGCGCACCGTGATCGGCATCGTCGCGTACACCGGCGCTCCCTCGGTGAGCAGATGCCCGTCCGCACCCGAGTAGAACCGCAGCGGGGCAGACAGCGCGCAGTACGGGTCTTCCTGCCCGTCTCCATCGAAGTCGTCGACGCTCAGCTCGCCGCGACCTGACGCCGCAACCGAAATCGGGCTGGACTGCCACACCGGGCCGCTCGAGTCGACGGCCTCCACCCTTCCCAGCCCATTGCTGGGGTTGTACTCCTGCACCGCATATCGCCAGCCGGACGCGCTGCTCAGAGGAACCGGAGGCCCCGCGGGAAGCCAACCGCCCGCGCCCGTCGTCACCGAGAACAGCGGCTGCCGGTCGAGCGACCGACCCACCAGCCGCGTCCCCTCGAGAACGACGACCGCGTCGCGCGTCCCGTCCCGGTCGAGGTCCATCACCATCGGGTGCACGGCTCCCGGCAGGGTCCACCCGATCTCCGGAGGCCGGGTGAGCGAGGCATTGGAGGCATCGACCCGCATCAGCCCGCCCAGAGAGTTGCGGACCAGCAGCTCCTCGTGCGCCTTCCCCATCCGCGCCGCCACCGCCACCGGGCCCGCAGCGCGGGGCCCCGAGTAGTAACCCCCGGTGCGGATGCCCGGGAGGGCGAGCTCCCCGCCGGAAGTGAAGTTCACCGGCCGCAGCAGGCTGTCCAGCACCAGCAAGAAGCCGTCCGAGCGGGGCAGCAGCAACCCGGTCTCCTCGGGGCGAGCGGTGCGCACACTCCCGAAGGCCAGCGCAGCCACGCCGCTGGGCAGCGGGTAACTCGCCACCACCGCGGCAGTGGGCTCACCCCCGATCAGCTCCACCGCGCCTCCGCGCACCACCGCCAACCCCTCACCCCCGCTGGCCAGCGGCAACGTCGCCACCGCCTCTCCGCTGGAGGCGCTCCTCGTCCGACCCTCGCTCCAGAGGTAGCCGACCTCGCCCGAGGCGGAGGTCCACTTTGGGGCGCCAAAGTTCCCCCCGGCGAATGCGTCGAAACGGTATCCCCTGAGCTCGGACCCCACCCGGAGCAGCGCCGTCGGCTTGCCCCCGGTGAGAAGCGCCGTACCCAGCGCCTGGGCGTTGGGCAGCTGCGCCAGCACCTCGCCAGTGGCGCCCGCAAGGATGTAGGTCGTGGCCACCCCGCCCTCGAGGAACGTGGTCAACAGTTCCGCCTTTCCATCGCCGTCCAGGTCCGCCACCAGGGCGGGCGGAAAGAGGTGGCGGTCATCCACGCCCGCCGCCTTGCGAAACCAGCGCGTCTTCAGCCGGTCTGCCGCGGGAAGCGACCGGTCGAAAGAAACCACCAGGGCGGCGCGCGAGTTGATTGACGGGTCGTAGGGGTTGTTGGTGACGCCGACGATGGCTCGCCGCCCGTTGCCGTCAACATCGGCGAGGCTCGTGGACAGCACGCCGTAGGGGACGGAGAACCCGACCGGGTAGCCCGGCGCCTGTGCCGAGGCCGGAAGGGCGGCCCCGGTGGCTCCGTCGTACGCGTACATCGTCGTCGAGGAGAAGGTGATGATTTCCACCTTGCCATCGCCATCGAGGTCCGCCACCACGTCGGCGATGCCGCAGTAGTAGTCGCGGTTCTCCTCGAGCTTGAACAGCCGGCGGCTCCCGTCGTCGACCACCGGCCCGAAACCCGAGGCAAAGCTGAACCCGTACGCCACCGGCTTCCCGTTCACCGAGCCGCAGCCCGCGTCCGCGAGGTACAGGTCGTCGACGCCATCGCCGTTGAGGTCGGCGACCCGGACTGCGCCGATTCCCGTACCGAACAGGCCCGGCGCCGTGCGCCACTCGAGCACCCCGGTGGCCGCAGAGAAGATGCCCACGAACCCGTTGGCCCCGGTTGCCAGGACGTCCAGCGTCCCGTCGCGATTGAAGTCCATCACCTGGTCGATGCGCTGAAGCCCCAGCGGCGCGGTCTCCCACAGCACCACGTCATCGGGCCGCTTGGAGAGGAGCCGGCCCCCGGAGATGAGCACGACCTCGTAGTCGCCGTCGGCGTTGCCGTCGATCGCCACCATCTGGTTCGAGGCCAGCGCCCCCCCCAGGTAGTGACGCCACTGGACCACCGGCTTCGAGAGCAGACTCGGCAGCACGCTCTCACCCGTCCGGAATGAATTGGCCCTCGCCATCGGCCACTCGGCCCGGGCCGGCAAGGCGAGAAGGAGAAGGGCGACAACTCCGGCTCGCGCGGTTGCACGTCGTTTCGAGGTCATGATTCCCTGCCCCTTTCCGAGGTTCAGCGCAGCGGGAAGTTGAGGTCAGCCTGCCCCAGCGACGAAGCGATCCTCAGCGTTCCGGTGGTCGCATTCGCCGGCAAGGTCTCGGTTCCGTCCGCCCGGGTCCGGGGAAATCGAATCTGGTAGGCCACCCAGAAGTCGTCCAGGTACGGGTAGATCGCTCTCAGCGGTAACGTGGAGCGACCGACCCTCTCCACTTTCGCCGGCGTCACTTCCACACCGTTGGACACCAGCGCGATCCTCCAGATGCTGTTGGCCCGATCGAAGTCGTCGTAGCGCGCGTTGTTCACGTGCACCCCGAGGAAGAAGGTGTGGAACGGAGCAAGCTCTGCGTTCTCCTTGGCCAGATTGGCAGCCACCACCGCTTCCGGCTCGGCGTGGAACTGACCTTGCCG